>OMJU01000142.1 GCA_900299425.1 Candidatus Rokuibacteriota bacterium
CGATGAATTTGTCGAACAGGACATGGAAGAGGCCCGTCAGAGTGTTCAAAGACCCTTGGAAGTAATCGAAGGTTATCTAATGAATGGCATGAACGTGGTGGGGGATTTATTTGGTTCTGGCAAAATGTTTTTGCCTCAGGTGGTCAAATCTGCGCGGGTGATGAAAAAATCTGTGGCTTATCTGTTGCCGTTTATTGAGCAAGAAAAGGAAAGCGCCAAACAATCTGCGGGTAAGATCCTCATGGCTACGGTCAAAGGCGATGTGCACGACATCGGTAAAAACATAGTCAGTGTGGTCCTGGGCTGCAATAACTATGAAATCATTGATCTGGGGGTCATGGTTCCGCCCGAGAAAATTATCGAAACCGCAGTGCGTGAGCAGGTGGATATCATTGGACTTTCGGGACTGATCACACCCTCACTCGATGAGATGATTTACGTGGCTCAAGAACTCAAAAGACGTCAGATCGATATCCCACTGATGATTGGAGGGGCCACAACTTCCAAAGCCCATACAGCCGTGAAAATTGCTCCAGAACTGAGTTCACCTGTTGTACATGTAAACGACGCCTCAAGAGCCGTAGGGGTGGCCAGTAATTTGATCAACCCTAATCTAAAAAAGCAGTACACTGCAGACATTAGGTCTGAATACGACGCCTTTAGGGCCTCATTTTTAAAGCGGCAAGAGACTAAAGATTATTTGACCATAGCGCAGGCCAGGGCTAACGCTTTTAAAATCGATTGGACGCAGTACCAGGCGGTTACTCCCCGTGATTTAGGGCCACAGATCATCGAACATCAAGACCTAAAAACCTTGCTGCCCTTTATCGACTGGTCGCCATTTTTCCGCTCTTGGGACTTGCACGGGCGTTATCCTCAGATTCTAAAGGACGAAGTTGTCGGTACTCAGGCGACAGAACTTTTTGAAGATGCGCAAAAAATGCTCAAAGAGATCATCGCTGGTAATCTGCTCCGCGCCAAAGCGGTCTTTGGACTTTATCCTAGCCAGAGTATAGGAGATGATATAGAAGTTTATGACCCTAAAAATCCCGCTCAGGTACTCACAGTATTTAGAACCCTGCGGCAACAAGGCCAAAAGACTAAAGGGGCCGCAAACTTTGCGCTAAGTGATTTTATTGCTCCTAAAGATGCCGCGGTACAGGATTATATGGGCGCATTTTGCGTCACTGCTGGTTTTGGCACAGATGAGCTCAGTCAAAAATACGAGCAGCAACTAGATGACTACAGCTCGATTATGGTCAAAGCTTTGGCAGACCGATTGGCTGAAGCCTTTGCCGAATACCTGCACTATAAAGTACGCAAAGAGAATTGGGGCTATGACGCTCAGGAGAATTTAAGTAATGAAGAGCTCATCAAAGAGGCCTATCAAGGTATCAGGCCAGCACCGGGTTATCCTGCCTGTCCAGATCACCTAGAAAAAGATGCCATTTGGGAGTTACTCAAAGTAGAGCAGAATATCGGGGTCACCCTTACCGAATCCAAAGCCATGTGGCCTACAGCGAGTGTGAGCGGCTATTATTTTGGCCACAAACAAACCCGGTATTTTGGTTTGGGTAAAATCCAAATGGATCAAGTAGAAGATTACGCCCAGCGCAAAGGTATCCCTGTGGTCGAGGCTAAAAAATGGCTCATGCCTAATATCATTTAAATGAAAATTACAGAACACATAAAGCAAGCCAAAGAAACGCTGTTTTCTTTTGAAATCATTCCCCCAAAAAAGGGCAATTCCATACAGGATCTATACGACAATATCGATCCGCTCATGGAGTTTAATCCGCCCTTTATAGATGTAACTACCTCTCGCGAGGAGTATGTGTATATCGAAAAAGATGGACTCTTTGACCGTAAAATAACCCGCATGCGCCCAGGAACTTTGGGGATTTGTGCGGCCATAAAACACAAATACAATTTAGATACAGTACCTCATGTACTTTGCGGGGGCTTCACCAAAGAGGAAACTGAGTATCTGCTGGTAGATTGTCATTATCTCGGGATTCATAACATCATGGCACTGCGCGGGGATGCCATGAAACATCAAAAAATCTTTGAACCCACCCCTGGTGGTCATGCCTATGCCCATGATTTGGTCAAGCAAGTCATGGACTTAAACCGCGGTAAATATTTGCACCAAGTGGTCGAGGGTTCTGAGCCTTATGATTTTTGTGTCGGGGTGGCGGGTTATCCCGAGAAACATTACGAGTCGCCCTCGATGAATTCTGATTTAAAACGACTCAAACAAAAAGTCGATGCAGGGGCAGACTATGTGGTAACTCAAATGTTTTTTGACAACGCAAAATACTTTGAATTTGTAGACAAAGCCCGTGAAATTGGTATTAACGTGCCCATTATCCCAGGACTAAAGCCCATCGCTGTAGAGCGACATTTACAACTATTGCCACAAATTTTTAAAATCGATCTGCCTGAAGATTTGGTGGCCGGAGTGGAAAAATGCCAGTCCAATAAAGACATAAGGACCCTGGGCATAGAGTGGTGTATTGCCCAAAGTAAAGAACTGATTCAGGCCGGCGTACCACTGATTCATTACTACTCTATGGGCAAGTCATCAAACATTATGGAAATCGGTAAGGAATTATTTTAATATTTTTGAAGGACTAAATACCTAACCAAACCATAACCCATGTACGCAGTAGACCCTTCAGGAAAGAAAATCGATACCCAAATGCTCATGATCACGCATTTAACACAGCTTTTGACCTACATTACAGGTTTTGGCGGACTGATTGTGCCGCTTATTATTTGGTTGACCCAAAAGGATAAAATCGCAGACATGGACCTGCACGGTAAAAGCATCATTAACTTTCAATTGTCGCTGATTGTTTGGGCGATTTTGAGCATACCACTTATTTTGCTTTTAGGGCTAGGGGTAGTGATGCTTATTTTAATCGGCCTGGTCTCTATTATCTTCCCAATTCTAAACGCCATCAAAGCCTCAAACGGTGAGGCCCCGTTTTACCGCTGGTCTTTTACTTTCATTAAATAAAAAGGCGCACGAGAAAAGTACGGGTTAACATCATAAAAAAATGTCAGCATTGATTGCGCAATACTGACATTTCCATAGATTTTATTGAATTCCTTATTTACTGATTCAACATCACCGGCATGACCAACATGGTCACGGCTTCGCCTTCATCTAAACCATCACTTGGCGTAAGAATCCCAGCGCGATTGGGCATTGAAAGCTCCAGGGTTACCGAGTCACAAGTCAAATTGCCGAGCATTTCTACTAGGAAACGGCTGTTGAACCCGATCTGAATGTCGTCGCCTTGATAATCACAAGTCAATCGCTCCTCGGCCTTGTTGCTGTAATCGATGTCCTCAGCAGAAATATTGAGCTCCGCTCCAGCGATACGCAGGCGAATCTGGTGTGTGGTTTTATTACTGAATATACTCACACGCTTGATGCTGTTTAGAAATAAATTGCGGTCAATAGTGAGTTTATTCGGGTTTTCTTTAGGGATCACCGCCTCGTAATTGGGATATTTACCATCCACTAAACGACAAATGAGCTCCATATTGTCAAACGAGAATTTAGCATTGCTCTCGTTATACTCGATGGTCACTTCTTCTTCGCTACCAGCCAAAATTCCTTTGAGTAAGTTCAAAGGTTTCTTCGGCATAATGAATTCAGCAGAATGAGGCGCCGTAGCATCGGTTCTGGCGTATTTGACCAGTTTGTGCGCATCGGTGGCCACAAAAATAAGTCCATCGCTAGCCAGCTGAAAAAACACCCCACTCATCACAGGACGCAAATCATCATTACCTGCAGCAAAAATTGTTTTGCTGATCGCAGTAGCCAGGACATCACCCTGCACAGTAGCTGTACTTGGATCTTTTAAAGTCACCGCAGAAGGGAAATCTCCACCATCGGCGTAGGCCAAGGCGTATTTTCCGCTATTTGAGCTAATTTCTATGGTATGGTTATCCTCTACGGTAAAAGTAAGCGGCTGTTCTGGGAAGGTTTTTAGGGTATCCAAAAGCAAACGGGCAGGTACACAAACCTGACCTGTAGCATCGCTTTCGACAGAGAGCTGAGCCACTACTGTGGTTTCTAAATCTGAAGCAGAAACCTTTAAGGTG
Organism: Candidatus Rokuibacteriota bacterium; assembly: GCA_900299425.1. Taxonomy (GTDB): domain Bacteria; phylum Bacteroidota; class Bacteroidia; order Flavobacteriales; family Flavobacteriaceae; genus BACL21. Next base: position 4,120 of record OMJU01000142.1, read on the forward strand.
GAGCCACTGATATCAAATAAAAAATGGTCTAAAATAGGGAGGGTATTGTTATTATTAATGATGCCTCCCAGCACTTGCAATTGTTTGAGCAAATAAGAGCTGCTAACGATAAATTTCATAAATCAAACTGTTCTTAAAATGGCCCGATGGGCCAGATTCGGTCTACACACAAATATATTTGAAATGCCTCGGTAGGGAAAACAAACTTATCAACAACTAGCGGGCGTATTTGCGGTAACGCAGCCATTGTAGTACGCCGCCAAAAACACCAACCAGCAGCAGCGGAAGCACTAGATTCAAGGCCAAAAAGCCACTGCGCCATTGTAGGGTATGCTCAGGGTCCAAAAACGGCACATTGATTTGCTTGTTGCGGATGTTTATAAGTCCCGAGTCACCAAGGAGATAGTTGACTGAATTGAGTAAAAATTCTTTGTTCCCAAACTGCGCTTTAGTCCAGGAATCATATCCCAGTGGTAGGGGTTCACCACGCTGAACTTTATTTTGGATCATCGATCCATCAGAGATTACCACCATTTTATTATTCGGACTTTCTTTAATGGGGTTGTTTAGATCAAAAGGTAAGACCCGATTGGCAAAAGCCGATTTAAAAGAGCCTTCCAGAAGTACCCCCATAGGCAGGGCGTCATGATTAAACGCCGCCAAGGCAGAAGGGCGGTTAGTTTTTAACTCGTTTTCACTAGAGTCGTCCATGTCCGCATTAACCGTGTTATCAGTATTATCAGTATCTAAGGCGTAATCATCCGTAGCCTGTTGCATCATCTGAATTTGGGTGTCAATCTCACCATTCAAATCAATGACATAGGGGAGTCCCAAGGTTTTGCTGCGTGGAGAACTTTGCAAGAGTATCGTTTTTTTAGGACCTGAAGCTAAGGTATCGATACTGCTCACATAGTCTAGTTTTATAGGATCTACATGGGCAGTAATGGGATGCCCACCATTATCCTGCGCTAGTGGGCTAAACCACCAAGGAAACTGAGTATAATCACCAGCGACTTCGCCCGTAGCTAGGGTAATCGGGGCTGAAAACACATCCAAAACAAGATTTTGATTGATGCGCACCCCATAAGCAAATAATAAATCAGTCAGGTCTAATGTCTGGCCCATAGCCAAAGTTTGTCCGACTTCATCGAGCTCCGGTACTTGAGCCCCATCGACCAGCCACAAACTGGGTCCCCCAGACATGATGTACTGATCAAGAACCAGTTTTTCTTCAGGTGAAAAAGCTTCTTTGGGATCGGCCATCACCATTAAATCATAACCTTTAAGGGCTTCAAGGGTCCCCGCAGAGTTTTTGGCCACACTATCTAGGGTAAAGGGCCCCACAAAGTAATAGGATTTAATAGCTTCAATAAAACCCGTTAGGTTTTGGTCGGCCGCTTGACCATTACCGCGCATGATGGCTATTTTTTTGAGCTTAGGTCGACTGAGTTGTATCAGCGCATCGGTAAAGGCATATTCCAAATGGCGCACAGACTCCGTAATGCGCTCTTGCATATCAGCCCCCAAAGCGTTCTTTAAAAGTGGTACCGACACTGTACGTCCTCCATAAGTGACCATGGCATAGGGGAAGAGGAGCACCGATTCTTGTCGAGCATTGCGTTGCACCGTTACATGACTTGCCTGTATGCCAAAGCTAGCTAACTCATCGATTAACCCAGGATCGCTATTGGCCATTTCGGTCGGATCCATACTCGATATAAGTAAGTCATTTTGCGCCCCATATCGACCGAGCAAGGCCTGAGTTTCTTGAGCTAAGCGTTCAAATGAAAGCGGCAAATCTCCCGCCAAAAGAATATCCACAAAAACAGGCTGGTCTAGGCCGGCCAAGACTTCCTGTGTAGTCTCAGAAAGGGTAAAACGTCCATCGGCTGTGGCGTCCCATTTAGGCCCATAATTAAGACTGATTACTGCGACCGCAAGACCGATGGTACCGGGTTTTAAAAGCCCTGTCCATCTTTGTTTATTGCCTCCAAAAGCGCTCAATACTTGGCGACTCACCAAAAGCAGGACAAAACTAAGTGCCAGTAAATAACCTGCACCCGCTGCAGACCAAAGACCTGAGGTAAATTCGAAATAAATGGACTCAGGACCATATACTCCAGGAATCAAATAAACCCCTGCACCGATCAATAAGGTCAGCATAAAGGCCACCAGCCCATTCGCGATAATCACAGAGCAAAGCACCCCAAGAGATAGCCAAAACGCACTAAGCAGCAGCAAACCACTAAAACCACTCCAATACAAGCCCCAATCAAACCCATAAGGTCCACTGATCAAAGTATCCATGGTCAGGGGATAGGATATGGTGCTGACTAAAAGCAATAACAAAACCCCAAAAGCCCCAAGATATTTCCCTAAAACAATCGACCATAAAGAAACAGGTCGGGTAAGCAAAAGATCCAGTGTTCCACTCTGACGCTCTGGACTAAAAAGTCGCATACTCAATGCCGCGATCACCAGAAGTACACCCCAAGGCAAAACTTTAAAAACCTCTGTCAAATCCCCAAAGCCTGCATCAAATAAGTTTTGATCGCCGGGAAGCACCCAAAAGTAAGTGCCCACCCCTAGCACAAAAACACCCATCAGCAATAGTGCCGCTGCTTGAGCGAAAAAACTACTGAAGGTTTGTCTTAGGATGGGGTTCATTTAAACTAAAAACTAATGGTAATCGAATCGCGATACTCCAATCCAAACAGAGTAGAGGCACTACCTACAGAAGTCGGATTACTTTTGTAAATCGCTAATTCTAAAAAGCCCGATGAATTCCAAATGGCGAGTTCTTTTCCGGCTTCTTCGCGACGGTCAATTGGTACTTCAAAATTTATCGCATCACTATAACGCTCGTATATATTTTTTATGCGGAATTTGCGCACAGCAATTACGGGCTCTCGACCTTTGGCCACCTCTTGAAATAGGGACCGCTGCACATTAATCACCACATTGCCGTAATTATCGATGTAGATCACAGTACCCACAATTTGGTTGCGCTCGACATTCACCACAGGCTGAATCCCTTTGAGCTCTTTGAGGTCTTTGGTCGCTTTACCAATCACCTCTAGAGTGCCGCCTCGAGCGATATGGCAAGCAGCCGCTACAAAGACATCAAGAACTGGAAAATTGCTTTCCATATGCTCATGAATATTGATTTCCACCACTTTTTCTGGGCGTATGCTGCTTGAGAGTAAGGCCAAAATCCCGTTGTTAGCACAAATAAAATAATGTCCATCGAGTTTCACCGCGATATGACGATTCTCTGGGGTAAGTTCTCCGTCAACGCCAATGATGTGAATACTGCCTTTGGGAAAGCTGCGATAAGCGTTTTGAATAACATAGGCCGCCTCTACGATATGAAAAGGCGCAATTCCATGGGAGATATCAACAATACGCACCCCTTCTAAAGCACTATACATAGCGCCTTTAACTGCACCTACATAAGGGTCTTTTTCGCCAAAGTCAGTGGTTAATGTAATGATGGGCAAAGCCATGAATTGTTGATATTTTTTATGACAACCACAACAAAAGTAAGGGACTTTTTTCAAGAGAAAAACTATATTTACAAGAACATTAACCCCCACTAAAAAGGACCGCTTTTGAACGAAATCATTCTGGAACTCACCGACGTCAGTGCCCGCGATTTTTTTGGGCATCAAAATGCACACATTGATCTAATCAAAAAGTATTACCCCAAACTAAAAATCGTCGCGCGAGGCAACCGGATTGCGGCCTATGGTGATGAGGAAATCCTGGAGACTTTTGACCAACAAATGACCACACTCCTCGAGCAGTTTGTCAAATACAACAGTATAGACGAAAACCTCATAGAACGTATTCTAACCAGTGAAAAAGGCGCCAAATTCGATTTAGACACGTCTACCGACCGCGTACTGGTCCACGGTGTAAATGGTCGTCAAATCAAAGCCCAGACCCTAAATCAAAAGAAAATCGTTTCTCAAATGAGTAAAAACGATTTGGTTTTTGCTATTGGTCCAGCGGGTACGGGTAAAACCTATACTGGTGTGGCTTTGGCGGTAAAAGCGCTTAAAGAAAAACAAGTCAAACGCATTATCCTGACGCGTCCAGCTGTGGAGGCCGGTGAGAACCTAGGTTTTTTGCCTGGTGATCTCAAAGAAAAGCTAGATCCCTACATGCAACCGCTTTACGACGCTCTGCGTGATATGATTCCCGCAGAAAAACTAGCGGCCCATATCGAAAATGGAGTGATTCAAATCGCCCCTATGGCGTTTATGCGTGGACGCACCCTAGACAATGCCTTTGTGATATTGGATGAGGCACAAAATACCACCCACGCCCAAATGAAGATGTTCCTGACGCGTATGGGTAAGCACGCCAAGTTCATGATTACTGGTGATCCTGGTCAGGTCGACTTACCGCGGCGCACCACTTCTGGTCTCAAAGAGGCGTTACTTATTTTAAAAGACATCAAAGGAGTCGGGATGGTTTATCTCGACGATAAAGACGTGATTCGTCACAAACTAGTCAAAGAAGTCATCGCCGCCTATAATTCTATTGAAAATCATCACGGGACATAATAAATTAAAAACCAGTTACGGGGCAAATTAAAACTTAGTCCTAAATCACCAAGTTATAAAGGTTACTCGCGTTACAAACAAAAATCAATATCCCATCATACATCATGAGCCAAACGATAATAGATTCGAATTTTAATTTCCCCGGACAGATTTCTGTGTACAAGGGAAAAGTCCGTGAAGTTTACCGATTAGAAGGAGATTTGCTGGTGATGGTCGCGACAGATCGTTTGAGCGCTTTTGATGTGGTCATGCCAAAGGGTATTCCTTACAAAGGCCAAATGCTGAATCAAATCGCCACTAAAATGATGGCCGACACCCAGGATATCGTCCCGAATTGGCTACTGGCCACACCAGATCCAAACGTATCGGTGGGTATGGCGTGTGAACCCTTTAAAGTAGAAATGGTTATAAGAGGTTACCTCAGTGGTCATGCGGCTCGTCAATATAAGGCGGGGCACCGTGAGCTTTGCGGTGTAGCCATGCCAAACGGCATGAAAGAAAACGACGCCTTCCCTGAGCCGATCATTACCCCAGCCACCAAGGCCGAAAAAGGAGACCACGATGAGGATATTTCTCGTGAGAATATTTTAGCTCGTGGTATAGTGAGTCCTGAAGACTATGAAGTTTTGGAAAATTACACACGGGCGCTATTTGCGCGAGGGACTGAGATTGCTGCTAAGCGGGGCCTCATTCTGGTGGATACCAAATACGAGTTTGGCAAAACCAAAGACGGTAAAATTGTCCTGATCGATGAGATTCACACACCAGATTCTTCTCGTTATTTCTATGTCGAAGGTTATGCTGAGCGTCAAGAGCGGGGAGAAGCCCAAAAACAACTCTCTAAAGAGTTTGTGCGCCAATGGCTCATTGCCAATGGATTTCAGGGTCTAGAAGGGCAGAGCGTGCCCTTTATGAGTGATGAATACATCGAGTCTGTTTCGGAGCGCTATATTGAGCTTTATGAGAACATCACCGGTATGCCGTTTGAAAAGGCAGATGTGTCGGATATTGCTGCCCGAATTGATCGAAATGTACGGGAATATCTAGCGCAGCGATAATTTCTGGGATTAAGTCTTATACAGCCTAATTGACATTTATTTTTAGTCATGAGATTAGTTTGAACCAAGCGTCCAAATCACCCCAAAACTCAATTCAGTAAAATCTGCTTGACCCAAATTCGCGTTTAAGTGTGCCCCGATAAAGGGGTTAAAGCGCATGGTGTAGTTTTGGGAGCGCCCGTTCCGAGGCGAACCGGAAAGTAATCGTGAGCCAGACAAAGATTGCGATGATGACGAGGATACAGATCGCGATGATGACGCTGACCTTGAAGCCCTGATATCGGATCTTGTGTCCCATAAATAATAGCGAATACCCAGTCGCGAGCTGATGAGCTTTTTAAGTTTGTATTTGGTGTTATATTCCCCCAGCACCCAGTTAGGAGGGAGTTCCCGTGGCGGATAATCCCAGCCTTCATTGATGCGCCAATCAATCCCGTAAGCAGGTTTATAAAAGTTAACACCCAGCTGAGTACTTACCCCAAAATGTCCCAATAATACTTCTCCATTGAGGTGTACCCCCAAGTTCGAGGCATAACGCCATGGATTAACACGAAAACCTTCAAATTCCTGCCCCGGACGCACCAAGGATTCATTGCCCTTGATGTAATCATGGTAGTGCTGGTAAAAACGGTAAAAAGCCCCAATACCCCAGCGCAGATAACCCTTGTGGGTTTTTCCCCATGTGATCGAGACGGTTCGTACTGGGCGCAGATCATTAAAAGCGAGGGCCAGTACATTTTGACCATAACCAAAACGCGCTTCGAGATATTCCTCTGTTTGAGGGATTTCATTTAGACCCAAAGATTCCTCAGTCTGAGGCAGTTCATTTTTCTTGAGAGATGCTCCATAACTCTGATATTCTGTTTGATCCCAAGTTTGACGCAGCGAAATCAAAAAAGAATTCAAGCCTTGATTAGGCAATTTTGTATGCCCATTAGATTGATGGTTATAGACCAGTCCAATATCCATCAAGCCATACACGTTTTGCCAGAGTGCTTGATGCATACCGCCACGAAAAGCCCAAGTAATATCTGTGGTGACCGCCTGGTTGAAAAAATTAGTCTCTGGGTCAAAGCGCGTATCAAAATAAGCTCCTCCTAATCCAAACTGCAGACTACTGCCAGACCAATGCTTACCAAAAACAGGGAAGGAGACATAAGGAATCAGTGCGTAGGAGTGACCCAAGAGCTCGGTATTGCCTAAGTCAGTATACATACCCAGTAGGCCAATCTTAGGATTTTGATCCAGTGACTTACTAGTTAAATCCAATCGCTGTTCCAATCCGAGAACAAAACTGAACTGTGGGCTACGCTCAGGAAAGAAGTCGTTGGCCTCGGCTGAAATCCCGTACAAGACCTCTGTAGCTAATTTAAAGTTCTGTTTTACTTGAGCCAGCGTAACTTGTACAAATACAAGATGTAAGGCCATAAAAACTAAAACAGATCTCAGTAGATTCATCAGTAAAATTCTTAAGCCGAGATTGAAGGTATTGCGGTCAATTGCTCAAATTGCTGTACCTGTATTACCTGAAGTACCATTTGTATCTAATGATCCTTTAATCAAAATAACTGTAAGTATCCCCAGCCTTCATGTTCAGCAACGAGTGATAAATAAGAGAAATCACGTTTTCCACATCCTGGCGATGCACCATTTCTACGGTGGTGTGCATATAGCGCAGCGGCAATGAGATCAGGGCACTGGGCACTCCGCCATTACTATACGCAAAGGCATCGGTATCGGTTCCTGTATAACGCGAATTGGCTGCTCTTTGGAAAGGGATTTTTTCTTTTTCAGCCGTATCCACGATTAGGTCTCTAAGTTTTTGCTGTACTGCAGGCGCATAAGCAATCACAGGGCCCAAGCCAATCTTGGCATAACCTTGAGTTTTGGCATCAATCATCGGAGTCGTCGTATCATGGGTCACATCAGTCACAATAGCAGCATGAGGTTTAATGCGCTGGGTGATCATTTCTGCACCGCGCAATCCAATTTCCTCTTGTACCGAGTTAGTGATATAAAGTCCAAAGGGTAGTTTCTTTTTGTTTTTATGTAACAGTCGCCCCACTTCAGCGATCATAAAGCCTCCCATTCGGTTGTCCAAAGCACGACAGACAAATTTGTCCTTATTCATGATGTGAAAAGTATCGGGGTAGGTGATGACACAGCCCACATGAATGCCCATTTTTTCTACTTCCTTTTTATCAGCGGCACCCACATCAATAAAAATGTTATCGAGTTTTGGCGTTTCTTCTTTACCGGCTTTACGCGTGTGAATTGCGGGCCATCCAAAGACTCCTTTAACAATTCCTTTTTTTGTGTGGATGTCTACTAATTTTGAAGGTGCGATTTGATGGTCGCTACCGCCATTGCGAATCACATAGATAAGACCATTGTCACTGATATAATTGACATACCATGAGATTTCATCGGCATGACCTTCAATTACTACGCGATAGGGCGCTTCAGGATTGATCACACCCACGGCCGTTCCATAAGTATCGGTAATAAACTCATCCACATAAGGCCGCAGATAATCCATCCATATCTTTTGACCGCTCCACTCGTAACCCGTGGGAGAGGCATTGTTTAGGTAGTTTTCTAAAAATTTTAAAGATTCTTTTGTCAATATTGAAGCGGACATAGCGATTTATTTTGAGCCTTAAAATTAGCAAATTCTTCACAAGCGGAAGGGCTTTAAATGCTTATTTTTGGTAAGTGTTAACGTCTTTAAACATCAGCCCACACCAGTCTTTTATGCTCCATAGAGCGCGCGGGTCTTATACTGGTGCATGGTATGGGCATCAATCCAGGTACTATACAACTCTTGTAGTGCTGTTTTTGGTATTTATAACACAGTCTGCAGCGGCCCAAGTAAAGATGGAGTTTTCTAAGCCTGAAGTTAAGGTAGATTCAGTAGCGTCGAAATTCGATGAAAAAACACAGGCGACTTGCGTCCCAGAGCGCAGCAATGACACTCTGGATCAGGAACCGTTTTACTATATCCTACAGGGGGATTCTTTGGTACGTGAACACATCGATCTCAATGAAGTCGTGCTACTCAAAAGGCTCTCATTTAAAGATATGTCCGAGCGACGTAAATATATTATTCTGCGCAGACGCACCCTTAAAGTTTGGCCCTATGCAAAATTAGCTGCTGAGCGATTAGATGCAATGGACGAGCGTTTAAAGCATATTAAAAGTAAAAGCAAGCGCAAAAAATACGTACGACAAGTCCAGAAATATATCGAAGGAGAATTTTATGAGACCTTGCGAAAATTTACCCGCGCTGAAGGACGCATACTGGTAAAACTGATCCACCGACAAACTGGTCAAAGTACTTTTGACTTAATCAAGGATTATAGATCAGGATGGCGAGCCTTTTGGTACAATCAAACGGCACATTGGTTCGATATCGAACTAAAAAGTACTTACGAGCCTTTTGAAAATAAAGAAGATTACTATATCGAAGACATTTTGCAAAGGGGATTTCGCGATGGATTGATTGAACGACAAAATCCTTCCGAATCCATTGATATACTTGAGCTAGAGGCCTATTGGGCTAACAAGAAAAAATAGTGGATCCACTTGTTTCCACTAAATTTTTTACTTCGAAACATTTTTGTACTTAATTTTAAATGCGTTAAGAATAGAGAATTAGTTTCAATTCTGCTGGTCATTGTACCCCAAAAATAGTGTCCAGCCAAAAATGCCCGAAGGAGTCGGGCATTTTTTATTTAATACCACTAAAAACTACGGAGTAATCAAATAAGACAACCAGCCAAAGCCCCGGCCAATATCACCATGAGTTTAATGCGATTGAATTGATGGTCCTTACTGCTTTCAAACAAAATAGTGGTGGCCACATGTAAAAATACCCCTACAGCTAGAGCGTCAATAAAGTATCGGTGTGGCATGAGCTCTGGTATGTTTAAGGCTGCAAAAGTCCCAAGCGGAGTCATCAAACCAAAAAGGAACAAGAATAAAACTTGTTTGGTGGCGCTGAGACTGCTTTGGATAAGAAATAGAGATAAAATCAGCGCAATAGGGATTTTATGGATCACCACACCCCAAAGCACATGATCCGAATGAGCCACAGGAAACCCTTCAATAAGCGCATGAACCGAAAGACTTAAAAACAAGGCGAGCGGGAAGCTTTTTGAGGATTTATCGTGATGCACATGGCCGTGCTCAGCCCCTTTGGAAAAATAATCCAAGGCAATTTGCAACAGCATTCCCAACATTAGGGCCGCGCCGATATTAGGGTCCCCTGATGAAAATAGTTCGGGTAACAGTTCAAAAAATATTATAGCCAGTAAGAATGCTCCAGAAAAGGCCAAAAGATAATTGACTCCAGGACTCATACGCTGTATGGCTCGTGCCGCCAAATACCCAAGGATGATCGCCAAAAAAGGAAGGAGTAGCAAGACTGTCATAACTCTGGCTAAAATAGGCTATTTTTGTCAGCGATACGAATCGATTTATGGGAAAAAACTATCGCTTGCTGGCCAAAACACTCTTCGGATTTGAAGAGATACTTGCTCAGGAATTACGTGATTTAGGAGCCTCTAATGTAACTCCTGGGGTACGTAATGTTTCTTTTGAAGGCGATTTAGGCTTTATGTACAAAGCCAATTTGGCATGCCGTACCGCCATTAAAATACTAAAACCCATAGCCTCGTTTAACGTCTTTAAGGAAGAGGACCTTTATGACAAGGTCAAAGAAGTCCCATGGGAACAATACATGGGGGCTGAAGGGACTTTGGCCGTAGACGCCACGGTGTTCTCTAAGTATTTCACCCATTCTCAATATATCGCGCTTAAGACCAAAGATGCAATCGTGGATCGATTTCGGGAATTATCTGGAGTGCGCCCTTCGGTCGATTTGGATCGGCCAGACCTTAGAATCAATATACATATCGACCGTAACATCTGCACGCTTTCTTTGGACAGTTCAGGCGCCTCGCTGCACAAAAGGGGCTATCGCGTCGAAACTGCCTTGGCGCCGATTAGCGAGGTTTTGGCCGCAGGACTTATTCTTATGAGTGGTTATAGAGGTCAAAGTGATTTTATGGATCCAATGTGCGGTAGCGGTACACTACTGATTGAAGCAGCCTTGATTGCGGCTAATATTCCGGCTAATTTAAATCGCGATGTCTTTGGTTTTGAGTCGTGGCGTGACTTTGATGTAGATCTTTATGAGACTATTGAAGAGGCACTCATCAAGCGTATTAGAGAAGTTCCTGTAAAAATCATGGGCATGGATCGTGATATGCGCACACTGAGCAAGGCAAAGGCCAATATCAAAGCCGCAAACCTTTCTGACTTTATTCAGGTAGAACACCGAGATTTCTTTGGTAGTGAAAAACCCAGCGATCGCTATTGGCACTTAGTGTTTAATCCGCCTTATGATGAGCGCCTTAGTCTTGATGACGTGGCTGAGTTTTATGGCAATATTGGCAACACGCTCAAACGCGGTTATCCCGGAAGTCAGGCTTGGCTGATTACTTCGAATGAAGAAGCGTTAAAATCTGTGGGGCTTAGACCGTCGAAAAAAATAAAAGTCTACAACGGCAAACTCCCGGCTAAATTTGTGCAATACAGCATGTATCAGGGCAGTAAAAAAGCGAGTAAGCAATAATAAACTAATGCCTAGCGCTTTAACACGGGGATGAAATAGGTCAGGGTATAGCCATATCCCACCCCAAAGGCACTAAAATCATTGGTTTTATTGAATCCAGGAATCACCAAATTTGCAAAATTCCCCGGTTCATCTTCGTGGAGCAAATGCTTGAGCTGCAAGTTCAAAGACAAATAAAGGTTAGACCATAATTCGGTTTTGATAGCCAAAATAAACTCCACCCAACCCGCTGTGAGTCCTGAATGGGCGACATTATCTTCACGAATACTGCTGGGAAAAGTCGGGTTAGTGGTATAAACGGGATAGCGTAGAAGTGTGTTTGTAAAGGTGCTCAAACCATAACGTAGGCCCGTGGTAATCCCATTATTCATGCCGGTCCAGTTGCGATAAGCGTTAAAATCAGCCCCGATTTTAAGATAACTCCCATTGATTTGGGCCTCTAGATTTTGCTCGGACCAAAAGCGCTCTTCGTAACCCAATTCAGCTGCAGCATAAAATTGCTTGCTAAAGCGCAAATCGCCCACTATTTCAAAGCCAGAGTAATTCGGATCTAAAGCCGTGCGCAGTAGTTTAGATAGGTCTCCACCAATGCGCAATCCATAAGCCGTTAACATTGAGGGGTCCAAAGTCGGCTCAGCGATCTCGTTTATGCTGTCACCAGCCTGTAATGTAATGGTTTGCTCAGAATTATTCTCAAGCCGCTCTTTGGGCAGGGTTCCCTCGTAAAGTACCTCTGAATTCTGCTCTGAACTTTGGCCTGAATTCTGCTCTGACTCTTGAGCAAATCCCGTAACCCCAGTCAGCAGACTAATGATAAATATACATGTGTACAGACGCATCTTCTACAGTTGGGGTGAGTAATTCTATATCCCGGATCCAGCTCACAGGAGTTTGATCGGATTCAAAGGCCATATTTGTGTAAATAGTCTTAAAGGCACAAGCACGGTTCACATACTGATCTTGACGTTGATAATACACATCAAGGGTGACCACGTTTAGATTCTCTACAGAATTGGCCTCATTGATCAAATAAAATAAACTTTGATCGGATTCAGTATCTAAGGGCAAAGCAAGGGTAACATCAGAAATCCCTGAATAAACAAACGTACTGTCTGTGTCGCGTAATCTAACTGCCAAATCATCAGTAGGTTTGGGTGTGCTTCGGTCGGTATAATCCAAAAATTCAATGATCATTAGGGGTGTGGTAGGCGTTTCTCCGCTGCATAGATCGTCTTTAGTACAGGACCAAAGGACCGCGGTCAGAGCTATAACAGGGATTACTAAATTAAACCAACGCCTCATCGAGCTTTGTTTTCTTACAGTTATTGGATTTTTTCTAAAAGTACAACATTTTCTACATGATGTGTCTGTGGGAACATGTCCACGGCCCTCGACTTAACCACCTTGTAGTGCTCCTTCATAAGTGCCAAATCTCTTGCTTGAGTCGCACTATTGCAGCTCACATAGACAATCCGTGGGGCCCCAAGTGCGATGAGTTGGTCCACCACCGATTTGTGCATGCCATCTCGCGGCGGATCAGTGATCACAACATCGGCTTTACCGTGTTTGGCGATAAAATTCTTATCAAACAGCTCTTTCATATCGCCCACAAAAAACTGAGCGTTCTCAATATGGTTACGCTGGGCATTTTCTTTAGCGGCTTGAATCGCGTCTGAAACGGACTCGATGCCCACGACCCATTTAGCCTCTGCCGCCAAATATTGGGCAATAGTACCTGTTCCTGTATATAAATCATATACGCCTTGCCCTCCTGTAAGTCCGGCAAATTCCTTGACAATATTGTAAAGGCCTATGGCTTGTTTTGAATTAGTCTGATAAAAGGACTTGGCATTGATGCGAAAACGCAGGTTACCCATTGCTTCTTCGATATAATCCTTGCCCTGATAAACCTCAATGTCCTGATCGTAAAGTGTATCATTTGCTTTTTGGTTGATCACATAAAGCAAGGAATTTACCTCGGGGAAGGCCTCGGCCACTGATTTTAGGAGTAGGTCTCTAAGCGGGCCTGGATTCTCATAAAACTGAATAAGAACCATCCATTGACCGAGAGTTGTGTTGCGCAGCATCAAAGTGCGCAAATGTCCGGTTTGGGCGCGAGGATCAAAGAAGATTAAGTCTAGTTCTTGAGCCTTATGCTTGATAAAATCGCGAATTTCATTTCCTTTAGCGTCTTGTAAGTGACATTCTTTGAGGTCTAAGATTTTATCCCAAAACCCCGGAATATGGAAGCCTAAAGCATTTCTATTGTCGATTACCTGATCAGACTCTATTTGGGCTCTGGTTAACCATTTCTGGCTGCTGAAGGAATACTCCATTTTATTGCGGTAATAAAACTGATCAGGAGCGCCTAGAATAGGCAATACTTCTTCTGGGGTTATACCCCCAATGCGCTTTAAATGATCTTGGACTTCTTTGTTTTTGTAAAAAAGTTGCTTTTGGTAGTCCATATGCTGCCACTTGCATCCGCCACAGACCCCAAAATGAGGGCAGATCGCTGGTACACGATCCTTTGAGTATTCATGAAATTCTATGGCTGTAGCTTCGAAATAAGCCTTCCGCTGTTTCGTGGTTTGCACCGTGACAACATCACCTGGAATTGCATTATTAATAAATAACACACGGCCATCGGGCGCTTTGGCTACAGCCTTTCCTTTGGCCCCTGCATCTTGGACGCGAACCTCGGTAAATATTTTTCGATTTGATCGTTTACCCATGACACAAAAGTAATTGCTTTCCGAGAATTTCAGGGCAAAATTCATTATTTTGCAAGTCCAATAGTCTCACAAATACAAAGACTTTATCGAATATTTTAACCAGTACAATTATGCAAGAGCGTCAATCTTCTAACGCACAGTCCTATATAGATCTTGAAGATCGCTACGGAGCCCATAATTATCATCCATTGCCTGTAGTTTTAGAAAAAGGCGAAGGGGTATATGTTTGGGATGTAGACGGTAAAAAGTATTACGATTTTCTTTCGGCTTATTCTGCGGTTAACCAGGGGCATTGTCATCCAAGGATTATTAAGGCCCTCACGGACCAAAGTCAACAGTTGACTTTGACCTCACGTGCTTTTTATAATAACGTTTTGGGTACCTATGAAAAATACATGTCAGAATATTTCAAATTCGATATGATTTTACCTATGAATACGGGCGCTGAAGCAGTGGAAACAGCGGTTAAGATTGCGCGACGCTGGGCGTATGAGAAAAAAGGGATCCTAGAGAATCAGGCACAGATTGTTGTTTGTAAGAACAACTTTCACGGACGCACGACGACAGTAATTTCTTTTTCTAATGATGAAGGTGCCAGAAAAAACTTCGGTCCATTTACTGCTGGTTTTATACAAGTCCCTTACAGTGACGAGGTAGCTCTAGAAGAAGTCTTTAAAGCTAATCCCAATGTGGCAGCATTTCTTGTGGAACCCATTCAAGGGGAAGCAGGAGTTTATGTGCCCGCTGAAGGGTTTTTAGCTAAAGCACGCGCACTATGTGATGCACATAATGTTTTGATGATTTGCGATGAGATACAAACAGGAATTGCCCGTACGGGTAAATTACTGGCCTCTTGTGGCAATTGTAGCTGCCCTAATCGCGATTGCAGTGATACCCCTGAGGTTAAACCAGATATTTTGATTCTAGGGAAAGCCATCAGTGGAGGAGCTTATCCTGTTTCGGCAGTACTGGCTAATAAACCGATTATGGAAGTGATCACCCCGGGCTCGCATGGATCGACCTTCGGGGGCAACCCAGTTGCTGCAAAAGTCGCCATGGCGGCACTAGATGTAGTTAAGGATGAGTGTCTCGCCGAAAATGCAAACAAGCTCGGCAACTTGTTTAGGGCCCTGATGCAAGAATATATCGAAGGTTCTGAGGTGGTGCGTCTGGTTCGAGGAAAAGGTCTTTTGAATGCCATTGTAATTAACGACAGTGAAGAAAGCGATACAGCTTGGAATATATGTTTGCGCCTGAGAGATCACGGGCTTTTGGCCAAACCAACCCATGGTAACATCATCAGATTCGCTCCGCCACTTGTCATGAATGAAATTCAGCTAAGGGAGTGCGTGGACATCATCGTAAAAACACTAAAGGAATTTGAATAAAAAAGACCCCTGTTAGGCGGTCTTTTACATTGTAATTAATTGAAAAACGGAATTGCTTAACGATTCATAACGGACATCTTGTACGAGACAACGCCGTCGTTTTCGGTTACAAATGTTATTATGCCTTGTTTTACGTAAGTATTTTCTTATAACTGTGGCCGATGTTTGTAAAATTATTTTTCAGATTCAGAAGGCTTTAAGCTCTAATTAAGTTCATTATAAAGAACAATGGTCGCATTTGTCAAAGAACAAAACGCTTTTGTTTTAGTGACCAAATAAAATCCGTAATTAACTTTGCAAGATTTATATACAAGAGGTTCATGGCGACAAACAAAATTCAAATAGGGGATCACGTCTCAGCGATTAATGAGGCTTTATCTGGGGTTGTTATTTCAGTAGGCACAGAAATAACTGTAGAAACTAAGGAAGGGTTTCCCATAAAATTTGCCCCAGAAGATCTCGTGGTTGAACCCAAAAAATGGTTAGCTGCCCAAGACCTCAGTGGTATGCATCAGAAAAAAGCTTCGGACAACATTATAAAAACACCGAAAAAAAGTAAACCAAGAGAAAAATCAGGGCCACCACCAATGATTGTCGACTTACATATCGAGAAACTGGCAAATAATCCAGAGCGCCTTGATCCATGGCACATTCTAGATTTTCAAATAGATGCTGCGAGAAATCAACTCGAGTGGGCCCTGAGTAAAAGAAAGCAGCGTATCGTTTTTATCCACGGCATAGGAGAGGGGGTACTAAAAGCTGAACTAGAAACCTTATTTAGACGGTACGAAGAGATAAGATTTTACCCCGCAGACCCTGTAGAATTTGGTGCAGGAGCCATCGAGGTTTATCGATTACAAAACTCTAGGTAGTGATTTAATCCTAAGACAAGCGGATTAGGATAGGGCATTAATCGCGAACAGGAGTCTGGGTGATGGTGCTGGTCAAGAAGTTTGGCAATGAACCCATAAACAATACTTCTTTAATCACCTCACGACCTGATGCCGTAAGCACTAAATCAAAGAGCGTTAAATCAATACTGCTTACTACTTGATAATCGTGTTCGCGATAAAATGGCTGAGGGGTAATCAAGCTTATTTCTGAATTTAAATAATCAGGCCCTACACTCGGGTCGGTAAAATCATTAGTTGGGTCTAAATCTCCATTTAAATCCTCGTCAATGGTCAATATACCATCTCCGTCGTCATCATTATCTAGATAATTTGGAATACCATCTTCATCCGTATCTAATGGATTCGTGAGTGGGTTATTATCTCCGTCGGTATTGAATGCATCTAGTTCAAACGCGGTAGGGACATTATCACCGTCGTCATCAAAATCCAAATAATCAAAAAGTCCGTCGTTATCAGTATCCTGATCTAGCGGTAATTCGTCATCTGTTGCGATACCATCTAAATCATCCTTATTGACCACTACCAAAAGCTCTGCACGACCAGAAACGGCGGTGTATTGTTCTACCACATTAGGCGTAGTGGGTGGAATCGCAGAACAAAAATACTCTGGACCAGCGGAAGCGTCGAAAATTCTATAGGCCACTTCATTACTTCCTCCCTCAAGATCATAACTCAAAATGCCTGCACTGAGTAAATTATTGAGATTTATGGTTAAATCAGCCAAAACCGCTTCTGTACCAGAACTATTGCGCACATAAAAAAGGATACTTTGGTCGGAATCACAATAGGACAAAGGTTGATTATCAAAGTCAAAGGATTGAACCGCTACATCCCCATCATCACAAGCCGTGATCGATATAAGCCCTAAGAGCAAGAACAAAACTGTTCTGTATGCTGATATTCTTTTCATCTTAACAAAGTAACAGAAAATCGAGAAAATGATTATTGGTTATTGGGTGAATATTTTATTTTTGAAACAAATAACAACTGATGCCCAAAGTATATTTGGATAACGCAGCGACCACGGCGTTAAGACCGGAAGTGGTGGCAACCATGACAGAAGTTTTGCAAAATGAATACGGCAATCCTTCATCTACACACAATGTTGGTCAATCGTCCAAGGCCATTTTAGAGCAGTGTCGCAAGGATATCGCTAAATTGTTCAATGCCCATCCGGGAGAAATTATTTTTACCTCTGGTGGCACTGAAGCCGATAATTTAATTCTAAGAGGGGCTGTTCGTGATTTAGGCATTCAAGTTTTGATTACCAGTCCAATAGAACACCACGCGGTTTTACACACGGCGGAAGCTTTGGCTGATGAATACAAGATCGCTTTAGAATTAGTCACTATTGATCAATCAGGAGCTGTTAATCTATCATATTTAGAAGACTTACTTAAAAAATATCAAGGTCAAAAAATTCTTGTGAGTCTGATGCACGTCAACAATGAAATCGGCGTGATTCTTCCTCTAAAAAAAGTGGCTGAGATGTGTCAGCAATACGGGGCGTTATTGCACAGTGATACGGTACAATCGATAGGACACTACAATATCGATTTTGCCGATATTCCAGTGGATTTTGCTGCCGTGGCAGCTCATAAGTTTCACGGTCCCAAAGGCGTAGGATTTGCCTTTATCAGAAAAGGCTCGGGATTAAACCCCATGATCCTCGGTGGCGGTCAAGAACGAGGGATGCGTGCTGGAACAGAACCTGTCTATGCAGTTGCCGGTATGAATACAGCCCTTAAATACGCTTACCAGCACCTAGATAAAGAAGCTACATACGTACTGTCGCTTAAAAAGCGCTTTATACAGGGACTTTCAGCATTAAAAGGGGTCCGGCTCAATGGAGGATGTGGTGATCTGCAAAACAGCACTTATACTTTGGTCAATGTCGGCCTACCCATCGATGCCGCTCAATCGGCTATGCTGCTCTTTCAACTCGATTTGAAAGGCGTGGCCTGCTCACAAGGTAGTGCGTGTCAAAGCGGGATCAGTAGCGGATCTCACGTATTGCAAGCTTTGGATAAAGTTGGGGTACCCATGATGCCGAGTCTGAGATTCTCGTTTTCTATGTTCAACACGCCTGAGGATATTGACTTCGCCCTAGAAAGCCTTAAATCACTTTTAGAAACCAGCGCTTAGCTTGAGGTTAAAAATTCGCGGAGTAAGAAAATTAGGAATGGCGTACTGTACTTTGGTATAAACATCCCGCACAAAGGTGTTTGTGATGGAGTTTTGTACGTCAAAAATGTTGAAAATTTCTACACCTACTGAAAAGTCTTTAAAGTTCGAGAATAACCCTTGCCCAGGTTTTTTATCATGCACTAAATCATAACTGATTCCTAAGTCAGCACGCTTATAATCAGGCAATCGAGTCTGAAAATCATACGGATCGGCATAACTCGGGGAGCCTCCGGGAAGACCCGTGTTGTAGACCATATTGAGATACATCTTCAGATCAGGCATTACAGGTACATAATCCTGGAACAAGACCCCAAACTTTAAACGCTGATCAGTAGGGCGAAAAATATATCCTCGATCGTCAATGTTTTCTTCGGTTTTTAAGTAGCCAAAGCTCACCCAAGACTCCGTGCCCGGCACAAATTCTCCAGCCAAACGCATATCTAGCCCATAAGCATATGCAACGGCGTTATTGTTTGCGGCATAACGCAAACGAACATTTTCTAAGGTGTAAGGATTGACATCGGTGAGACTTTTGTAAAAGACTTCAGAGTTCAGGGTAAAAGGTCGTTCCCAAAGATTAAAACTATAATCATGACCGAGCACGAAGTGGATGGATTGCTGGGCTTTAACCTCAGGAACCACCAGGCTTTGTCTATTTCTCAATTCTCTGTAAAAAGGAGGCTGGTGGTAGACGCCGACACTGAGTCGAAACAGTTGGTCCTTTGGGCCAAAAGGTTTAAAACTCATTTGTGCTCTGGGACTAAAAACGGTTTGTGTAACTGCTGGATTAACGCCATCATTGACCTGCCAATTATGGGTACGCACCCCGGCATTTAAATAAAGTTCTCCGTTATTCCATTCATCGCGATAACTCCACATCGCAAATCCAGAAATACGCGAAATTTCCACGTCGTTTTCACCACTGCTGGCATTAAAAGGCACAATAGGGCTGTCATAAACCTCATAAGGCTGATTGTTCTGGAAATCCACGAGTGGGGGTCGAATCGAAAAGCCTGCAGAATCGATGATTTCATATTCAGAAACTCGATCCTTGATACGTTCACTTGTATACTTTACCCCGTATTCAACTTGATGCGCCCCTGACTGAATTTGCCCTCGATGATTGATATTTACGATCAGGGCCTCCAAATCGTTTCGGGCATGAGTAAGCTGACTCCCGATACCTTCAGAAAATTCCACATCGCCCAAGTTTTCATCACCGATACTCGTATTGACTTCACCTAATCGATACTGGGCCAAAATATCGTAGTGCTCTTGCTCAGCCGTTTGGTAAGCCGAAGCCATCCACTTAGTGGTGAAATTATCTGAGACCACGTAAGTCGCCTTAAATGTTCCAAAAACAGTGCGATATTGATCGACCTCTTGTCCCTCATAAAAGACTAAAAGGGCCCGCGGGTCTTGAATCGTACCAAAGTTCGTTTGGCGCGTCAGGGGCTCGTATTGATAATCGTTAATCGAGGCCGTACCGAGAAACCCGAGTTCAAGTTTGTTAGAAACCTTATAAGTCAAATAGGATTGTAGATCTGTAAAGCGCGGACGAAAGTTAGTTTCAGTCTCTTTGGCGTTGACAAAAAGACTGTTATCGCGATAACGCACGCTGCCCAGGGCTGTAAAGCGACCATCTTCGGATTTATCGCCCAATGTGATCTGGCCACCCAGCAAACTCAGATCGACCGAAGCTTCAAAATCTGTGGGGCGACGATAAGTAATATCTAATACAGAGGAGAGTTTATCCCCGTATTTTGCCTGAAAACCACCGGCGGAAAAATCAACATTGGCGGTCATTTGGCTGTTGACAAAACTAAGACCCTCCTGCTGTCCGCTGCGGATAAGAAACGGGCGGTACACCTCAATTTCATTGACGTAGACTAGGTTCTCGTCGTAATTACCCCCGCGCACAGCATACTGAGTACTGAGTTCATTATTCCCGCTCACGCCGGGTAAAGACATCAAGACGGCTTCGACCCCCGCATTGCCCCCAACCATTTTACGCGCCATTTCTGGTGAAAAGCTCTGAATTCCTTCGATGAGTTTTCGCTTTTTGACGTCCAAAACAAGTTCGCCAAAAACCTCAATATCTGACTTCATCACTGGATTAAATTCATAGTCCTCATTCGGGGCTAACGTTAAAGCAAAAGAAAGTGTCTTGAGCGATAAATACGAAAAGGTAACTGTAATCTTAGTATTTGCTGGGATTTCAAGCACATAAACCCCATTGCGATCGGTCACAACCCCTTGATTCGCGTATGAGACCGTGGCCCCGGAAACCGTGTTGCCTTGATCGTCAAAAACTATCCCTTTGAGGGTCGCGTTTTGACTTAGCATCGAAAGAGGAAGCGTCAGTAAAACAACAACAAATAGATTTTTAAGGGATTTAATCATTGGCCTTGCGATAAAAAAGTCGTTCAAAAGTAGCACTATTTCCAGCATTATCCAGAACAACCACTTTTAAATTATGGGCCGCCTCACTGATCACAGCATCACTAAAATCGTAGGTCAGGCTATTGGTTTTATAATCGTACTCCATCAAAATAAACTTGTCGTTAATGGTGGCGCGGTAATCGGCGATGCCTGATTCACTGTCTTTAATAGTGATTTTTAGTTTTTTGGCTGTACTGTACCATTGTCCTTCATCTGGGGCTTTCATGCTGATGGACGGCGGGGTGCGATCAAAAAACACCCCGTATTTGCCTAAAGTGGATACACTTGCCTGGAGCACAGAGCCGCTGCGTGAAGTGTTTTGATGAATTGGTTTGCCGTATTGATCCAAGCGGGCGATGTAGGCATGGGCTAAGTCATCTTCACCAAGATGATCACCGCGATAGGTGATTTTAATAGGTTTAAAGAGCGGATAACGATCCTGATCCAAAAGCAATTGCTCCGAAGCAACAGATAGGCTAAGCGCTGTGGACTCATAAAAACATTCTTTTGGAAAAAAGACGCTGTAATTGCCTTCACTCCAACTTGTGGCTGCGGAGTGGGGGATTTCAATAAGTTCAGCCCTTTGATTCTTTGCGTCTGGGCCATTTTCCCAACTCTGCTCTTTGGTCTTATCACTTTTCTCGACCCCAACAATAGGCACCGTAATTAACGTTCTGTTCCTATTAAAATCATAAAGTTCGATGGTGTAGGTATAGGCAGCACCAGGATTAATCTCAACAAATCCATCTCCTTCGAGACTTTTTAAAATACCCAGAGGATTGTTCGAGGAGCGAAACAACTTCTGCACCCGCTGCTTGCGCTCTTGATAATGCAGATAATCCATGTGACGATTCATGTATTTAGTTTCATCAAAAGAAATTCGATCAAAAACAATATCCTGAACCATACTGCCATTGAGGGAACAGCGCATTTGATAAACGCCATTTTTGTTGGCAGAACCATCTTGTTTATCATAGACCCCGAGACCAAAACCTATCCATCCCGAAGTTTCAAGAGTTTCAGCCAAAAACTCGTGATCATTTATCGGAGTGAGCGCCAAATTTTGACCCTCTTCCTCTAAATTTAATCCTGAATTTGACACAGGATACCAGCGCAAGGCAGTGGGCTGGGGCGCATGAGCGTCGTCGATTTGAATACCATAACTCAATGGATTTAGAGGGCGCGACTGCGGATCACGTACCTCAAAATGCAAATGAGGCCCGCCGCTGCTGCCAGTATTGCCTGAATAGCCAATCAAATCTCCCCGTTTAAACACAAACTTGTCTTGACTAGGAAAGAGTTCAACTTGAAACTGCTCCTTTTTATACTGGGTTTCTTTGATATACTCTTGAATGGACTCTGCAAATCGATCTAAATGGGCATAAACACTACTAAATCCACCCTCATGAGTCAAATAAAGGGCCTTTCCATAACCAAAGTGGGCGACTTTCACACGACTGACATAGCCATCAGCAGCCGCATATACAGGTTTACCGATACTCAAATTCGTTTTAATATCTAAACCAGCGTGAAAATGACTGCCGCGCAATTCTCCAAAATTTCCTGAGAGCCTCAATGTTCCTTCTAGGGGAGAAGAAAATTCAAGGTCCATAGACATTTGTGCCATCAGAGTGTTTGATGACAAACCACTGAGCAAAAAACCACAAAATATTAAGCATAAGCTATTTAGACTCCTAGTCCAAATACAGTAATTCCCTCGAGTATATTTCAAATGATCAAGCTTTGTCATACTAACGTGCCTCAGGAAACAAATATTACAAAAATTTCGAGAATTAACAGAAGCTTAGACCCTGCATCGCACAAGTTTTATTAACTTTGTTTCAAGTGTTGTAATGTTCATTGAATGGCTCAACTCAAAACCATTGTTGATTCACTAGAATCAAAGCTGCATCAGTTGATTGAGGCGCACGAAGCGCTGCAAAAAGACCATCAGCTCATGTCAGAGGCCTTTAATAATTTGGAACAGGAGTTCCAAAGTCAAGCCCTCGAGTTAAATCAGTGGAAAGAAATAAACCAAGAGCTAAAAATGGCCAATGCGATGCTTGGCAGCGACCAATACAAAAGAGAAACAAAACTCAAAATAAACGCTTTAGTGCGCGATATAGAACAATGTATCGCACATTTGGCACCGTAGATTTAATGGCTGAGGCGCTTAAAATAAAGTTGACCATTGCCGACCGTTTGTATCCATTGACCATACAAGCGGAGCAGGAGGAGGGCCTACGAAAGGCCGCCAAACGCATTGAAGAAATGATCAAACGCTTTGAGCAAAGTTATGCCGTGCGTGACAAACAGGATGTTCTGGCCATGTGTGCCCTTCAGTTTGCCGCTCAGGTTGAACAAAAAGAGCTCGACGCCGGAAAAGATTTGGTGGATATAGAACACCGTCTTCAAGCCTTAGATCAAGCGGTACTGGAGCTACTAAAGTGACGTTCTTAAAATATTCAGGTAACTGCCTATATTGATATATTATTTGGTAAACTCAACAGAGATTCTTTAAAAGAGGTGAGTTAGTGTTGTTAAAGCACGCCGTCCTAGTCACGGATCCTTGATCAACGCATTAGCCTCAAACTTGTTTTAAGGAGTTTATTCAATACACTTATCGGTATAGGCTTTTTTTATTCAGTGTTCAATTATGGAATCATATATCCCCACAATTGCGGCCGCAGTAATTGCCTTAGTGATAGGCTTTGTGATCGCAAAAATTATCGAAAAAAACAGTGCTTCTCAAGCACTAAACTCTGCTAAACGTGCCGCTGATGGCATTATCAAAGAAGCCAAAGTAGAAGCTGAGGCCCTAAAGAAAGAAAAAATCCTACAGGCTAAAGAAAAGTTCATAGAACTCAAGGTCGAACATGAAAAGGTCATATTAAGCCGAGATAAAAAAATAGCTGAAGCGGAAAAGCGCACAAGGGATAAAGAATCGCAAGTATCCAATACTTTGGCGCAACAAAAAAAGCTCAACGCCTCTTTAGAAAAGGAACGCGCAGATCTTGAGGAAAAGATGACATTCCTCGAAAAAAAGGAGGGAGAAATCGAGCGACTACACAAAAGCCAAATTGAGCAGCTCGAGGTGATTTCTAGTCTGTCCGCAGAAGATGCTAAAGCTCAACTCGTAGAGAGCCTTAAAGGCGAAGCAAAGACCGACGCTATGGCCTATATTCAAAATAGCCTGGAAGAAGCGAAAATGACGGCTCAGCAAGAGGCCAAAAAGATTGTTATCAACACCATACAGCGCATTGGTACGGAAGAAGCTATTGAAAACTGTGTCTCGGTATTTAATTTAGAGAATGACGATGTGAAAGGACGCATTATCGGTCGTGAAGGACGCAATATCCGCGCGATAGAAGCGGCGACTGGAGTGGAAATTATAGTAGATGACACTCCCGAGGCAATCATCCTATCTTGTTTTGATTCTGTGCGCCGCGAGATCGCGCGCCTTTCTTTACATAAACTCGTTACTGATGGGCGGATACACCCTGCACGTATTGAAGAGGTAGTAAAGAAAACAACCAGTCAAATCGAAGCTGAAATCATCGAAGTAGGCAAGCGCACGGTCATCGATTTAGGCATCCATGGTTTGCATCCTGAACTGATCAAAGCGGTAGGTCGCATGAAGTATCGCTCTTCATACGGACAAAATTTATTGCATCACTCGAGAGAAGTAGCGCGCCTATGTGGCACTATGGCGGCAGAACTTGGATTAAATGCTAAACTGGCCAAAAGGGCAGGACTCTTGCACGATATTGGTAAAGTTCCAGAAACTGAATCTGAAACCCCACATGCCATCTTAGGGATGCAGTGGGCAGAAAAATACGGAGAAAAACCTGAGGTGTGTAATGCCATTGGTGCGCACCATGACGAAATCGAAATGACAAGTCTTTTGTCTCCGATAGTACAAGTCTGTGATGCGATTAGTGGAGCACGACCTGGAGCTCGTCGTCAAGTGCTGGATTCTTACATTCAAAGACTTAAAGATCTCGAGGATATCGCTTTTGGTTTTGGTGGCGTCGAAAAAGCCTATGCCATTCAGGCAGGTCGCGAGCTTCGCGTTATTGTGGAGAGCGAAAAAGTCAGCGACGATAAAGCTGCTCAATTATCCTTTGAAATTTCTCAAAAGATCCAAACAGACATGACGTATCCAGGTCAGGTTAAGGTCACTGTGATTCGCGAAACAAGGGCGGTCAATATCGCTAAATAAACGGGTAGTCTAGGGTGCTAATTAAGAATGAGGCATTGAGTTGTACCAATTTGCCCTGATTAATCATTGCCAAAGACCCAGTTATAGCCCTGCTCTGGACAATCAAAAAAGTGCCCATTGATAAAGCGGTAGTCTTTGTTTAATTTACTTAAAGTTTGAATGTCGTTTGGTTCCAAATCTATTTCAGTAGCCATAAGATTATCGGCTAAATGCGATGTTTGAACAGCCTTAGGGATTACTGAATCCCCACGGCATATATGATAACTAATCAAAATCTGAGCTGGGGAACAACTGTATTTTTTTGCCATTGCCTCAATGCCTGCGACCCCAAATAAATTTGGCTCATCCGAAGATTTCATGCCTTCAGCGCGATCCGTAGAACCTAGTGGAGCGTAAGCGGTAAGTGTGATGCCTTTGTCCTGACAATAAGTGCGTAATTTTTCTTGGCTCAGCAATGGATGCATTTCCACTTGATTTACCACTGGCATTGAGTCGCACTCTTCCAATAAACGCAAATGGCCCACAGTGAAATTAGACACTCCGACGGCTCTTGTCAGACCCGTTTGTTTTGCCTTCAGCATGGCTTGCCAAGTATCTACCAAAGGTACTTTATCTAATGGCAGATAGTCCGCGGACGACTCTGGCAGTACTACACCACTATTAAAAGCAATAGGCCAGTGGATCAAGTATAGGTCCAAATAATCTATTTTAAGCCGATCCAAACTGGCTTCAAGGGCAGGAAGTACCTCATGCGGTTCATGTCGGTCATTCCATAGTTTAGAGGTTATAAAAAGATCCTCACGACTACAAAATCCCATATTGATGGCCATGGCAATGGCTTGTCCTACTTCAACTTCATTGTCATAAATCATGGCCGTATCAATATGGCGATAGCCCATTTTTATGGCTTCTAATATTGCTTGCACGACCTCTTGTCCTTGTGCTTTCCAAGTGCCCAATCCTAGGGCAGGCATTTGTATGTCTTGTGTCAGGGTGATGCTTTTCATCGAATTATTTTTAGTTCTGAATTGTCTGGCTTGTCACGTAAGTTATCAAAATTGTTTCAAACTATTTACGCGGATGAAATTGTTTCATCACTTTGGTCAAATGGGCGGTCTCCACATGTGTGTAAATCTCCGTGGTTGTGATGCTTTCATGTCCGAGCATCTGTTGTATGGCACGCAAATCTGCGCCGTGTTCCAGCAGGTGGGTGGCAAACGAATGCCGAAAGGTATGTGGACTTACTTTTTTATGAATCCCCGCACGCTGGGCTAAATCCTTGATAATAGTGAATACCATAGCTCGAGTAAGTCCTTTGCCACGACGATTCAGAAATACGGTATCGCGAAAGGCCGAGTCGATTGTCAAGTGATTGCGAATTTCAAGCACATAAATATTAATGTACTTCATAGTCGATTGAGCAATGGGCACAATACGCTGTTTATCACCTTTTCCTGTAACTTTAATAAATTCTTGATCGAAATGCAGATCAGAGAGTCTAAGAGACACTAATTCCGAGACACGCAGCCCACAACCATATAGGGTTTCGAGCATGGCACGATTGCGCTCTCCCTGAGGATGCCCCAAATCAATAGCTGCAATTAAAGCGTCAATTTCTGTAACAGTAAGTGTGTCTGGTAGGTAACGCCCGATTTTTGGACTTTCCATCAAGGTGAGTGGGTTATCCGCCCTGAGGTCTTCAAACACTAAAAAATTAAAAAAACCTTTTAAACTAGAGATTAGCCGCGCCTGCGATCGCGGGTGCAGAACTTTGGCTTGTTGATAGACAAAATCTTGTAATAAATCTAATTCTATTTTGGCTGGGGCAGGCGCGGTATCACTTTGCACCAACCAATCAGCAAGTTTCTTTAAATCGGCCTGATACCCCTTGATGGTATTCTCGGAGAGTCCACGCTCAATTTTCAGGTATTGAATAAATGCTTTTATAGACTGTGGCCAATTCAAATTTTTGAAATTTTAGTATTCCCCACGATCCTCATTAGTAATTGTACCACTGAATATTGTTTTGAATATAAATATCACGATGAAAATACAGTTTTGCAATACCTATTTAAAATTAATTGCGTTAAATTAGAACAACAAAAATTTTGGAATATGAAAAAATTAGCCACGCTTTTGCTTTTAATGATCTTCTGCACTACAAACGCCCAAGGTCTTGATTTTGGACTTAAACTAGGGTTTAACTTTGCTAATGTATCTGGGATAGAGGATTTTGAGCAACGTACAGGATTGTCAGCAGGTTTATTTGCTGGAGCGCGATTAGGGGATAAACTGGGCTTTCAAGTCGATGCCCTTTATAGCCAGCAAGGGGCCGAGGTAGGGGCTACTTACTCGGATATTGTTCAAGATTTTAATCTAGACTACATCAGTATTCCAGTAGTGTTAAAATACTACATTACCGATAATCTTAATATTCACGCAGGACCACAATTGGGTATTTTACTTAACGATGAAACTAGTGTAGTGGGGCAGGTCTTTGATAATATCGAGGCAGACACTGTAGATTGGCTAGGCACTTTGGGGCTCGGGCTTGATCTTCCTTTGGGGCTTAGAGCTGAAGCGCGATATAGCTTTGGACTAACACGAGTTAATGGTTCTGTAAGCATTCCATCGCTGCCTACTATACAAGAAGGGCGCACCCAAATGACCACACTTAGTATCGGTTATTCTTGGCTCTAGTGGGGGATTAGTTGGCTCGACTTTTGAATATTTTGGCCATAGAAAAGGCACAAATCGCCCCGATACCAATCAATACAATCGCTCCCGTCCACTGTCCATAAAGGACATAGCCGGTGCCAAACAAGGCGCAATACACTAAAGCGACCCCGAGTAAAAAAAGCAGCAAATCACCAGAAAAGCGCTCCTTTGTGTCGTTTAGTTGCTGCCCTTGAGCTTCCATTTTTTGTTTGAATCCATGCCAGCCACGACCATATGGCGTGATTTTGTTGTAAAACGCTGTTAGGGTTTGATCATCTGTGGGACGGGTCAATAAAGTGACCAATATCCAACTCAAGGAAGTAATTCCGACGCCCCAAAGCAATTTGTCTGTGGCGTCAAAACCAAAGTCGTAAAACTCAAAGGCCAAAGCCAAAGCAAAGGAAACAATCATACCGGTGATTTCACTGTAGGCATTAACACGCCACCAAAACCAGCGCAGAATAAAAATTAATCCGGTCCCGGCGCCAATTTGTAGAAGAATATTAAAGGTGTCTAAAGCGCTTTGAAACTGCAGAGCCAGTAGACCCGCCAAGACCATCAAAAGGACCGTAGATAATCGTCCTACCCAAACCAGTTGTTTCTCACTGGCCTGTGGTCGTACAAATCTTTTGTAAAAATCCAAAGCGATATAAGAAGAACCCCAGTTCAAATGCGTCGATATCGTACTCATAAATGCTGCGATAAGAGAACTCACCACAAGCCCGAGTAGGCCAGGAGGTAGGTAGGTTAACATGGCTGAATAACCTAAATCATGACCTTCTGCTGCATTGGGAAAAGCAGCCTTGATGTCTGAGAGTTCTGGATAAAGCACTAAGGAGGCTAGTGCAATAAGAATCCATGGCCATGGTCTGAGGGCATAATGAGTAATGTTAAATAGTAATGTTGCGCCTACAGCATGACGTTCGTTTTTTGCAGAAAGCATTCTTTGGGCGACGTAACCCCCTCCACCAGGTTCTGCTCCAGGATACCAAACAGACCACCACTGAACTGCGATTGGAATGAGTAAAAGGGTCCAAAGCGTATCACGATCTTGAAAATCGGGTAAAAAATTGAGTTTATCCACAACATTAGCGTGGCCCAACAAGGCGTCTAAACCACCTACTTGTGGTAACTGAACGATATAATAAGCGGCCCATATAGAGCCGACCATTGCCACAATGAATTGTAAAAAGTCCGTAAAAATAACACCGCGTAAACCGCCTAGAGAGCTGTAGAGTACCGTCACTACTGAAGCATAGACTACGGCTTCCCAAGGCTCAAGATCAAACAGTATCCCCCCAATTTTTATCGCCGCCAAACACACTGCCGCCATAATCATGACGTTAAAAAATACCCCTAAATAAATCGCACGAAAACCGCGAAGAAAAGCTGCGGCCTTGCCGCTATAACGCATTTCGTAAAACGCTAAATCGGTCAAGACTTCTGAGCGGCGCCATAAACGGGCGTATACAAAGACGGTTAACATTCCTGTGAGCAAGAAAGCCCACCACACCCAATTGCCGGAAATACCATTTTGGCGCACTATATCGGTCACTAAATTTGGCGTGTCTGCACTAAAGGTGGTGGCCACCATTGAGATTCCTAACAGCCACCAAGGCATATCTTGACCCGAAAGAAAGAATTCTTTGGTAT
Organism: Candidatus Rokuibacteriota bacterium; assembly: GCA_900299425.1. Lineage (GTDB taxonomy): Bacteria > Bacteroidota > Bacteroidia > Flavobacteriales > Flavobacteriaceae > BACL21. The sequence goes on from OMJU01000142.1 coordinate 33,646, forward strand.
TGGTTCCTGAACGTTTGGATACCCGCCAGCCGATTATGAGAAATATGACAAAAAATAGGCCAATAAGCCCCCAATCCAGTAAAGTGAGATGCATGTAGTTAAAATTTAAATATCAATTCAATGCGGCGATTTCTTTGACGACCGCGTAAATTGTTATTGGTGTATAATGGTTGTTGTTCTCCAGCCGAAAAGGCTTTAATGCGATTGGGGTCAATTCCTTTTTCAATAAAAAAAGTACGGGCTTGGCCAGCCCATTTTAAGGCCAATCGATAATTGTCTTGGTCATGGCCCACGTGATCTGTGTGCCCCCATACCTCTAAGTAATTTTTTGTATCCAAAGCAAGCCACTGCCTGATTCCGGGAATCAAATTCATCAAATTAGTATCTACCATTATCCCTTGATCAGAAAATGTGGGCTGATAAACCACCGAATGGAATTTTGGCAAAATGGGATTAGCACGTTCTGGAACACTATTGTTTTGCTGCGAATTCCGATTGATATTGTTTTGATTTGGCAAATTTGATTGCTCGGTAATTTGACTTTCCGTTTGCTTAGTTCCAGAGCGCTCTTCCAAAGGCTCAGAGACTCTGATCACCAAAGAAGGCATAGGGGAGGAGGCGTTAAACAGTCGTTGTAAATCACCGCGACAGCTTATGCGCTCAGAATTCAAGCCAGCGGCCACTAATTTATTCTTTACGCGCACACTGCGTTGAATCCCCAAGTTTGGGTTAGCAATGGGTTCACTTGCATCGAAATACCCTATAATTTCCAAAGTTAATTCGGGCTTAATACTCATATTATAGGCCAACTGGTCAACTATAGCCTCCCAATTATTTTCCCAACGAATTTCAGGGGTATTGCGCACAATATCCAGCGTTTCAGGCCCCAAACTCAAGAATGAATTTGATTCAGCAGCACTTAATTGGGAGGGTTTATTTTCAACTGCGGTAGATGATTGCTCAGAAACGCTACTTTGTTGAGGGGATTCTATGGGTAGTTCAGCAGAAGTCCCTGTTTCAGATTCAGTTTTCAACTCAGATTCATCACTCAAGACAGTCTGTGGATTTTCCGTTGTTTCTTCATTCTGAGCGATCGGCGCTAAAGCTGAAGAAGACGCGTCAAATGCGGAGGACGAGCTAGACTCCTTTGGGTGTTGCTCAAGATACTGATTGAGTGCAAAGCCAAATCCAGACCAAAGTACGATGAGCAATAAAATTTTTTTAACAGGACCCCTCATTCTGAGACACGAAAAACTTTGTCTAAATTTACAAAAATGAATGGGGCAAACTCATTACTGGGTCATAGAATTTAGCTGGAGTATAAATTGAAACAAAGGGCAATAAATACAGTGAATAATTCACTAATCGGGCGACTTGAAGAATTTCAGCGCCTTTTGCTGCTGACCCTGCCTAAAATAGAACAACAATGGCTTTGGCAGCAGCCCAATACACAGATTTCCTGTATCGGTGTCCAGCTTTCTCATATGACTGGTAACTTAAGACAGTATATTGTAACAAATCTCAGTGGTCAAGCAGACCAGCGTCAACGTGCGGATGAATTCAAAACACAACCCGACATCACTTTGGAAGCGTTGTCCTCTGTCTTAATTTCTCAATTAAAACAAGCGCAAGCACTCATAAAAGAAACGCCCACAGCTTCTTGGAGTGAAATCTACCATGTGCAAACCTTTACTATGACACGGCTTGAAGCCTGCATACACGGTGTGGAACACCTGAACTATCATTTGGGTCAAATCGCGCTTTTGATAAAGTATTACAAGCCTCAAGACCTCAATTTTTATCCAGAAATCAGCTGAAATTTAAACTTATTTAGAGCAATGTGGCATGCCCCAGGTCTTTATTGCGCGTATTACCCAAACCTAAACGCGCTGGTCAACGCAATATACCGTTTGCTTTGCACTGACCGGTATAATATATACTGTAGATACCGATAATCAATACCATTACAGGCATAATCAGTCCTCCTGGGCCATAAACATCATATGCACCAGCGATGAAAAAGTTGTAAAACATTTGCACCAAGACACCAACAAATGAGGCCATAAACATAAGTTGCGAGAAAGCTTTACGTAAAAGCATGAGTATAGCTCCAACAAGTCCGCCCCATACCGCTATAGCGAAAGCGGAGGTTGCCCAGGCTGGAGTCATCTCAAGCAGAGCTCTCTGATCTTCAGGCAATAAAGCTAATTGTTCTGGTGTAATTAAAGCCTGTCCCAAATAGGCCATGGCACCCATGGCGTTCCATATAAAAAATAAAACACCCAAGACCCAGAACCAAGTCGTTGTTTTTTGTGAGTTGTGCATAAAAATTTATTAGGTTGTTCTACTAAAGGTACAACCTTTTTACAACTGACAACCAATACTTTAAATATTTAAAAAAAATTTTCGATCCTAATCAATATTTGCCGATATATCACCAGAGCAAACTTTAGTCGCTAAATGAAATTATCGGTGAAGCAATTGAACTTGATTCTTTAGTCGTTCTTTAATCATAGAAAGAATCCGCTTGTTGATGGCAGAAGAATCAGCGCTATACCTTTGGTATTCTTCAAGTGTAAATTGACCCAATACCAATCCCTTTAGAATGTTGCGAAATTTCATGTCCTTATGAATGGCCGATTCGATATAATCCATTTTGCGCTCTGGTGAAATTTCATAAAAAACCCCTTTGTGTTTATCGACATAATGGCGGAATAGGGCCAAAATCAACTCATTTTGAAGCTTTAAAATAGGGCGGAGGGTCTGATTTTGAAAATACTCTTGATCAGACATTTGGTCATGGGTTTTTACTTGGCCTAACTCAGGACGTAACGTCATGAGTTGGGAATCGCGATCATTCATACTTTAGAGTTTTAAGGCCTTTAAATCTCCTGATGAAGGCGCTTCATACAGCTCCAATCCAAAATAAGAAACCGAGGCAATGAGATGGTCGAATATATCGGCCTGAATGTGCTCATAATTTTCCCAACGTTTGTCACTACTAAAGGCATAAACTTCAATTGGCAGACCTTGTTCTGTAGGAGCGAGATGACGAACCATTAAAAATAAATCCTTATTGATGGCAGGATTTTCATGCAGATAAGCATCGACATATTTTCTGAAGACCCCTAAATTAGTTTGGTTACGTCCATTGATCAATAGTGTTTTATCGGCCTGATGCTGGGTGTTGTATTTAGCGATGTCTTTTTCGCGGTGTTCAATGTAGGGCTTAATCAGGGCAATTTTTTTAAAAGAGTCGACGTCTTCAGGAGTCAAAAAGCGCACTGAATTTTGTTTGATCATGAGTGATCGCTTGATGCGTCTACCGCCTGACTCTTGCATTCCACGCCAGTTTTGGAAGGAATCTGCAATCAAACTGTAGGTCGGGATCGTAGTAAAGGTATTGTCAAAATTCTGCACCCGAACCGACGCCAGATTAATTTCAATAACCGTCCCGTCAGCCCCGTATTTAGAGAATGTAATCCAATCGCCAATACGGACCATATCATTTATCGAGACCTGAATACTGGCCACAAAGCCCAAAATAGTGTCTTTGAAAATCAACAAAATCATGGCCGAAGCCGCCCCTAAAGACGCGAGACTCTGTACGCTAAATCCGGTGATTAAGTTAATGATGAA
>OMJU01000143.1 GCA_900299425.1 Candidatus Rokuibacteriota bacterium
GGTTCAGGATCGGGACTCTACATCACCCATGATGGTGGGGACCACTGGAAACAAATTACAGAAAAAGAGGGTTTGCCCAAAGGGGATTTAGGGCGCATTGGACTGGCGATTGCCGTGAGTAATCCTGAGCGTATTTACGCTTTGGTCGAAGCCAAAAAAAATGGACTCTATGTGAGTGAGGATGGCGGTGGCTCCTGGAAATTAGTCAATGACAAAAATGATATTGGCAATCGTCCTTTTTACTATTCCGATATTTATGTAGATCCTCAAAATGAATATAAAGTTTATTCTGTCTTTACTTATGTCAATGTTTCAATTGATGGAGGAAAACAATTCGAAGAACTCATGCCGGCCTACGGGGTAGACAACGGGGTACATCCCGATCATCACGCTTGGTGGATCCACCCTTCTAATGGCAAATTCATGCTCGATGGCAATGACGGCGGATTAAACTTAACCAGAGACGGAGGAAAAACATGGCGATTTATGGGCAACATACCTGTAGGGCAATTTTATCATATTGCAGCCGATATGGACATTCCCTATAACGTCTATGGTGGAATGCAAGACAACGGAAGCTGGCGCGGTCCAGCCTATGTGTGGAAGCGCCAAGGGATCCGTAACAGTTATTGGCAAGAAATCTCCTTTGGAGATGGTTTTGACGTCGTTCCTGACCCGGAGGATTCAAGATTTGGCTGGAGCATGAGTCAAGAAGGCTATGTCTCCCGCTACGACTATCTCACTGGGAATAATTATTCAGTGCGTCCCACCCATCCTGATCCTGATGTACGCTTGAGATTTAACTGGAACAGTGCTATTAATATAGATCCGGTAAACCCAAAAACACTTTATTTCGGTTCACAATTTGTGCACAAGAGCACCGACAAAGGCCTTACATGGCAAATTATTTCTCCGGATTTAACCACAAACGACCCAAAAAAACAACAGCAAGACGAGAGTGGCGGACTCACCATGGATACTACTGGTGCAGAAAACCACACCACAATTTTGGTGATAGAACCCTCTGCTTTAAATCCAGCCATTCTTTGGGTCGGCACCGATGATGGAAGGGTTCACTTGTCTCAAAATGGCGGAACCTCTTGGCAAAGTCTGGAAAATAACATTAAAGGACTGCCCAATGGCAGTTGGATTACCCAAATAAAAGCCTCAAATAAAAAACCCGGAGCCGCACTTTTGGTCGCCAATGATTACAGAAGACTCAATGATGGTGTCTACGTTTATAAAACTCAAGATTACGGCAAGTCCTGGCAACGCATTGCAGACGATAAGGATGTGGGTAGTTTCGCCCTGAGTATCGTCGAAGACCCAATGACCGATCAATTGTTGTTTTTAGGGACCGATGATGGCTTGTATTATTCGCTAGATGCTGGACAAAAATGGACAAAATGGACCCACGATTTTCCTACAGTACCTGTCAGCGATTTACTGATCCATCCTAGAGAGCACGATTTAGTCATTGGGACCTTTGGAAGATCAATTTGGATTTTGGACGATATCCGTCCCCTACGCGCCTTGGCCATGGACAAAACTATCTTGACACAGCCCCTGAGTTTCTTTAGTCCTCCAGAGGGTTATCAGGCCTCTTATCAGCAGCCCACAGGCAGTCGATTTGGTGCAGATGCCCTATTTCAAGGCGAAAATCGGCCAGGTGGCGTCTCCCTGAGTTATTGGATCAATCAGGCAGAAATCAAGAAAATACTGGAAAGCACCAAAGACACTGCTCAAGGCAAAGAAGTTAAGGACTCCTTATTTTTAAAAATATATCAAGGAGATAATTTGGTGCGCACACTACAGCAGGAAATACCCGAAAAAGACGGAATTTACCATTGGACCTGGTATATGGATGCTAAAGGTGGGACATGGATCAGAAGAAATCCTAGAGCATCAAAACAAGAATCTGGCGGGGGTTATCTCGCCCCGGGTCAATATGAAGCTGTACTTTCTTTGGGTCAAAATGATATGGCGAAATACATTAGTGAAAAACGCTTGATTACTGTGAATCCCGATCCTCGAGTGCAAAATATTAGTGCCGAAGGCGCAGCACAAACTATTGCCATGATGAATGCCGCTCAAAGCCTTACGGCAGAAATAAATGATATTTTGAGCCAAATTAAAGCCGATAAAGAGGGGTTAGAACGCCTCGAAAAAGACCTTAAACGAGAGGAAGAAAAAGATCATCAAGTCTTGCTCGATGAAATAAAACAACTCGATAAGACCCTGACCGAGTTACAGGATCTTTATGTGGGTAAACAAGACGACCGACAAGGCATTACGGCTGAGGCCGCCTCCAGTGTTTCTGATCGTATCAGACAGCATTACGGTTATTTGCGCAGTCGCCCTAACGGTCCTACTCAAACAGAGGAACAACTTTGGGCGCAAGCACAGCAGGCAGCACAAAACGCTGAGCAAAGAGTTAATGAATTTTATAATACAACTTGGGCTGACTTTACCCAAAAAATAAATGAGGTTAAAGTTCCTTATTTCAAACCCACTGAATTCAATAAAACAAACAAATAAATTGAAGTTTTGAACGATTTAAAATCTGGCATTAAGTGCCTCTTACTGCTCGTTATATTTAATATTTTCCAAGGGACTCAAGCTCAATCTGAGTCAGAACAAGTCAATGGAAGCTGGTTTGTATTTGTAAATCAGCACCGATTTAATTCTAAACTTTCTGCCCTTACCGATGTTCAACATAGAAGCTGGGAATTTGCTCAAAATTTCAATCAGCTACTTTTACGTTCGACTCTTTACTACAAGTTAGATTCCGAATTTCAATTAGGGCTTGGCTATGGTTTTATCGCGTCAGACAACACTTTTGAAACCTTGGAGGACGAAAAAAACACCAGCGAACATAGGATTCACGAAGATTTAATGTTCAATAGAAACTTTAGTCATGGGGTTTGGATCAACAGGTACAGATTGGAGCAACGTTATCTCTCAAATGAAAGTAATGGATACGACCTCTCGCACAGAGTCCGTTATATGTCTCGGATCAATTACAGGGTAACCAGTAAATTTTCACTCTCTGCCTTTGATGAAGTATTTTTAAACCTCCAAAGACCCGTATTCAGTCAAAACCGATTGTATTTTGGCATGGGGTATCAAGCCACCCCATTGCTCAATGTTCAATTGGGGTATATGAAGAATCATTTTTCAAACGCCAATTACAACCGCATTGTGCTTACTCTATGGTATAATACCAGCAGCAATTAATTTTAATAAAGTCTTTATTAGAGTTTTGTGTTATAAAGGCCTAAACTTTTGGCGTGTTAATTTTTATTGTAATTTAGACTATAAATCAAACCTTATGACCCGAACATTTTTTATCGCCCTTTTGGCGACAACCATACTTTTTAGTTGTAAAAACGAGAACAAACAAAGTAATTTAGAAAGCCAGAAAGAGGATGCTGCAACAAGTACTCCAAAACCCACCATGGCGGCAAACAAAGAA
>OMJU01000144.1 GCA_900299425.1 Candidatus Rokuibacteriota bacterium
TAAAGAAATTGGTCAGTGGTTAGGCCATTGGCTTGGTGATGAACTCAGATCAATCGATGGCTTTGGAGATATTTGTGCGGTAGTGCCCGTACCAATGCACCCTGCGAAGTTACGTCTAAGGGGCTATAATCAAGCGGCTATTTTCGGCAAGGCTTTGGCAAATGCTATGGACATTCCTTTTTTGGAAAGGCTAATGCTCCAAACTCAAATGCGTCATACCCAAGCCAAACAAGGGCGCTGGGAACGCTGGTCCAAAAAGAACACTTTCACGATGAATCCACAATACTTCGCCTTTATAAAGGCCCTGGCACTGGGTCTTCAACATCAGGAGTCCTCAAGCAAAAATCACCGCCGACTTAAACTCCTTTTGGTCGATGATGTCATAACTACAGGGGCGACAATAGAAGCTTGCGGCGGGGTGTTGACCCGAGAACTAGGGGCTACACTAAGTTGCGCAAGCATCGCAATTGCTTGAGAAAGTTTACTTACTTTTGACCTGATGAATGCACTGATCAGACCCATATTTTTTGCCTTAACGGGGATGATATTTTTGGCCGGTTGTGCCAAAAAAGGTTCCCCTACCGGTGGGCCCAAGGATACATTAGCACCCTTGGTTAAATCATTTTTACCGGAAAATTATTCGGTCAACTTCACAGGGCAACGCATCGAAATTGATTTTGACGAATTCATTAAACTCAAAAAAGTCAAAGAAGAACTCGTTGTATCGCCCCCACTGAAATACGATCCAATTTTAAGCCCCCAAACCTCTTCGAAAACACTGAAAGTAACCTTTATCGATACCTTACAAGAGGAAACGACATACGTCATGCATTTTGGCAATAGCATTGTCGACAACAACGAGGAAAACATTTTGCCACAATTTAAATATGTCTTCTCCACAGGGAGTTATCTCGACAGTTTAAATCTCCGGGGGCAAGTCCGCTCAGCCGACAAACCTGAACTCGACGGGCCAGTCACGGTCATGCTCTATCCTGCCGATCAAATGACAGACAGCACCATTTATCACTTTAAACCGCGCTATATTGTTACTGCACGGGGTGCAGATGGCGGGTTTTCCTTAACGAATTTGAAGGAAGGTCAATACTATGTAGTGGCCATAAAAGAGGAGCAAAATAATTATACTTTTCAAACCCAAACCGATCAAATCGCTTTTAAAAAAGAGCCCATTACATTGCCTGGTGACAGCATAAGCCCACTTTATTTGTTTGCTGAAGCACCTGAATTTTCTTGGACCCGAGGGGCTCACGCAGCAAAAAATCGCATCGTATTCGGATACAATGGAATGCGCGGAAATCGGAGTTTAACGCCTTTATTTGAAACGGATTCAGACTTTCGCTTTACTTGGACCCAAACGCCCAAAGTAGATTCACTTAATTACTGGTTTACTCCTGCTTTTGACCTAGAACAAAAGGACACCCTATTATTTGCGGCAGATACGGACTTTGGACGCGATACTTTGGCCATCAGACTCAAAGACCTCTACCCAGATTCCTTAAAAGTGAACCCCATCACGCGCGGTGTTTTTTCACCCAAAGACAGCATTCGTTTCTCGGCCAATACACCCATTAGGCAAATAAACCCAGATAAAATTCAACTCTTAGATAAAGATTCGACCATTATTGCTGTGCAGACCCGTTTGGATAGCTTGCACAATACTGTGACCTTAGCCTTTGATATCCTGGATGAAAATCGTTATCAAATCACCCTGCTACCCGAGGCTTTGCAAGACTTTTTCGCGCAAACCCATGACACCCTTTCCTACACCTTTAAGACCAAGCCGCTCTCTGATTATGGAACTCTAAATCTGAACTTTAGTGGCGCTTTGAACTGTCCGATATTGATTGAACTGGTCGATACCAAACAAAACCCAGTCGCTCAAGCATGGCGCCAGGAATCTAATGGAGCGCGCGTTTATTTTGACTATATCGATCCAGACAAATACAGAGTTCGCGTAACGCTCGACTGCAATGAAAATGAAATTTGGGATACGGGAGATTACGATAAAAAAATACAGCCCGAAGCAGTGTATTACCTGCCAGGGCTGCTGGATATTCGCGCTAACTGGAGTTTAAACGAGCAGTACGATTTAAGCCAGTTGAGCCAAGACTAAATTTGCTGAATCAGCGACTTCAAACTCCCCATACTGTGGTAACGGCAAAGGTCGCCGTGGCAATTAATGTCCTGAATGCTTTGATCGATTACCCCTTTAACTGGGCGCTCAATAACTCGCGGTTTAATCTAGCAATATTCTCCAGTGAAATACCTTTAGGACACTCGATTTCACAGGCTCCAGTATTGGTACAATTTCCAAATCCTTCTTCATCCATTTGAGCGACCATATTGAGCACGCGCTGCGTTGCCTCCACGCGGCCTTGTGGCAATAATGCATATTGGCTCACCTTGGCCGAAGTAAACAGCATCGCACTGGCGTTTTTACAGGCCGCTACACAAGCCCCACATCCAATACAGGCAGCGGCGTTAAAAGCGTGATCAGCATCATTTTTTGGGATTGGAATGGCATTGGCGTCAATGGTGTTTCCAGAGGTGTTTACCGAAATGAATCCGCCCGCTTGTTGTATGCGGTCAAAAGCACTGCGGTCCACCATAAGATCTTTGATCACGGGAAATGCTTTCGCGCGGAAAGGTTCAATAACTATGGTATCTCCATCACTGAACTTACGCATATGCAATTGACAGGTTGTGATCAATCGATCCGGACCGTGGGGTTCGCCATTAATTTGCAACGAACATGATCCACAGATCCCTTCACGACAATCATGATCAAAGACTACCGGTTCTTCTCCCCGAGAGACTAGGCCGTCGTTTAACACATCGAGCATTTCCAAAAAGGACATATCTCCATCGATACCATCAATAGGATAAGTGACCATTCGACCTTTATCCTGGGCATTCTTCTGTCTCCAAATTTTCAGTGTAAGCTTCATAGTCTATTTATATGATCGTGTTTTTACTTGAATATTTTCGTAGGCCAAAGGCTCCTTGTGCAATACCGCATCTTCAGGGGCGCCTTTGTATTCCCAAGCTGCGACATACATGAAGTTTTCATCGTCGCGCAATGCCTCACCATCCTGAGTCTGGTATTCTTCTCTGAAGTGGCCTCCACAAGATTCGTTTCGGTGTAAGGCGTCTTTGGCAAATAATTCTCCTAACTCAAGGAAATCTGCCACGCGCATTGCTTTTTCTAATTCTTGATTGAGTTCATGAGCAGAACCTGGCACGCGAACATCACGCCAAAACTCTTCACGCAAAGCCTTAATTTCTGCAATCGCTTCTTTGAGCTCCTTTTCGTTGCGTGACATACCACACTTGTTCCACATAATTTTGCCTAAGCGCTTGTGGAAATGATCTACTGGTTTAGACCCTTTGTTCGCAAGAAGCTTGTCAATAGTCTCTTGTACCTGTTTTTCTGCCGCATCAAATTCTGGTGAATCTGTCGAAATAGCTCCTGTACGAATGTCGTCGGCCAAATAATCACCGATGGTGTACGGCAATACGAAATATCCATCCGCTAATCCTTGCATCAAGGCACTCGCCCCTAATCGGTTCGCTCCGTGATCACTAAAGTTTGCTTCTCCAGCTGCGTAACATCCAGGGATCGTGGTCATCAAATTATAATCAACCCAAACACCTCCCATGGTATAGTGTACGGCAGGGTAAATCATCATCGGGGTCTTGTAAGGGTTTTGATCGACAATTTTTTCATACATCTGAAACAGGTTGCCGTATTTGGCTTCAACAACAGCCTCGCCTAACTCCCGAATTTTTTCATCTGACGCATCGTGCAAGTGTTGCATTATCGCTTTTTCTTTACCGTAGCGCATGATGGCAGAACCAAAGTCAAGATAAACGGCTTCACCCGTTTTATTTACCCCATGTCCTGCATCGCAACGTTCTTTAGCTGCTCTCGAAGCCACGTCTCTAGGCACCAAGTTCCCAAAAGACGGATATCGACGCTCCAAGAAGTAATCTCTATCTTCTTCTTTAATCTGAGTTGGCTTCAAACGGCCTTCACGAATGGCCTGAGCATCCTCGAGTTTGGCCGGAACCCAAATTCTACCGTCATTTCTAAGGGATTCTGACATCAGAGTCAATTTCGACTGATGATCTCCGGACACAGGAATACAGGTGGGGTGGATTTGCGTGTAACAAGGGTTGGCAAAATAGGCGCCTTTTTTGTGAATTTTCCAAGCTGCAGTAACATTACTGCCCATAGCGTTAGTCGAGAGGAAAAAGACATTGCCATAACCTCCAGAGGCAATTACCACAGCGTGTGCCGAGTGACGTTCTAATTCGCCAGTAACCAAATTACGCGCAATTATACCGCGCGCCTTTCCGTCGACAATGACTAAATCGAGCATTTCATGACGATTGTAAGGCTTGATTTTACCGCGATTAATTTGACGGTTCATGGCAGAATAGGCTCCTAATAGCAACTGCTGACCAGTTTGGCCTTTGGCATAAAAAGTACGAGAAACCTGAACCCCGCCAAAAGAACGGTTATCGAGTAATCCTCCATACTCACGGGCAAAGGGAACACCCTGAGCGACACATTGGTCGATAATGTTTCCCGAAACCTCAGCAAGTCTGTGCACATTGGCTTCTCTAGAGCGATAATCTCCTCCTTTAATTGTATCGTAAAATAAGCGATAGGTAGAATCCCCATCCCCTTGGTAGTTTTTTGCAGCATTGATTCCTCCTTGGGCGGCAATAGAGTGTGCGCGGCGTGGAGAATCTTGGTAGCAAAATGTTTTTACATTGTATCCCAGTTCCGCTAATGAAGCTGCAGTGCTTCCACCAGCAAGTCCTGTTCCCACAACTATGACATCAATATTTCTCTTGTTTGCGGGGTTGACCAAATCGATCAAAGTCTTGTGTTTGGTCCACTTTTCTGCTATCGGTCCCTGAGGGATTTTTGAGTCTAATGACATGTATCAGGCGTTTAGTGTGCGATTGGATTTAAGTGATGATAAAGGGCAATAAATAAAAAGCCTAGCGGAATCAAAACCGCATAGAATTTGGTGAAGCCTTTTAGACCCTGAGCGTATTTATTGTTAAAACCGACACTCTGGAAGGACGATGCGAAACCATGCCAAAGGTGTAAGGCGAGCAAAATAAAAGCTGTAGCGTATAGCCCGACACGCACTGGATTTTCAAATTTATGGACAGTTTCGGCATAGTATCGTGTAGGGTTCTCTGGGTGGGACTCAATGTATTTATGCATGATTTCTGGCCACCAAAAATCATAAAAGTGCAGTCCTAAAAAAGCCATAATCACAGCCCCAGAAATTATCATATTTCGGGAAGCCCAACTGGCCGATGCGCCTCCTTTATATTGTACATAGCGCACAGCCCTAGCCCGGCGATTTTGAATTTCCAAAACAAAGCCCATAATGAAGTGGAAGACCACTCCAAAAATTAAAACAGGCTGCAAAATGCCCTGAACCAAACCGTTGGTCCCCATAAAATGAGACCACTGGTTAAACACATCTGGCGCGATTACCGAGGTAATGTTAATGACAAAATGCTGGGCGAGAAAAACCACCAAAAATAGACCCGAAAGGGCCATAGCAAATTTGCGCATTACTGAAGAGGAAAGTAGGCTCATATCTTCTTTTTCATTTAATCACACAAAAGTAATATCCAAAGCCATGATTCACAAACTTTGACTCAGCTTTTCCCTCACTGAGTTTTTACTTTTGAGTCAAAAACATTAACCTCTAGCCCAGGATGGCGTGACATACGCTCCGAGAATTTTTAGTCTATTTTCAGCGGCACCACTTTTATCTGATTGCCTACAGAAACTTCGAGGGAGTAAGCGCCTTTGGGCAGGAATATTTGCGCCCCTTCTTTGGCCTCTAACTCCGAGCCGGTTGCCTTCTTAAATGCCTTTAGCTGGTCTGATTTTAGGCTCAAATCATACTTCCATTGATTGTATCCCTGCGCTACGGCAATGATTTTTTCCCAAATGGCATTTTTTCCATTGCCCTTTAAACTAATCTTGGCTTGATCCTGAACTGGGCTGAAAAATTCAAGTCCAAAATCTGGCATTCTCGGCGCAGACCAATCACTGTAGGACTGACCCCATCGATTTGAATGACGTACTACATCAGGAGTGCGCACAAAAAGATCTTTTGCCCCTTGAGCAATATACTGCTGAATCGGGGCAATATCAGCGATATAAATAGAGCGTCCGTGGGTGCCAGCTACGAGCTCCGCAGCGGCAGCTTGCACCACCAGATCATGGCAAGCCACTTTGGGTAGGCCACCATCAAAAAGCGCCCAGCTTGCACCTCGATCCATACTCAGGTAGATGCCATCATCAGTGCCTAAATACAATAAATCAGCATGAGTAGGGTCTTCGCGAATCACGTTTACAGCCCCAAGTGGAAGTCCATCCCCCAGAGCGGTCCATGACTGACCAAAGTCGTCGCTTACATAGACATACGGGGTAAAATCATCCCATCGATAGCCATTTAAGGTCACGTAGATTCGAGAGGGATTATGCGCAGAAGCAACAACACGGCTCACCCAAAGATCTTGAGGTAAACTTTGGCCGATATTTTGCCAAGAAACCCCTGAGTCTCGGGTCAAAGAAACGATGCCATCATCACTCCCTGTCACCAAGGTGTTGAAATCAAAAGGAGACTCACTAATGCTGGTTAGTGTACCATAAGCCACATTGCCTTGTTTTAAGCCCTTTGTCAAGTCGCCCGATATGGCCGTCCAAGTGTCGCCTTGATCAAAACTGCGGTGCAGTTTTTGACTGCCCAGATAAAAAATGTCTTGGTTATGACTACTGAGCAGAATTGGGGTCTGCCAATTGAAACGATAGGGACGCTCCCCAAGACTGTGTTTGGGCTGGATGTACGTCTGCTTGTCTGACGCCAAATCTAAGCGATAGTAATTGCCAAACTGGTACCCAGTAAACACTACATTATGGTCTCTGCTGTCAATGGCCACTTGCATACCATCTCCGCCCATGATCATGGTGTATGGATATTGACCTGACTGGTGCCAGCGTAAACTCTCGACGGTCTTACTGGAGCCCTTCCAAACTCCATTGTCTTGCAGGCCGCCATAAACGTTATACGGAGACAAGTGATCTGCAGCTACTGCATAGAATTGTCCTACAGCGGGCGTATTGCACTTGATCCAATGGGCTCCGTTGTCGTAGCTAATGTTCAATCCACCGTCATTGCCATTGATCAGATGATCCGGGCGATTGGGATTGATCCACAAAGCGTGGTGATCCCCATGCATGTTTGGCGCATCCAAACTCACAAAGCTCTGCCCTGCGTCGTCCGAGCGTAAAAGAGGCACACCATAGATATAAATCGTATTGGCATCTTGAGGGCGCACGTGTATTTTACCAAAGTAATAACCGTAAGAGTAATAGAGGTTGTCCAAATAGCCCTTATGGGTTTTTGCCCAGGTTTGGCCCCCATCATCACTGCGGTATACTTCTGCACCGATAACTGGCGTATCAAATAACTGCGCATTTGAATCGTAAAGGTAATCTTTAAGGGCCACAGGGGTTATTGTGCCATCAGCCACCATCTTTTTCACTGAGACCGCCGTATACTCTTTTTGAAATCCATTGTTACGCAAAAAATTATCGAGCTCTTGATCAGCCAGCTGGGCAAATTCCATTTTACTCATTTGTGCAAAGGTCTCGGCCTCAAGCCCTTTAGACTCAGAGGACTCCGATGGTCTGTGCGCCTGATTATCGACTATAGCATAAAGGGTCTTTTCATCGTAAACCGCCAGACCAATGCGCCCGACTCCTGCCCCTGTAGGGAAGCCACTCTGCGGGGTGGTAAGCAGCTGCCATGTTGCTCCAAAATCTGAACTTTTATAGATGCCACTTTTATCGCCGCTGCCCTGAAAGTGCCAAGCCTTGCGATCTTTTTGCCAAGTGGCCGCGTAAATAATTGAAGTATCTCCAGGCTGGGTGTCCATCTCAATAACACCAGTATCCGCTGCGACAAATAAGGTCTGCTTCCAGGTTTGTCCACCATCGGTCGATTTATAAACGCCGCGCATCTCATTTTCTGAATAAAGATGCCCCACAACACCCGCCACGACATGATCTTTGTTACTTGGATCGAGTAATATTTTACTGATATGATGGCCATCAACTAGGCCCATATTTTGCCAACTTTTCCCGTGGTCTTCAGACTTTAACAATCCTATTCCCGCGTAAGAGGATCTCGAGGAATTGACCTCTCCGGTCCCTACCCAAATCACATTATTACCCCAATCAACGGCCAAAGCCCCAACATTCTGGGTCATGCTGCTGTCCAAAACCGGATCAAAACTAGTCCCATTATTTTTTGTGTACCAAACTCCACCGCTGGCGTAACCCACATAAAACTCTGTAGGATCCTGTGGATTTACCGCAAGGTCCACCACACGACCGCTCATAATGGTCGGGCCGACATTACGCCAAGCCATGTTTTTTACTGGGGACTGCTCGCGCATCGATTGTTTTTGCCTTAAGGCTTGTTCGATGGATTGAGCCGTTGTCGCAGGGCTCTGGCCAAAGGCCGAGATAGACAACAAAAGGGTACACAATAAACGGGCAATATGTCTCATGGATATAAATTTTTCAGTGTTGCTAATCTAATTAAAAATGCTCTTTTTCGCTGAATTAAGACCGTTAATTTCTCTGGCACATTCCGAATTAAAGGGAGTATTTTAACTATTTTTGACGGGACTAACAAAGTGGACTCATGAAATACAATCCTATCGACAAAAGCCTCTTCGAAACCAATCGCAAAAATTTTATGGCGCGTATGGCGCCCAAAAGTATTGCTGTTTTTAACAGTAACGATCAGTATCCGGTAAGTGCTGATACGCTGTTGCCATTTGAGCAGCACCGCGACATTTTTTATCTCAGCGGGGTGGATCAAGAGGAGAGTATTTTGTTACTGTTTCCCGATGCCGTAGAACCAGAACATCGGGAAATACTGTTTTTGCGTGAGACCAATGCGCATATCGCCGTTTGGGAGGGCGCGAAATTGACCAAAGAGGCCGCTTTGGCCACTAGCGGAGTCAAAACGGTTTATTGGCTCGATGCTTTTGACCGGGTCTTTTTTCAACTCATGACTCAGGCCGATACCATTTATTTTAACACAAACGAACACTATCGTCAGTCGGTACAAACCCAAACCCGCGAGGATCGCTTTATTGAGCAGACTAAAAAGAAATTTCCAGCGCACAGTTGGGCAAAAAGCAACCCAATATTACAAAGCCTACGTGGGGTCAAACATCAAATAGAAATTGACCTGATGCAGCAGGCCTGTGGGATCACAAACAAAGGCTTTCGTCGCGTGCTGGGTATGGTCAACCCCGGAGTTTGGGAATACGAGATTGAGGCTGAATTCATTCATGAGTTTATCCGCAATCGCTCCAAGGGATTTGCCTACACCCCGATTATCGCCAGTGGTTCAAACAACAATGTGTTGCACTACATCGAAAACAACAAGCAATGTAAGGACGGTGATTTACTGCTTCTTGATGTTGGCGCAGAATACGCTAATTACAGCAGTGATATGACCCGAACAATTCCTGTAAATGGTCGATTCACTAAGCGCCAAAAAGAAGTCTACAATGCGGTTTTAAAAGTGAAAAATGAGGCCACTAAACTACTGGTGCCCGGAGCCTATTGGAAGGCGTATCACGTGGAAGTAGGCAAGCTCATGACCAGTGCCCTTTTGGACTTGGGGCTGCTCGATAAGGCCGACGTCCAAAACGAAAATCCAGAGCAACCTGCCTACAAGAAATACTTTATGCATGGGACCAGTCACCATATGGGTCTGGATACTCATGACTACGGGCTGCTCTTTGAGCCCATTACAGAAAACATGGTCTTTACCGTAGAGCCAGGAATTTATCTGCCCGATGAAGGTTTTGGTATTAGACTGGAAGACGACGTGGTGGTTCAAGCACAAGGTGATCCGATCAATCTTATGGCTGATATTCCCATTGACGCCGATGAGATTGAGAGTCTCATGAATCCATAGTTTGCTTGGAATAACAAATTAATGGTGCTTCATTATCAGATCAAAGGTCAAGGGCCCGCGTTATTTTTACTGCATGGTTTTTTAGAAGATCACCAAATCTGGGATGAACTTGTCGGTGAATTATGCAGCCAATACCGCTGTATTGTCATCGATTTCCCCGGGTATGGCAACAACCGTCTTGAGGAATTTCCGGATCGACTCGAACCCTTAGCCCAAGCTCTTGAGGCACTGCGGCAGCAACTGACCATAAATGAGTTTAGCATTATCGGCCATTCTATGGGGGTTTATGTCGGTTTGGCCTGGCTGGAATTATCTAAAATACCGCCAAAATCATTTGTCTTGCTTAACGGCAATGTTTACCCCGATAGCCCCGAACGGCTTATAGAGCGCAAACGCAGTATATCACTTGTCTCCAGGCACAAAGACGCCTATATCAAAATGGCCATAAAAGGTCTATTTTTACCGGAGAAAATTGCGTTATATCAGGTAGAAATTAACGCGCTCACGGAGCGCGCACTGCAATGCCCTGTGGAGGCGTTAACACGAAGTATTCAAGCCATGAGTGTACGCGTAAACCACCTAAATACACTCCTGGGATTTCCGGGAAACAAGCACATCATTGCTGGCGCAAAAGACCCATTATTTGCCCTTGAATTGAGTCAAAACATGGCCTTGCAGACCGGGGCAGTACTACACACTTACCCTGGCGGCCATATGGGTTGGCTAGAGGCGCCGGATTTAATCTTGCGGGTTCTGGGCAGCGAGCAGATCCCATCCGCGAGCGATTAACGGAATTTTGGTCTGAGCACGAGTAATTAAATGAACGCCTTCTTGCTCATTGGTCATATGACCAATGACCGTGAAGTTTGGATTTCCTTTGAGCGCAGGGTAATCTTTCTGATTAATTGTGAAGAGTAATTCGTAATCCTCTCCACCGTTGAGTGCAATGGTTGTGCTGTCCATATTGAATTCCTCACATGTACTGATAACTTGAGGGTCTAAAGGGATATGCTCCTCATAAATTACAGCTCCGAGTCTTGAGGCCTTCGTCAGGTGTATCGTCTCTGAGGACAAACCGTCACTTATATCAATCATCGCCGTAGGTTGAATACCAAGGTCTTTGAGCATGTCAATAACATCTACCCTTGCCTCTGGCTTGAGTTGACGTTCCACTAGGTAGGTGTAAGGACTCAAATCAGGCTGGCTGTTTGGGTTTACCTTAAACACCTGCTTTTCACGTTCTAGCACTTGAAGCCCTAGATAAGCTCCGCCAAGATCCCCGGTCACCACGAGTAAATCATTTGCCTTGGCGCCCCCCCGTCTCACAATCTTTGAAGGATTTGCTGTGCCAATTGCAGTTATACTGATGATTAGCCCAGTAGTCGAAGAGGTAGTATCACCGCCAACCAAATCTACTTTATAGGCATTGCATGCTGTAGCAATACCCGCGTACAACTCTTCAACTGCTTCCAAAGTAAAACGATTAGAAACTGCAATGGACACTGTGATTTGTTTGGGCTGGGCATTCATGGCACAAAGATCACTGAGGTTCACCACAACAGCTTTGTATCCCAAATGCTTTAGGGGCATATAAGCCAGGTCAAAGTGAATATTTTCTATGAGCAAATCCGTGGTTATCACTTGCTGTTGTCCTAAGGGTGTTTTGATCAGGGCCGCATCGTCCCCAACGCCCAATACGGTTTCTTTGTGATACATGTTAAATGCCGCTGTCAAATGTTCAATCAAGGGGAACTCTCCGATTGATGATAGCGGGGTACGGGATTCGTCTTTGGGACCAAACATAGGGTGAAACTTTGACCGCAAAGGTAAGCATTACATTGTTTAATGTCTTATGTTCGGTTTCAGTTACTGACAATTATCATATCGCGTTAACACTATTCTTAACATTATTTGTTTAGTTTTACTCGCTAATATTTTTTTCTTAACACACACTTTTACAAAATGCGTTTTTACACCACCCTTGCATTCATTTTGATGTCGCTTACCTTAATCGCCCAGCCTTGTTCCGGAGGAATGGCCGGCGGATACCCCTGTGACGGTTACGATTTATTGTCACATATCCCTTTGACAACCTTTGGCGCAGGTTCGGCAAATGACTCTTGGGGTTGGACCGATCCTCAAACAGGTAAAGAATATTCTTTGGTTGGATTGAATAACGGGACCGCTTTTGTAGATACTAGCGACCCGGTAAATCCGATATATCTCGGAAAATTACCCACACATACCCAATCGAGCACTTGGCGTGACATCAAAGTTTATAACAATTACGCTTTTGTTGTGAGTGAGGCAAGTGGTCATGGCATGCAAGTTTTTGACCTCACGCGGTTGCGTAATGTGAGTAGTCCACCACAAACATTTACCGAAGATGCTCATTATGCCGGCTTTGGAAATGCGCATAACATTGTCATCAACGAAGCTACAGGTTATGCCTACGCTGTAGGGACCAATAGTTATAGCGGTGGGGCGCACTTTGTCAACATTCAAGATCCCTTGAACCCCGTTGGTGAGGGCGGATATTCGGGAAGTGGCTATACCCACGATGCACAAGTCGTCATCTACAATGGTCCTGATCCAGATTATCAAGGACAAGAAATCTATTTTGGGAACAATGAAGACCGCGCCGTAATTGTAAATGTTACGAACAAAGCAAATCCTCAGCTCATTGCAGACTTCAATTACAGTAATGTGAGTTATACACACCAAGGATGGCTTACTGAAAACCAGAGATATTTTATCATTGGGGATGAATTAGACGAAAGCAGTTTTGGGTTCAATACAAGAGCCATCGTTACAGATTATCTAGACCTTGACAATCCTGTATTTCACGATGAGTATTTTGGCACTACAGCAGCGATTGATCACAATGGTTATGTAGTGGGCAATAAATACTATTTGTCGAGTTACACCGCGGGAATGCGTGTTATTGATATCAGCGGTATCGCGACCCCTGGATCGATGAACGAATCTGGTTACTTTGACAGTTACCCTAGCAATAATAATACAAACTTTAATGGTGTTTGGAATGTTTATCCGTTTTTTTCAAGCGGCAATATCAATATCAACGACATCAACAATGGATTCTTTATGGTGCGTGCTTCAGTAAGTGGAACCGATACCACACCTCCAGTGGCGGTTTGCGCGCCGTATACCGCAGTTTTAGATACCGCCGGAAACGTAACCATTACCGGTAGTAATGTGGATGGTGGTTCTAGCGACAATAGTGGTTTTTACTCAACCTCTGTGAGTCCAAATATTTTTAATTGTGCTGATGTCGGAGGACCAATTACGGTGACTTTGACGGTCTCGGACGTTGCCGGAAATACCAGCACTTGTACTACAGAGGTTACAGTAGTGGATAATTCCCCGCCAACTATTAGCTGTCCACCAGACATGACTGATAATCCAGAGGCAGGGTCTACATTTTTTACCATACCTAATTTCATCACTGCCGGAGGAGTCGTTGCTGCGGACAATTGTGATGTAGTGAGTTTAACCCAATCTCCTCCTGCAGGAGCCCAGGTTGTATTGGGGACCTACAATATTGTTTTTGTTGCCACAGATCCATCGGGCAACACAAATAGCTGTGGTTTTACACTTACTGTCGAAGAGTTAGGCCTGAATGACTACTTTGCTCAAGGACTGAGCATCAGCCCCAATCCAGCGCGTGATTTTGTACGCCTTAGCTCGGCCCGTGGCGCCATCGATCAAATTCAACTATTTTCAATTACTGGAAAGGCCATCGATCTTCACTTCTCAATAAGTGAAGAAGGTGCAGACTTTAATGTTGCAGGACTACAGTCTGGTATTTATTTTGTCACCATCAATAACAGCGTTTCAAAAAAGTTAATTGTGCGCTAATTAAAACAACGATACAACCAACATCACTCAAATGAAAAAAATCAATCTTATTCTTGCCTTGCTTGCCTCAGCAACCATGATGGCGCAATTTCCCTGTGACGGAGGGTCTTCTTTTGGTTACCCTTGTAACGGTTATTTCATGCAATCAAAATTGTTTTTGGCCCAAATGGATGCAGGGGACGGAAATGATTCTTGGGGATGGACTGATCCTACTAACGGTAAAGAATACGCTTTGGTTGGCCTGGATAATGGGACGGCCTTTATTGATATTTCAGATCCTGTGAATATAGTTTATCTGGGGAAACTGCCTACTCATACTTCTCCTAGTATTTGGCGAGACATCAAAGTCTATAACAATTACGCATTTATTGTCAGTGAAGCCGGAGGGCATGGAATGCAAGTATTTGATCTAACCCGACTGCGCAATGTGGCTAATCCGCCACAGACTTTTACTGAAGATGCGCACTATGGCCAATTTGGTAATGCCCATAATATCGTCATCAACGAGGAAACTGGTTTTGCTTATGCGGTAGGAACCAGCACATTTAATGGAGGAGCACATTTTGTCAATATCAGCAATCCACTAAATCCAACTGCCGCTGGGGGATATTCAGGTAGTGGTTACACCCACGACGCCCAAGTCATTGTTTACGACGGCCCAGATCCAGATTATCAAGGCCAAGAAATCTATTTTGGGAGTAATGAAAATGAAGTGGTTATTGTTAATGTAACCAACAAAAACAACCCTCAACTTATTGCGACGATTAATTATGGCAGTGTCGATTACACCCACCAAAGTTGGCTGACTGAAGACCGAAGCTTCTTGCTTATTGGAGACGAGCTTGACGAAAACGCCTTTGGCTTTAACACCCGAACTATTGTGGCCAATGTATCAGATTTAGACAATCCTTTTTATTTCTTCCAGTATTTTGGCAACATCGCCTCTATTGACCATAACGGATATGTAAAAGGTAATCGCTATTATTTAGCCAATTACAGTGGCGGAATGCGCGTAATTGATATTTCTAATATTGCGAATCAACAAATGACCGAGATTGGTTACTTTGATACTTTTCCCGCAAATGACAATGTAAATTTCAATGGGACTTGGAATGTTTACCCCTATTTTGCTAGCGGGAATATTGTGATTTCTGGAGAAGGCGGATTCACTTTGGTGAAATCTGAAAACTTTGGTCTGGAAGATCAAAGCATTCAAGCCTTCAGTATGAGTCCAAATCCTGCAAGGGATTTTGTTGTGCTGCGCAGTGCGCAATCGCCTATATATTCTGTGGTTGCCCACAACCTTTTGGGTCAAGAAGTGCTCAACGTAAATCACTTTGACCAGCAGGAGGTTAATCTCGACATACGCCAATTAAATGCTGGGGTATATTTACTGACCATTAACAATACACAAAGTCTTAAACTCGTTGTAGAATAAATAACCTATACTATTTACCTGTCCCAAATTCATTATCCTATGAAACTCTATGTGTCTTCAATCATCTCATTATTTTTCTTGGGATGTGTAGTGCTTGGGTGTAAAACGGACGATGAAACCCCAATTATCACAGATCCTCCTGCCGCGTTTAATGGAACCTTGGCTTGGGTAGAAAGTTTTGGTGGTAGTGGAATAGATCAGGCCACAGCGGTGGTCGCCTCAGATGATGGGGCCTTTATGGTTGTAGGCTCTACTTATAGTAATGACGGTCATTTTACAGGTTTAAAGTCTTCAACCGATGCGGATTATTTTCTCATGCGCGTACGTCCAGACGGAGCCGTAGATTGGACCAAAGTTTATGGCGGGCCAGATGACGAAATAGCCACCGGTATAACAAAAACCAGTGATGGTGGATTTGTACTCTCGGGATACAGCCGAAGCGACAATTGTTTTACAGGAAGTAATGGCGGTTTTCACGACTACTATATCTTAAAAGTAGATGCCCAGGGCAATGAGGTATGGTGTAAAAACTTCGGGTACCCAGGAAGTGATCAAGCGCAAAATATTATTGAGACTAGAGAAGGAGATCTCATGGTTACAGGATTTTTTGATGTCTCTGCCAGTGAAGGCCAGGGCAATGAAGACCGAAATAACTCTGGAACTCTGCACGGTGTTGGTGAGTATTGGGGCATTAAACTCGATGCCGAGGGGCAATTTTTCTGGAAACGTTATTTTGGAGGCAGCAATAACGATCGTAGTTATAACCTGGTCCAGGCCAACGATGGTGGATTTATACTCATTGGCACTTCTGAAAGTGACGACTTTGACATAACTGATAGCCGTGGGATTTACGATTATTGGGCTGTTAAATTGAGTGCCTCAGGGGCCCTAGAATGGACCCGTTCCTACGGTGGCAGCGAAATAGACATTGCCTACGATATTGTCTTAATGGAATCAGGAAATTACCTTATTGCAGGTGATGCCCGAAGCAATGACTTTGATGTCAGTGTTAATCTGGGTAATGCCGATTTATGGCTTATTGAAATTGGTCCTCAAGGCAATTTGATTTGGGAAAAAAGCCTGGGTGGCAGCATGTTTGATTCCGCCAAAGATTTGTTGAGGATGAACGATGGTCTCTATTGCGTAACAGGCTCCTCACGCAGTAATGATGGCAATGTAACGGCCAATAATGGTCAAAATGATGCCTGGACTGT
Organism: Candidatus Rokuibacteriota bacterium; assembly: GCA_900299425.1. Lineage (GTDB taxonomy): Bacteria > Bacteroidota > Bacteroidia > Flavobacteriales > Flavobacteriaceae > BACL21. Next base: position 16,599 of record OMJU01000144.1, read on the forward strand.
TGTTGTAAATGCTCAAGGAGAAATTCAGTACGAAGTTTCCATAGGGGGCAGCTCATTAGATTTTTCGGAGGGGGCAGCCCAAGGCGTTGACGGTTCATTAATGATTGTGGGCAATACCGAAAGTAATGACGGGGATATTATTCAAAACCTCGGTTATAAAGACATTATGATTTATAAAATCGACTAAACGCAAATAGGAATAATTAATTAAATACCAAACACTCATTTATTCAATACACCAATCAATTCCTTTATTTCAAACTATGAAAAACCATTCTTTTAAAATCGTCGTAACTTTTCTCTCCACAGTACTTCTTTTTTCAGGATGTAAGGACAATGATGATACTCCCTTGGCCGAGGTAAGTCCTAGCTTTAGTTTTACGCACAACTGGGATGGTGTTCCCATCCAAAATGCCGATTACGAAACGACCACCTATGTGAATGAACACGGGGAAACATTGACCCTGTCTAAATTAATGTATCTCATTTCAGATATTACTTTTACCGATGCGCAGGGCAATAGCTTTAGTGCAGGCGATTACAATCTGATCGATGCACGAGAAGGAGTTAATTTGAGTTTTACCCCAGATGTGGTGATTCAAGAAGGTACTTATAATGTATCCTTTACCTTTGGTTTTGACGATGAAGATAATGCCGGTGATTATCCCGACCTAAATACTGCAGATGGTGGGGTTTGGATTGTCCCTATGATGTTGGGTGGTGGATACCACTACATGAAACTAGAGGGTAAATACCTCAATACGCAAACCGTTCCCGAATCACAAGTTGGATTTGCCTACCATGCTATCCGCGCAAACGACAATAGCACAAGTCCAATTACTCTTCAAGACACGTCATTTACAGTAGACTTAGGTGATGTGGCTATAGGGGAAGGAACCAATATCGAAATCCAAATGAATGTCGCCGAATGGTTTAAAAACCCACACACTTGGAATTTATATGAGCTTTTCAGTATGCTCATGCCAAATTTCAACGCCCAGATTCTCATGAGTGAAAACGGAGCTGGCGGTGTGTTTAGTCGCGGAAATTAAATTAAGCACTACAGAATAAAGTATGATGCTAAAAAATGGAATTTACGGAATATTGATCTTGGTGGCTGCGGCCTGCATGGGTGACGACACCCAGACCTATACCGCTACACCTGCCGAGCTCGATATTCCTCCATTTTTTGAGAGTTCCATTCTACCTCCTGAAATCCCAAGAGATAACCCGCTAACTGTGGAGGGCATCGCTTTAGGTAAAGCTTTGTTTTACGACCCGATTCTATCAGCAAACAACACTCAATCATGTGCGAGTTGTCACCTCCAATCAGGCAGTTTTTCTGACCCAAATCAATTTAGTGTAGGCATCGACGGCTCAATAGGGACACGTAACTCCATGCCTCTTTTTAACCTGGCCTGGAACCGCAGAGGACCTTTCTTTTGGGACGGACGTGCAGCCACATTAGAAGATCAGATTTTTGAACCCATTACTAACCCAATAGAAATGGCCAACACTTGGTCTAATGCTGTAGCAGCGCTACAAAATTCAGGCACTTATCCAGATCTTTTTGATGCAGCTTTTGGCAGTACAACCATTGATTCTGTTAAAGTTTCCAAAGCGATTGCCCAATTCGTAAGAACCCTAATCAGCGGCAATTCGAAATTTGATCGTTACTTAAACGGCGTGGAAGATTTGTCCCCTGCAGAAGAACGTGGGATGAACATCTTTTTAGATGAAACTAGGGGCGATTGTTTTCATTGTCACGGAAATCCAATGAATCCTCTTTGGACCGACAACCGCTTTCACAATAATGGTCTAGATGAGTTCTTTACCGATCGTGGACTGGGTGCCGTTACTGGGGACCCTAGAGACGATGGTTTGTTCCGAACGCCATCATTGAGAAATCTGGCCTTTACAGCGCCTTATATGCATGACGGACGATTCAATACTTTGGATGAGGTCATCGATCATTACAGTAATGGGCTGGTGTATTCGGAAACAGTATCACCCCTTTTGAAAAAAATCGCAGAAGGCGGCGTTCAGCTCTCCTCAGAGGAAAAGGCTGACCTTAAAGCATTTCTCTTGAGCCTCTCAGACCCTTCATTCACCACTGACTCAGAATACCAGCCAAACTAACTCAAGCCCGATTCCATTTGGGGCTAAATCTAGATCCGCTCTGGGCATGGGGTGTTCATTTCAGAACCCTTAACGCCTATTGAAAGACTCTATGACGAGATAATTTTTAATTGGCTTGCATCTATGGTCATACAATCGATTTGCCCTATATTTGCCGTAATTTAGAATAAATCTATATTGATGATTAAAGTCAGTGAACACGCTAAATCACAAATCGCTCAACTCATGCAAAGCGATGGTTTTAACCCAAGTAGTGACTATGTGCGCGTTGGGGTGAAAAGTGGTGGATGCTCGGGCTTGTCATATGATTTAAAATTCGACAAAAACGCTCAAGAGCAGGACCAAATTTTTGAAGATAATGGTGTCCGCATCGTGGTCGACAAAAAAAGTTTTTTATATCTAGTTGGAACAACGCTTGAGTACAGTGGTGGGCTTAATGGCAAAGGGTTTGTATTTAACAATCCCAATGCGAGCAGAACATGTGGCTGCGGTGAGAGTTTCGCCCTGTAAGGACCAAAAAATGCTATGGGAAAGTTTACAGAAGACGATTTAAAAAAGGAACTCGAAACAAAAGAGTACGAGTACGGATTCTATACAGATATTGAATCTGAAACCTTTCCGGTTGGGCTCAACGAAGATATCGTACGGGCTATTTCTCAAAAGAAAGAAGAGCCAGAGTGGATGACCCAGTGGCGTCTTGAGGCCTTCAGGATTTGGGAGGAAATGACCGAACCCGAGTGGGCTAATGTGCAATACAAGAAGCCAGACTTTCAAAATATATCCTATTATTCTGCGCCTTCCAAAAAGGCGAAGTATAACAGTATTGACGAGGTTGATCCTGAACTGCTCGAGACTTTTAACAAACTCGGGATTTCACTTGATGAGCAAAAGAAACTTGCTGGAGTTGCAGTGGATATCGTTATGGACTCTGTTTCTGTGGCCACCACTTTCAAAGAGACCTTAGCTGAAAAAGGGATCATCTTTTGTTCTATTTCAGAAGCCATAAAGGAACATCCTGAATTAGTGCGTAAGTATATTGGTATTGTGGTGCCTCAGCGCGATAATTTTTACGCGGCGCTGAACAGTGCGGTATTTAGCGATGGTTCATTTTGTTACATTCCCAAAGGAGTGCGATGCCCTATGGAACTCTCGACTTATTTCCGCATCAATCAGGCGGGAACTGGGCAGTTTGAACGCACCTTGGTGATTGCCGACCAAGATAGTTATGTCAGCTACCTCGAAGGGTGTACTGCGCCGACCCGCGATGAAAATCAATTACACGCCGCTGTAGTTGAGCTCATCGCCTTAGACGGTGCTGAGATAAAATATTCTACCGTACAGAATTGGTTTCCAGGCGATAAAAACGGTAAAGGCGGGGTCTTTAATTTCGTAACAAAAAGAGGCCTTTGTGAAACCGGGGCGAAAATTTCTTGGACTCAAGTAGAAACAGGAAGTGCCGTAACCTGGAAATATCCGAGCTGTATCCTAAAAGGAGACAATTCTATCGGAGAATTTTACTCTATCGCAGTCACCAATAACTACCAACAAGCCGACACAGGGACTAAAATGGTGCATTTGGGTAAAAATACCCGCAGTACTATTATCTCCAAAGGGATTTCTGCAGGCAAGTCGCAAAACAGTTACCGTGGATTAGTGAAAATCCACCCACGCGCCACAAATGCACGAAATTTTTCACAATGTGACTCACTGCTCATGGGTAACCTGTGCGGCGCGCACACCTTCCCATACATCGAGGTAGATAATAAAACCGCACAAGTAGAACACGAGGCAACAACCAGCAAAATTGGTGAGGACCAAATCTTTTATTGCAATCAGCGAGGTATAGACACCGAAAAGGCAATTGCCCTTATCGTCAATGGTTTCAGCAAGGAAGTTTTGAACAAATTACCCATGGAGTTTGCTGTAGAGGCCCAAAAACTTCTAGAAATAAGCCTTGAAGGCTCAGTAGGATAATTTAAGTACAAAAAAAATCATTCAATCATGCATAAAAAAATTGCGCTATCAATTGCACTATGTGCGTCACTTTTGGCCCTAAGTTGTCAAGACAAATCGCCAAAAAAGGTAAAACAAGAAGGTGCCGTAACTGAAAATATGGGTGCCACAATTGCCGGGGAATACTATTATTCAGCAGAAGGCGCAGTACTTAAGGGCGGCTCTTTTATTTATGCCGTAGCAATGGATGATATGGCTAAAGAGCTGGGAGATCGCGTCGCAGAAGTTAAAAAAGACGTATACGATATGGTACCTGTTATGGTTCGCGGTAAGGTTTCTAGAAATCCGGCTTTAGACCAAGGTCAAGAAGTATGGGAACAAATGATTACCATCAAAGAAATCGTAAGTGTAGGCGATCAACCCGCAAAAGTTGATATTAAAATTCAAGATCAAAAAAAGACTGATGTTAGCAATTAAAGACCTCCACGCTGGTGTGGAAGAAAAAGATATTTTAAAGGGGATAAACCTTGAGGTCAATCCAGGGGAAATTCATGCCATCATGGGACCCAATGGGGCTGGTAAAAGTACTTTTGCCTCGATCATTGCGGGTAAAGAAGATTTTGAAGTCACTCAGGGTCAAATTATGCTCGACGGAGAAGATTTATCCGAATTAGCTCCAGAGGAGCGCGCTCATAAAGGGGTGTTTCTTTCCTTTCAATACCCCGTAGAAATACCTGGGGTCACGGTAACTAATTTCATCAAAACTGCGATCAACCAAACGCGCAAGGCACAAGGACTCGAAGATATGCCCGCTGGCGAAATGCTTAAAAAAATAAAAGAGGTTTCTGAGCTATTGGATATCGACCGGAAATTCTTGTCCCGTTCGCTTAACGAAGGCTTTTCGGGTGGAGAGAAAAAACGCAACGAAATTTTTCAAATGGCCATGCTCGATCCGAAATTGGCTATTTTAGATGAAACCGATTCTGGTTTGGATATTGATGCGCTTAAAATCGTAGCAAACGGTGTCAATAAATTGCGCAGCAAGGACAATGCCGTTATTGTGATCACACATTACCAAAGATTATTAGACTATATCGTCCCTGA
>OMJU01000145.1 GCA_900299425.1 Candidatus Rokuibacteriota bacterium
CGGCCGCAGGCTCAAGGGGTTCGCTTTTTGTGATTTCGCCGGCAGCAATAGCGCTTTCTGCTGATCTTGCCACCTCTGTTGGCGCCTGATGATCAGCGACCTCTACTTTTTGAGTAACAGTTACTTGATTGTTGCTTTGGTCGTTGGTGTTTTTGTTCAGTGTTTGTGCGCGGAGGTCTTTTGGCTCCTGCGTGGCAAAGGTGCTTGTTGGGACATCATTGGTTACTATGGTCGTTGATTGACCAGATTGGCCAGATGCGACCTCGGTTATTTGGGTGGAATTCTTCGCGTCATTCGCTGTATTATCCGTAAATTCAGGATTGATTGACCTCTGGGTTGCTGCGTTTACTATGGATTCCTTGATAGTATTGAGTTCATTTTCCGCATTAATAGCATTCGATTTTCTCTGTTGTGTTACTTTGTTCTGCTCTATTTGTGACAAAGAAGCATCTTTAGTTTCTTGGGTGGGATTCAAAAGAATAATCAAGGCCAATGAAGCTGCTGTAGCGATAATAGCCCCAGATTTCCACCACAGGGGAATAACTAGAGGGCGTTTTTTATTGCCCTTGTCTAATTTGCGCTCAATTTCGGGCCACAAATCCCTGCCAGGAGACGTTTGATAGTCGCCTAGAGTGTTTTTTATTTGTTCTTCCCAATTTTGTTTCATCACGAATTAACGATCACTAGCCTTATTGTGGGCGTTTATTTTTTGTTGCAAGAGCTGACGTGCTCTAGCTAAATTTGACTTTGACGTGCCATCGCTAATGCCCAATAGGTCAGCGATTTCTTTATGCGTGTGCCCGTCAAGCACATATAAGTTAAAAACCAAGCGATAACGCTCGGGTAATTCTTGAATGATACTCAACAAAAAGGGCAGGGGTAGTGAGAGGGATTCATCATATGGTTCTAGTTCCATCTCCCCTTCCATCAGATCATCAGCTGGCAAATCATACAGGCGTTTTTGTCTGTATTTTTGCAAGACTGTGTTGATGGCAATTCTCTTCATCCATCCCTCAAAAGATCCTTTGCCTTGATACTGATCAATACGCTGAAAAATAGTAATGAAAGCGTCTTGGAGATTGTCCTCCGCCTCCATTTGATTCGGCGCATATTTCAAACACATTCCATATAGGACCGAACTGTATTGTCGGTACAATAATTCTTGTGCTTGTCGGTCATTATCTTGACACCTTTTTATGAGCTCTTTTGTAGACAAATACGAATTGATTTTTTATCCATAGGCGGTGCTTATGGTACATTCCGCATCTGACTTCGACAGTAAGATGCTATTCTATTAAAGGGGTTGCGTCAGTCAAAAAAATTAAGATGCCAAAGTTTTAATAGCCTCTTTAATTTTACCCTCGAGTTCTTCCATCAGTTCAGGATTGTCAGTCAGCAAACTTTTAACTGCGTCTCTACCCTGACCGAGTTTTGTATCGTCGTAACTGAACCATGAACCACTCTTTTTGATTATTTCATAATCAACACCAAGATCGATGATTTCGCCAATTTTTGAAACTCCTTCTCCGTACATGATGTCAAATTCTGCGGTTTTAAATGGAGGCGCGACTTTGTTTTTAACGATTTTTACCCGTGTTTTATTTCCGACGGCTTCGCTGTTGTTGTCTTTTAGCTGGGTTGAACGACGAATATCTAATCGAATTGAGGCATAAAATTTAAGTGCGTTACCTCCAGTGGTCGTCTCAGGGTTGCCAAACATCACGCCGATTTTCTCGCGTAATTGATTGATAAAGATGACTGTACATTTTGTTTTGCTTATGGACCCAGTAAGTTTTCTCAGGGCTTGTGACATAAGACGCGCATGGAGCCCCATTTTACTGTCTCCCATCTCTCCTTCAATCTCACTTTTTGGGGTGAGTGCTGCTACAGAGTCAATAATGATTATGTCGATGGCGCCGCTGCGAATAAGATTGTCGGCAATCTCGAGTGCCTGTTCGCCATTGTCCGGTTGAGAGATAATGAGGTTTTCTATATCGACGCCAAGTTTTTCGGCATAATAGCGGTCAAAGGCGTGTTCAGCATCAATAAATGCCGCAATGCCTCCTTTTTTTTGGGCTTCTGCTATGGCGTGAAGCGTGAGGGTTGTTTTACCAGATGATTCAGGACCATAGATCTCGATAACGCGCCCTTTTGGATAACCGCCTACACCCAACGCTAAATCAAGACCCAAAGAACCTGTGGGAATAACTTCTACTTCTTCAACTGCCGAGTCCCCCATTTTCATGACAGCACCCTTGCCGTAGGTCTTATCTAATTTATCTAAAGTGAGTTTTAATGCTTTTAGTTTGGCTTCTTTTTCGCTGCTCATGATATGATTTTTAACGGTTACACATTGATAGCGCTAAGTTAAGATTTATCCTGAATGAGGACAATTTTTAGGGCTTACTGAACCCCTTATTTTGTTAACAACGTATCGGATTTATAAATTCCAACTTTCAGTGCGCCATCTGTGTCAATTTGAGCGCGGTACATCCCTGGCGTGTTAAAGCGCATAGAGATGTTGCCTTGGCGATCCATGGCAATTACACCTCCATCTCCTCCAAGCTCTGGAATTTTCTGGTCGATTACTTTACTAGTGGCTTGTTCCAGACCCAGGCCGCCGTACTGCATCATGGCGGCGATGTCATGGGCCACTACTCCTCGAATAAAATATTCGCCCCATCCAGTGGCTGAAACAGCGCAACTTTGATTGTTGGCATAAGTGCCGGCGCCAATCACAGGAGCATCGCCGATTCTCCCAAAACGTTTATCAGTCATGCCGCCCGTTGAGGTGCCAGCCGCGAGATTGCCATTTTTGTCTAGGGCAACACAGCCCACAGTACCGTATTTTGAAGCTTTTAGAAAGGGATCGAAAAATGAAGACATCGCCTGCATATGCCCCGCATTGGCCGGATGATTTTCTATAGAAACTTGCTCTTGCGCAGCCTTAACCCGTTGAAGATGATCAAAGCGACCTTGGGTAAAGAAGTAACTTTGATCGACCAGATTAAAGCCTTGCTCTTGTGCGAATATCTCGGCACCATCTCCGTACATAAAAACATGAGGGCTTTGTTCCATAACCGAGC
>OMJU01000146.1 GCA_900299425.1 Candidatus Rokuibacteriota bacterium
CTGGGACTGAAGGTGGACTTGGAAAACTTGAGCCTGCACTCAGACCTCGGGGTGCATTCCGAGTCTACAATCGAGCATGGGCCAGGATTGAGTCAAGAGGTTTTGACCTTTATAATATCATTAAAAACGCAATCTGGGCGGCTTATTGGTTTTGCGCCCTTTGCTGCCTACCCAGGGAAAACCTATCCCTTAGACCTGTCAGAAAAGCTCTGTCAAACCCTCACCGAGCAAGGGCATCAAATATTGCTTTTTGGCGCTCCAGGATACGAGGCACAGCAATTATCAGCCCTAGCGGAACATCAAAGTAATGTGCATGTTTTGGCCGGAAAATGGACTTTTGCTCATGAGCTAGAAATTATCGGCGCTCTGGATTTGATGATTGCTATGGATAGCGGTAATGGGCATTTGGCCGCAAATTATGGCATACCTGTGATCACCCTTTGGGGGGCGACGCATCCAAGTCTGGGCTTTATGCCTTTTGGGCAAGAAATAGAGCGACAACTCTATGCCGACCGTGGCCAATATCCAGAATTACCCACATCAGTGTATGGCAATAAATTACCACAGGGATACAGCGATTTAATGCGCAGTATTAGTGTTGCACAAATCGCTGCAAAAGTCGAGGAAGTTCTAGCTTAAGCCTCGTCGTAATCTACAGTCAATTCATCGCTAAGGGCCAAAGTTTGGCAAGTTAAGACAAGTCCTTCGGCTACTTCAGCATCGGTCAGAATCTGATTTTTAATCATTTGGGCCTGTCCATGGGTCACGCGGGCGATACAGGAGCTGCAAATTCCTCCTTGACAAGAATAAGGTGGGTCGAGATCGTGATCTAGCGCTGCGTCTAACACGGGGGTGTTTTTATCAACTGTAAGCACTGTGTTTTCTCCGTCGAGCACAATAGTTAGAGCGCATTGCCCTTGTTTTAACTCTGCAGCTTGCTCGGAAGTACTAAAGAATAATTCGTCATGAATGTTTTCGGCCTTTGCTCCTTGCTCGGGGAGAATTTCTTTAAGGGTTTGGATCATTTGTTCAGGCCCACAAAGCAAAAACTGGTTGAAGAGTGTCCCGTTGAGATCATTTAAGAACAAGTGTTTTATGCTACTGCTTTCAATACGACCAAAGCGGGTTCCTGGCACTGAGCTACGCGAGTAAAACAGGATCATTTTAAAACGATCAGGGTGTAATTGTTCAAGGGCTTCAAGGTCCTTTAAAAACATAGTATGTTCAGGCGATTGATTGCCATAAACTAAAGTAAACGTTGCCTTAGGCGCCTGAGCCATAACTGCTTGAATCATGCTCATTATCGGGGTTATGCCACTTCCAGCGGCAAATGCCAGGTAATTTTGATCATCATCTGGACCAGGATTTATGGTGAATTTGCCCTCTGGGGCAAAAACTTTTATGGAAGCCCCTGGGTTTAAAATATCGTGAGCCCAAGTCGAAAACAGCCCTTTATCAACTTTTTTGATGCCCACCTTCCAAGTGTTTTGATGGGGTGCAGAGCACAGTGAGTAAGAGCGGCGCACCTTGTCGCCGTCAATTTCCTGAGACAGGGTTAAGTATTGTCCTGGCTTGAAAGCAAAGCTTTTGTGGAGCTCTTCTGGGACGGCAAAAGTTAACTCTACGGAACTCGGAGTCAGTTGCCGTTTTTCAGAAACGGTCAAATCTACAGCATGCGTCATGAACAATTTTTTTTCAAAAATACAAATTCAAGCATTTAAATCATTGTCTTAAAAGCCGATAATCCCCTATTTTTGACCCCAAAACCGGCCACTTTTCAAAAAGAATGGTATTTTTACCCTCCTTTGGTCTAAACCCAATAATAAAGGCTTAAATTTAGAGTTAGCGTCTTTATAATCTTGTATGCAGTGAAACGTCTTACGTCTCTTATTTTATTCGGTTTGATGCTAGTGGTCCTCGGGTCTTGTTCGAGAAAAAAGGACACATTTGTAACACGAAACTTTCATGCCGTTACTGCCGAATTTAACGCCCTGTATAACGGAGGCGAGGCGCTTATTGATGGCAATGAAGAACTGGCCTCAACCTACCGCGATAATTTTTGGGAGGTTTTGCCTGTAGAGCGATTTGAAATCAAAGAAGCCATTATAAAACCAGGCGAAAAAGGAAATCCTAATTTTAATCGATCTGAAGAAAAGGCCGCCAAGGCCATTCAAAAACACTCGATTTACCTCAACGGAAAAGAGTACAATCCTCAAATTGATGAGGCCTATATGATGCTCGGAAAGGCCCGTTACTACAGTCAACGCTTCGTTCCTGCAATTGATGCCTTTAACTTTATACTCAACCGGTATCCCAGTTCAAACAGCATCAATGAGGCCCGAATGTGGAAGGCCAAATGCAATATCCAGCTCGGCAATGAGGACGTGGCCATTAAAGAACTTTTAGAGCTTTTTGGCAAGGAAGGCCTCACCGAGCAAGACAAGGCGGACGCGGCAGCAATTATGGCTCAAGCATACATCAATTTGGACACCTTAGCTGCGGCATTACCCATGATCCAAATGGCGGCCAGCATGATTAAAGACAAAGAATTGCAGGGACGCTATAGATTTATCGAAGGACAAATTCAAAACAGGCTAGAACAACCCGATAGCGCCAATAGCGCGTTTCAACGTGTAATTGACCTCAAACGCAATACCTCTCGCACCTATTATGTGCGCTCATTCTTAGAGCAGGTGAAAAACTTCAATTATGCCCAAGGCGACACTGTTGCCTTGAAAGAGTTATTGTGGGATTTGGGACAGGATCGAGAAAACAGACCATTTCGCGATGCTATTTTTCACGAAACGGCTAATGCCTACCGCATTATGAATAATCTAGACACTGCAGTGGCCTACTACAATAAGTCTATAAAATTTTACAATGAAGATCGCCAACTTCAGGCAAACAACTACAGCACATTAGCCGACATAAAATTTGAATTGGCGGAATACCAAAATGCGGGTAAATATTACGACAGCACCCTGACCTTTTTAGAAGAGAATTCTCGCGCCTGGCGCCGCATGAAAAAGCGTAGAGAAAATCTTTCAGACGTGATCAAATACGAGCGCATTGCAGCGGTTAATGATTCTATTTTGGGGCTTGTTGCTATGAGTCCTGAAGAGCAATTGGCCTACTTTAAGGCCTATACCGAAAAGTTAATCGCGGCAGCCAAGGAAGATTCCATTGCGGCCGCCAAGCGTGAAAAACGAGAGCAGAACAACGAGTTTTACACCAAAAAAGCGGGCAAAAATAGCAGTGGGGCTACGTTTTATTTTTATAACAGCACCACAGTGGCGTATGGTAAGCAGGAATTTAGAAGCATTTGGGGCAATCGAGGTCTAGAAGACAATTGGCGTAATGCGACTAAAGGCACCATTACTACAGGGGCGGATGAAATTGCGGGTGAGCAAGAGGGTGTGGCCATTGAGCGCCGCACCATAATGGATCCAAATACTTATATCGGCCGGATCCCAACGGATTCTACCGTCATAGATTCGTTAAAGCGCACGAGAAACTTCGCCTATTATCAGTTAGGTTTGGTGTACAAAGAAAAATTCAGAGAATATCATTTAGCGGTGGATAAACTGGAGAAACTCCTGAGTTATGATCCCCAAGAGCGCCTGGTTTTACCATCCAAATATTACCTCTATAAAATTTACGAGGTACTCAACAACAAACAGGCGGCTGATTCCTGGAAAATGGACATCATTAACAATCACCCCGAATCTCGATATGCAGAAATTCTGAGAAATCCACAGGCGCAACTTGCCAGTGATGCATCTAGCCCAGAGTTCAAATACAAAGCACTTTACAAACAATTTGAACAGGGAGATTATTCAGAAGTAATTGCGCTTTGTGATGAATATATCAATCTTTATGCGGGCAATGATATTCTACCAAAGTTTGAACTTTTAAAGGCCACCGCACTGATGTATGTCGAAGGCTTTGACGCTTATAAAAATGCTATAAATTTTGTGGCTTTAACCTATCCACAATCTGATGAGGGCAAACAAGCTCAGGAGATTTATGCCAGCGTTTTGCCATCGATGTCCTCAGCCGAATTCAAGGCCGAGGGGGATCAGTACAAGATTGTCTACCGTTTCGATACCGCACAAACTCAAGAGACTTTAGATTATTTAGAGACGACCAAAGCGGCCTTGGCTAACTTCCCCAAAGAGAAACTACAGGCCAGTCAGGACTATTACACCCCTACTGAGCAATTTGTGGTAATCCATGGGCTCAAGTCTCCTTTAGGCGCAAAAGGTTTTGCAGAAACCCTTTCTGATGACCAGAATTATGGCATGGATCGCCCCTATTTTGTAATTTCTAGCGAAAATTATCGCGTGGTGCAGTGGCATAAAAATTTAATTGATTATCTTGACCTTCAGAGTGTTGAGGCTAATCCCTCAGGACAGTAAAGCGTAGAGCCATGTTTAGTGAAAAAAAACAAAACCAATTTATGGAACCTTCAGTCAGTCAAAACAGAATTAACGAGGGAACAAAACTTGTCGGGGACATTACCTCTTCAGGCTTTTTTCGCATTGACGGAACCATTGAAGGCACTTTAGAAAAGCCTTCAAAAGTCGTTCTAGGAAAATCAGGTCTTATCAAAGGAAAACTCGTTTGTGGCGACGCAGACCTAGAGGGGCGTTTTGAAGGTGAACTGCATGTGAGCGGGACACTCACTTTGAAATCTTCGGCCAGAATAAAAGGACAGGTTATTGTCGGCAAACTTTCTGTAGAGCCTGGCGCTATATTCAATGGGACTTGTAGTATGCAGGACGGCAATAGCGCTCCTGCAGAATCAGGCAGCTCCAACAGTAGCAGTTTATTCGATCGTCAACATAGGCTCAAGAAAGCAGAGGCGGCCGGGACGACTTCGGCTTAATTTTATTGTTTAACCCCTGTTATTTATTCATGCCATCTAGCGAAAACTCTTGGAAGCGTTGGTTAGCGCTCTCGGGTATTGGAC
>OMJU01000147.1 GCA_900299425.1 Candidatus Rokuibacteriota bacterium
CGCCATTTAATTCTATCGTATTGCGGCTTGAATGATTGGGTTATCGTATCAGGAAAATGCCACAGAATCTGCATAAAAAATTCCCGCCAAATCAATTCTTTGAGTAGAGTGATGTCTTGTATTGGCCTCAAGGCTTTTACGATTTGCCGCACACTGACTGTTCCAAAACGAAGATGAGGTGAAAGTTTAGAGGTTCCTTGCGCCAATCCGGGAAAATTCCTTTGACCTTGGTAATTTTTGGCCATTGTAGGACTGTAATCGTAGGGCAATACGCGCTGAGGGCTCGGTTTGAATCCCATCTCATCAAGAGAGGGCATAGGACCAAAATCGGCTTTGAGTAAATTGTTTTTATGGGCCACTACAGCATATTCAGCAAGGGGTTCTAATGATGCCAAAGTTGCAAGCCATTTTTTACTGTAAGGCGTGAAGACCACATAAGGCTTGCCATCGTCTTTGACGATTTCATCCATCTCAAAAATCACTTGATCTTTAAATTGGTGAAAACCAATATTTTGGCCCTTACAAAAAGATTCTATCCCCGTGTCGCGTTCCAGAGCATAGGGCTCGTAATCGCGATTACTGATTATGTGTTTGAGGCAAAATTCCTTTTGTAATTGGGTTATCGCGTCTTGCGGGCTGCCGTAGATAACTTTTAAATCACTCCCCCAGGACCTTAATTCTTGTTTTATGGCGCTTAATTGCTCGTGAATAAATCGCACACGCGCGTCATCAGTGCTGCATGAGTCCAAAATATTGCGATCAAACACAAACAGAGGCAAAACGGGAAATGACCCGCGAAGCGCTTTGCTCAAACCGTGATTGTCGGTGAGTCTCAGATCGCGGCGAAACCAAAAAACATTAATTTCAGGCATAGACCCCTTTGTGTTTGCCTCATTAGACTGCTGCTGTGTCCACTGGTCTTGCATGGATTCTGTATGATCTGATTTTTCGAATGGAATCATCAAGGCTTAATTCAGTTTTAGTGCTCCCATACCGCCATCCAGACCAATGATTTGTCCCGTCATCCAGGACGAGGCATCGCTGAGCAAAAAACGGGTACATTGTGCGATATCCTCAGGTGTCCCCACACGTTTTAGCGGATGACGCTCACTCATTTTTTCAATTTTTTCGTCACTCGATAAGAGTTTCCCTGCCAAAGGCGTATTGGTGAGCGAAGGCGCAATGGCATTGACGCGAATTTTTGGCGCGTACTCAGCAGCTAATGAGCGCACTAAACCCTCCAGAGCTCCTTTAGCTGCGGCTACAGAAGCGTGAAAAGGCATTCCTTGTTGCACCGCTACAGTGCTATAGGCTACAATACTGGCCTGAGGACTATTTAATAATTTAGGTAAAACGCCCTGTAAGCTGCGGATCATACCCATGGTATTGATTTCAAAGTCTGCCGCAAAGGCCTCTGGTTTTAAGGCGCGAAAGGGACGCAAATTAATACTTCCTGGGGCGTAAACGAATCCGTCTAATTGATCAGGAAGTCCGTCAATACTGGCGTCCGGATCCAAAACATCGTATGCAAGGTGATGTACTCCTGAAATTTCAGGTTGATTACGGCAGGCGGTGAATACGGTATCTCCTTGTTGGATACAGAGCTCAGCCACAGCGGCACTTATCCCTGTTGAGCCGCCGATAATTAGGATATTTTTCATGAGTAGCTGCCGAATAATTCGGTAAGTTTTAGGGTTCTATAATTAAAAATTTCTTCGAGTTTTGGGGTGACAATCAGCGGTGTGAATAAGCCTCCTACAGCACCTAATGGGGCTTTATAATGTATGAGATCTTCCATGGCAACCCCCCCCTGAATCGGGTTAAAAAAGTGTTTGTGATGCCATAAGGTGTAGGGGCCAAATCGCTGTTCATCGACAAAATACTCCTTAGGAACTACGTGGGTAATTTCGGTGACCCAGGTGGTCTTGATACCCAAAAGCGGTGAAACGCGGTATTCGATAATTTGCCCAGGATACATGCGACGATCAGCGCCGGCTATGATGTCAAACCCCATATAATCAGGGGTTATTGTTTTTAAATTTTTTGGGTCGGAGAAAAAGTCCCAGGCCTCATCGAGGCTAATCGGTAGGTTTTGGGTTCTGTGAAAAGTGTACAAAGCGATTTTTTTGTAAAGATACAATTGTTTAACGAATTTGATTAAAGGTTAAACAAAATGATTTGTCGGTTTTATCGTTTTATTAACGAATGTTTTCGTCCAGTGAGTTATATTAGTCAAAAACTTTACCATATGAAACATTTTATTTTCTCTTTTTTGCTTGTAATTAGCGTTACAGTGGGGTCAATGGCCCAAATCCAAACCCCTGCGGCTTCTCCAGAACAAACTTTAACACAGAGCGTGGGTCTGAGCAGTGTAAGCCTTGAGTATTCGCGCCCTGCCATGCGTGGACGCACTATTTTCGGCGATTTAGTACCTATGGATAAACTATGGCGCACTGGGGCCAATAAAAATACAATCGTGACCTTTGGCGCTGATGCGACGATTGGGTCCTTTACCCTTAAAGCGGGAACTTATGCGCTGTACACGATTCCCTCTAAAGACCAGTGGACCGTTTATTTTTACACAGACACAGAGAACTGGGGATTACCCCCATCTTGGGAGGCTGAGAAAATTGCTGCCCAGTACCAAGCTAAGCCTCAAGCACTGAATAAGGCTGTAGAGAGCTTTACGCTTTCTGTTGATCAAGTGACAGACGCTACTGCAGAATTAACCCTAGCCTGGGAAAATACGGCTGTTTCTGTTCCTTTTAGTTTTGATACTGAAACTGCGGTAATGGCCACGATAGAGCGCACTATGAATGGACCCTCTTCTGGTGACTATTACCAGGCGGCCGTATACTTTTTAAACTCCGATAAGGACATCAACAAG
>OMJU01000148.1 GCA_900299425.1 Candidatus Rokuibacteriota bacterium
AAAATGATGGTGGTGCGCGCTTTGGTATTAGGTTGGGATCTACATGTTGTGGCACCCATTAAGGACGCATTGACGCAATACGATTCAAATTATGATTTTGTGGCATTAGTGCCTCATCAATTGGCCTTTTCTTATCGTGCCTTAGACAAGGTAAACACTTTGATTGTAGGGGGAGGAGTGTTGCCTGAACATCTAAAAAAAAAACTACAACAGAGCAGTGTAAAGGCTTATGCCACTTATGGGATGACGGAAACCTTGACCCATGTCGCCGCACGAGCACTTAACGGAACGCAGCAGTCGGAGGTGTACAAAGCCATGCCTGAGGTTACTTTTACATCAGATGACCGAGGTTGTTTGGTCATTCATGCGCCAAATTTGTTAGACGATGCTTTGGTAACCAATGATTTAGTACAACTTGTCGACAGCCATTCTTTTAAATACTTGGGCCGAATAGATGAGGTCATTAATTCTGGTGGGGTCAAGCATTCGCCTGAGGTTTTAGAGCGAAAATTAAGACAGTATTTATCTGGAAATTTTGTGATCAGCAGTGCACCGCACCCAACCTTAGGAGAGCAAATTGTTTTAGTTAAGGATCATTCGGGTCCTTCAAATGAAAGCGTAAATCAAGCCATAACGCATTTAATGCCCTTAGAACGTCCCAAATTAATCCTTAATTTAGAGGCAATTCCAATCACAGATACGGGAAAGTTTAAACGAAAAGAGCTCAGAGATTTAATTCGTAATCAACACAAATACTCATGATAAAACAATTTTCAATGCGCGATTTGTGCCTTGCACTGGTCTTTTTATTCCTCGGCGCTAACGCGGAGATTCAGGGCCAAATATTGAATCAAAAAGAACGTGCTGAGCGTTATGACGCACTCTTAAATGAGCGCATACATGAAGTGTTGCCTCAGCTCATGGACCAGCACAATATGGACATGTGGCTATTGATATCACGTGAGTATAACGAAGATCCAATATTGCGTACTATGCTCCCTGCCACTTGGCTCAATGCCAGAAGAAGGACGATAATCTTATTTTATCGCGATGCAGAGCGCAATATCTTCGACGCCCTAGCTGTGGCGCGATACGGCATTGGGCAAACCATTGAGTCGGCATGGGATAAAGAAAAACAACCGGATCAGTGGGCACGCTTGATTGAATTAATTCAGGAGCGTAACCCCAATAAAATAGGTGTGAATATTTCTGAGCATTATGGCATTGCAGACGGTTTGGTTCAGACGGATTATTCAGAGTTTATGGAACATTTGCCAGAGTCGTTTAAGTCGCGCGTAGTTTCGGCAGAACCTTTGGCGGTTTCCTGGGTTGAGACCAGAACGCAAAGTGAAATGAAAGAATTTGAGGCTTTGGTGCAGGTAACCCATGATATCATTGCGGAGGCTTTTTCTACTAGGGTCATCACTCCAGGAAAAACTACCAGCGAGGAAGTCGTTTGGTGGTTGCGTCAAAAAGTGAGTGATCTTGGACTGGATACGTGGTTTCATCCAACAGTGGATATACAGCGCAATAATGAAGCTCTAAAGAGTCATATAGAGGCCTTTTCAAATGGATATCAGGAAACCATAATCATGCCCGGAGACTTGCTGCATTGTGATTTTGGTGTGAGTTATATGGGACTCAATACAGATTGTCAGCAACACGCTTATGTACCGCTTCAAGGAGAATCCGAAGTCCCTGAATTCCTTAACAAAGCATTCGCCTCTGGCAATCGTGTTCAAGATATATTTACGGGCTTCTTTGCCCTGGGCATTACAGGCAATGAGATTTTACGCAGCAGTCTGGAAAAAGGTCGAGCAGAGGGACTCAGACCTTCAATTTACACGCATCCACTTGGGAGTTTTGGTCACAGTGCAGGAACCACCTTAGGAATGTGGGACGCTCAGCAGGGCGTACCTGGGTCAGGAGACTACCCAATGGCCTATAAGACTGCCTATGCGATCGAATTAAATAACACGATTTTTATTCCAGAGTGGGACAAAGATGTGCGTATTATGCTTGAGGAAGCCGGATATTTTGATCAAGAGGGTTTTCGTTATGTCAATGGTCGTCAAGAAACCATACGCCTTGTGCGCTAGGCTTCTTGCACGTAAAGGGATATGATCATTGTTCGAAGGCTGTACTAGACTTGAATTGCCCCTGTATTAAACCTGAATTACTCCGAGATTAAAGGGCTGCGTTATTGGCGCATGATCGGCAGCTTCGATGCCCATGGAGATCCATTTGCGCGTTTCAACTGGATTGATCACCGCGTCCGTCCAAAGTCTGGATGCTGCGTAATAAGGTGAAATCTGCTCGTCGTAACGGGCTTTGATTTGTTCATAGAGCTTTTGCTCTTCTTCGGGGCTTAACTTGGTTCCTGTCTTTTTCTTTTGGGCTGTCTCGATTTGCAGTAAAACTTTGGCAGCACTATTGCCACTCATTACAGCGAGTTCTGCACTGGGCCAAGCGACAATAAGTCTAGGGTCGTAAGCCTTACCACACATGGCATAATTCCCTGCACCGTAGGAATTTCCTAGGATAATGGTGAATTTTGGCACTACTGAATTGCTTACTGCGTTGACCATTTTTGCACCATCTTTGATGATGCCACCGTGCTCACTTTTACTGCCCACCATAAATCCAGTGACATCTTGTAAAAAGACTAGTGGGATCTTTTTTTGATTACAATTAGCAATAAATC
>OMJU01000149.1 GCA_900299425.1 Candidatus Rokuibacteriota bacterium
CCCATAAGGGCTACGTATTCGCCTTTTTGGATGTCCAAATCAATACCTTTTAAAACTTTGACAATCTCTTGACCCAAAGGAAAATCTCGGGTTATAGACTTTATTTTAATGACACTACTCATGCAATTTCTTTTCGGGATTAAAGGTACTTATTTTATTCATTTTTCAGTCCATTCCCACTATGTCCTGATTGTGAAATGTTCTTTGTTTTGTTCTTTGCGCAAAAAGACGAGTCCCCAGTAATAGGTGTCGATGCTTACATGCACTTCTGGTTGGGCTATAATCTGATTCCAAGCTTGAGTCATGTCCTCGGACCAATGGATGTCATCGATAATGAGCAGCGAATCGTTGTGCATTAATTTTTTTATTTGATTGAAGTACTCAAGGGTTGCACGCCCATTATGATGCCCATCGAGGTAGATTAGGTTGAGTTTTTTTTCTTTCGCAGAGTCCGAAAGTTGTTTTTCGAAATATGTGGTAAAGGGAGCGTTAATAATATTAAGCGCTCCGCTGAAATGATTTTCTGCAAGCCATTTGTTGAGATGGTTTTTTGAGTATTGTGTGGTATTTAGACAGCCTTCGACAGTGGTAATTGTAGCCTTTGGATTGCCCAAAGCCATAGCGATTGTTCCCATGCCGAGGTGCGTGCCTAGCTCGAGGACATTTTTGGAGTTAAAATAATGCACCAGACGAAGTAAAAGTCGTTGTCGCTTTGGACTTATAGAAGCGTTATGAAGCATATGTTTTACCGGTCGTGTTTCGCTTTTTTCCAGGTTTTGATCTCGCGAACCGGCCCCGAAATCAAGAATCTGTATGGTTTCATTGGATTGCCTCAATTCTTTTCTTATCTCGCGTAGAATCGAATATTGGGGATAATTGCTTTGGTCATAAAAACATTTGGTAACCAAGTCAAAGACAAAAGGGGAGTGTACTCCGTGTGCATTAGTTGAGCGAAGAAGAAATCTCAAATAACTGTAGACCGAATAAACAATAGATCGCGGATTTATCATGATTTGTTTTGACGCCCTCACTTGTGGGCAAGTCACTTTATTGCAAAATAAGCCTAAATATTGGAGTTCACAGATAAAACCATTTTGATTTTAATTGCCTTAGTTTATATTTGTGGAAACAACCTAGAATTATGCCGTGGAACAAAGGGGTTTTATTAGCTATTATCGTATTGATCTTAGGATCCTGCGTCCCGATAAAACGCCTGACTTACCTACAGGAGAATGAGCAGCAGAAGACTGAAGGTTTGGTTGCGCTGCAGCCCAGTATTCCACCTTATCGATTGCAAGTCAATGATTTACTCAGTATTCGTATCAAGGCCCTCGATCAAGAACAAATAGGGTTTTTTAACCCGACCTCGAATGAAGTGCTCAACGCGATAGAGGAAGGGGACTTGTATTTTAATGGTTTTGTAGTGGATGTACATGGCAATTCCGTATACCAGTTATTGATGAATTACCGGTGCTTGGAAAGACTTTAGAGGAAGTTCGAGAAGACTTAGAGCATCGCCTATTACAAGATTTGTTCAAGCATGAGTCTAATTTGTTTGTGACGGTCAAAATGCCTGGTATTCGATATATCATAACCGGTGAAGTAGGAAGCCCAGGCTCGTAAATCATTTATCGTGATCAAGTCACGCTCATTGAGGCAATTGCCGCCAGTGGAGATATCCCTGTGACGGGAGATCGAACGGATATTCGAATTATTCGCCAGTATCCCTTGGGACAAAAAATTCATCATGTGGATCTGACCCAGCTCGATGCGATGAACTCGCCATATTATTACATACAACCCAATGATCTGATCATTGTGAATCCGCTGCCGCAAAAATCATGGGGGTTTGGAACTACCGCAATTCAAACATTTACGACAATATTGACGGTTTTAACCACCATTGGTACAGCTACTTTATTGTTAACGCGTTAGCCTAGAGAGCATCATGAATCAAAAATAGAGTACTTATAGCAATAAAATCAATGACCTGAATGCCATTTTTGATGTGCGCGGGTTTTTGATCAATCTGCTGCGTTTTTGGCCAATTTTTGTCAACTCTTTAGGCATTGCCTACAGCTATGCTTACTATATCAGTGTGCGCAAACTGCCAGTTTACTACATGGAAAATACTATTTCCATTAAGGACGATGAGTTTCCTCAGCTACTGAATATTCTTAAGGGAGATATGAATATAATCGGACCGCGACCCGAGCGGCCCGAATTTGTCAAACAGCTCAGCGAAAAAATCCCTTTCTACGATGTACGCCATGTGATCAAGCCTGGGCTCACTGGCTGGGCGCAAGTGAATCACAATTATGGCACCAGCCACGATGATGCCCTTATTAAGCTGCAATACGACTTGTATTACATCAAAAATCGCTCAATATTTCTGGATTTGAGCATCTACATCAAGACGCTTTCTATAGTCTTGTTTATGCGCGGGCAATAGCCTATTTCTCTATCCTAATGGCTTTGTAGCTGTACAATAATCGCACTAATAAACCTGCGATAAAAGGCCAAAGGCTTGGGGCAAAAGATTGTACGCCGGTAAACTGATGCATGATCATCAGTACAATCATCAAAATTAAAAAGAGCTGGTAATTGGCAAGCCATCGCAATGAAGAAGGCTTTAGGCTTAAAAACCCTACAATCATCGAAAAAGGCATCGCCCAAAGCAGATTATAATTCATTTTTGTGGCCAAATGATCCGTTCCAAACCACAACAGCACAAGCATTATGCCGATAAAACCAGTGGTAAACCAGATGATGCGATCGGTCAGCGCACAGCGCAGGTTTCGTCTGTAATCTCGCCAGCTGATCAGGGCTAATCCGAGTCCAAGCAGACTCATAAAAAATAGGGGCGAGGTCAAAAATCCTATAACGCCAATATGAGAATCCGCGGGTACTTCCATGTTCGCGTTAGCAGCATGCTCCGCGCTTACATTTTTTCCTGATTCTGGACTAAACAGCATTACATCACTTTTAATCAGCGGCTGAATCCCATCAGCGGCCTGTATTGTGGCCTCGGCATGCGCCTCGGCCACATACTTGGGCAAAAACTGAAATTGCCAGGGCGTTGCTGGTACGTCTACTACGGCCCCGATAGCGATGTCCATGCCAAGGCTTCCCCAATCATTATAAGGCACCTGATTCTGAATGAGCTGTCTAAAACTCAGGGGCTCTGGATCAAAACTTGCGCTGTATTTCAGCTGATTCCCCAAATTGCTGGCCAGTACATCCCGAATGCGCGTAGCGCAATTGTCAAAAAAGAAGTCGTAGCGATAATTTTTATTGGCCGGCTCGGCATTCCACAATAAAAATGAAAAAAGGCGCCCTTTTTGTTCTTGGTCGAGGTTCAGCACCTGCTCGCGAACACTGCGATTTTGCTTTTTATAATATTCAATAAACCCTTGAAAATATCCCGCACTTAAGGAATACAAAAGCTGGCCTTTTACAAATTTGCCATAAAAATTGGGCGCGTTAAAATCATAGGTGCCATAGTTAAAGGTCCAGTCGATGTTGTTTACAGAATCTTTAACCCGAAAGGCACTATGACCAAATCTGTCGTAGAGCGCCACTCCAGGTCCAATAGTCAATATACTGATTGCGGCCTCTTGAGATAAAGTTTGCTGTCGTTGGGTTTGGCCCAAAGCCAATTGACTCTGAATGATAATCAGAAACACGAGCCCTAAACTGGCCCGTGTCAGCCACAGTGATTTTGTCATCCCTAAATCAAATCCTTTAGCCTTATTTGTTGCTTTCATCCACGTAATTTTAGTATTCATCCTTGCCGACAGTTACTGACATCATGATCTTTTACCTAAAATAAGACCAATCCAGGGTAAGACTGAATATATTACTGTACAAAGCCGTGCTTTGGTCACCAATATCGGTAAGGGCATAATCCACTTTAATGCCTTTGTATTTGAACCCAAGTCCTAGATTGGGTTGAAACTCTGTAGTGGTATCGCCAAAAATATCCACGCCATTTTGCAGGTTACCGGCGCCCAAGCGCGCATAAACTAGATCCAAATAACCAAATTCTAGCCCTAGCGCAGGGGTCATGCTGAATCCTTGAGTGGCAATGATATCGTTAGTTTGAGTAAAGCGCATATTTAAATCAAGTTCTGCACGCAGGCTCATATCGGAGCGAAATTCCCACAGGCGCGCAACACCAAGTTGCGCTTTAGGTAGGGTGAGTTCCGTGGTCTCAGGGGCTTCTTGATTTTGTCCAAAAACAGCCCCCGAAATTGTACTAAAAGCCTCTTGGTTTACTTGCCAAGTGTTGAAGGTTGTGGTGACATCGCGCAGCATCAACCCAAACTGCCATGTATCGCGGATTTTGTATTGCATTCCTATATCAAACCCAAAGCCCCATGAGCTGGCAAAATCTCCGATTATGCGTCGAATGACCTTGGCATTACCCCCAATTTCTAATCCTGAGAGTTGGAGTCTTTTGGCGAAAGAAAAGGTCAGCGCATAGTCCGCAGCACTGAACAACGTAATATTGTCGTAATTGATGTTGCCTTGACTGTCGATCAGCTGAGTGGTGTTTAGAATATTATCCACCCCAAAGCGAATCAAAGAAATGCCTACAGCCCGGTCTTGATCCAGGGGCATGGCAAAAGCGGCATAATCGTAATTCGCAATATTGGCAAAGTAAGAGGCGTGCATGAGTCCCATTTGTTGATCTTCGAGACTCAATAGGCCAGCGGGATTCCAGTAGCCTGAATGTACATCACCACTGGAAGCCACCACAGCACTTGCCATACCCATTGCCCCGGCATCGACGCCAATATTCAAGAATTCGTTTGAATATTTTCGGCTGGTCTGGGCCAGAATTGAAACACTCAATAGGGCTAAAGTCCAAAAAATAAATGGTCTGTTCATAGCTCAAACAAATATCACACTATTTTTATGATTAATAAACTACATTTTATTGCCCTTATTGCAGCAGCCCAAAATACTTTAGTACTTTTATCCTAACCAAAACCAGCATATGTTAAGACACCTGCCCAATACCATTACAGCCTTTAATTTGATCTGTGGCACTGTGGCTGCGCTCTTTGCGATTTCTGGGGATTTAGTCATTGCCGTTTGGTTTATCGCCCTGGGGATGGTTTTTGATTTTTTGGATGGCCTAGTCGCGCGCGCTTTGGGCGTTCAAAGCCCTTTGGGGGTGCAATTAGACAGTTTGGCCGATTTGATTTCATTTGGTCTTGCTCCGAGTTTGATTCTTCTGCAAATGATGCAGCAAGCCTTTTATGGGCGTATGCGCCCGCTCACTGATGTATTTTCAGCGCGCGCTTGGGAAGTGGGTCTAGAGACTTATTATCCTTTTATAGCGCTTTTGGTGCTCATCGCCTCGGCGGTGCGTTTGGCCCGATTTAATATCGATACGCGTCAAACCGATCAGTTTATTGGCTTACCCACTCCAGCCAATGCCTTGCTGATCTCAAGTTTACCCCTGATTTTTGAATACCATTATACCCCGATGATTGCCGAACTGTTATTCAATAAGTGGTTTTTAATTGGGCTAACCCTGCTCAGTGTTTATGCCTTGAATGCCCCGTGGCCCTTAATGTCGCTCAAGCTTAAAAACACCTCTTGGCAGGACAACAAGCAGCGTTATATCTTGGTACTCATTGGCCTTGTCGGATTGATCGCCTTAGGTTATTTGGCGATTCCTCTTATACTTTTAAGTTATGTAGGTCTGTCTTTGCTTTGGCCTATATCAAAGGCTTAATTAAGGAAAAACTAAATCCTCCAGACCATACTGGTTTTTCGCCTTTAAGTCCTTCATCAATAAACTGAAGTCCAGAAATTAATGTGTAAAAAAGTTAATCTAGCAGGGCAGTTCCTAGAAATGTAATTTCTTTTTGCGCAGCTCAAAGTTTTGCCCCAAGTAGACCTTGCGTACCATTTGATCAGCGGCTAATTCCTCGGGGATGCCATGCTTGAGAATACTCCCTTCAAACATTAGATAGGTGCGGTCTGTAATAGCCAAAGTTTCTTGCACGTTGTGGTCGGTAATCAGGATTCCGATATTTTTATTTTTAAGTTGAGCCACGATGCGCTGAATGTCTTCAACAGCCACGGGATCTACCC
The DNA here is from genome assembly GCA_900299425.1 of Candidatus Rokuibacteriota bacterium. Classification (GTDB taxonomy): domain Bacteria; phylum Bacteroidota; class Bacteroidia; order Flavobacteriales; family Flavobacteriaceae; genus BACL21. Next base: position 6,112 of record OMJU01000149.1, read on the forward strand.
CAGCGAATGGTTCATCAAGTAAAATAAAATGGGGGTCTGTGGCTAAAGCACGTGCAATTTCGGTACGACGGCGCTCTCCACCACTGAGCAAATCTCCGCGATTGGTGCGGATGTGTTGCAATCCGAATTCATCAATGAGGGATTCCATTTTGGCCTCTTGCTCTGCCTTGCTGAGTTTAGTCAGCTGCAGCACACTCAAAATATTATCTTCGATGCTTAGTTTGCGAAAAACAGAGGCTTCTTGAGCCAAGTAACCGATCCCATTTTGTGCGCGTTTGTACATCGGGTAGGTGGTGATGTCTTGATTGTTTAGGAAAATCCTACCACCGTTGGGTTTGATCAGTCCGACTATCATGTAAAATGAAGTCGTTTTTCCTGCGCCATTGGGGCCCAGAAGACCAACAATCTCGCCCTGATTGACCTCTAAGGAGACTTCCTTGACCACTGAGCGGCCACGATAAATCTTGTTGAGTTGTTCAGCGCGAAGTTTCATAATGATTTTGGGTTTGTGACCAATTTAAGCGAAGGTAATAATTTTTTCTAGGAGGTTTGCCCACTTAGATCATCCCAAAATTCTACCGCCCGGCGCAAATGCGGAATCACAATAGTTCCGCCGATCAGTAACGAGATGCTCATGGCCTCCATGACCTCTTCTTTGCTGATGCCTAAATCAAAGCAGGTTTGTAAATGATACTTGACGCAATCGTCACAACGCAGTACAAGAGAATTACCAAGACCCAGTAATTCTTTGGTCTTCACCGAAAGATGACCCTCCATGTAAGCATTGGTGTCTAAATTAAAAATGCGCTTGATGATCTTTTGATCTTCCTGCATCAGACGCTCATTCATGCGCTGACGATAGGCATTAAATTCTTCGACAGATTGTCCCATAGCGTTATTTTTTCTTTTGTTGGATTTTAACAACACGTTTGGCGATCAAAATACTTATTTCATATAAAATCAAAACAGGAATAGAGACAATTACTTGGCTCGCAATGTCTGGAGGTGTAATGATGGCGGAAATTATCAATACGATAACCAGAGCATATTTACGGTATTTTTTCAGCCACTCTGGCGTGACAAGCCCGATGCGCGTTAAAAAGTAAATCACTATGGGCAGTTGGAAGATCAATCCCGAAGATAGGGAGCAAGCCCGCACTAAAGCGATATAGCTGCTCAGGTCAAAGTCGTTAAAAACCTGATCGCTGACTTGATAGGACCCTAAAAAGTTTATCGAAAGCGGGGTGACCACATAATAGCCAAATAACACACCTAGGAAAAACAACAAGGATGCCACGAAAATAAATCCTTTGGCATTTTTTCGTTCATTGTCGTGTAGACCAGGACTGACAAACTTCCAAATTTCATAAAGCACATAAGGAAAGGCAATAATGAATCCGGCAGTGATTGAAGTCCAAATATGGGCAGAAAACTGTCCCGACATGGTGCGACTCTGAATACGAAAAGGCAATTCTGTAAAACAAAAACTGTCTAATCCCAGAGCCTGTGACGAACTGCAGAGGAGTTGGTAGGTCGGGAAACTTGCGCGTTTAGGACCAAAAATGATGCCGTCAAAAATAAAGTCCTTCATTAAAAAGGCGACAAACCCCATAGAAACAACAGCGATTGTGGCGCGAATCAAATGCCAGCGCAATTCTTCAAGATGGTCCAAAAAGGACATGTCTTTATCTGGATTGGGTAGTGCCTTTGCCATTAGATGATACCCTCTTTACTTAAGTTGTGTATGTGAACCACTCCTGTGTAACGTCCATTTTCGTGGGCAAGAATTTGTGTGATTCCGTGACGGTCCATCATTTCCATGGCCTCTATGGCCATGGCGTCGTTATCGATAAGTTTTGGATTTCTGGTCATTATTTCTTCAGCCGTGAGTCCAGCGATATTGTCCACTTTACTGAGCATACGACGCAGGTCACCATCAGTAATGATCCCAACGATTTGCCCATTGTCCACCACAGCAGTAACGCCCAAAAGATTCTCTGAAATTTCTACAATCACTTTTTTTAGATCAGTTTTTGGGGTGACTTCAGGTCGCGAGTTGAGGGCCGTTAAATCGCTGACACGCAAATAAAGCTTTTTACCCAAAGACCCACCAGGATGCACACGCGCAAAATCTTTACTGGAAAAACCGCGAAGATTGAGCAATGCCATAGCTAGGGCGTCCCCCATAACTAGCTGAGCGGTTGTAGAGGTGGTTGGTGCCAGGTTATTTGGACAGGCTTCTTTATCGACATATGCATTGAGCACAAAATCACTCTGCTGACCTAAAAATGATTCTTTGTGGGCTGTAAGTCCTATGAGTTTATTGCCACTGGCCTTAATTAGCGGAACCAGAACTTTTATCTCTGGGGTATTGCCACTTTTTGAGATACAGATTACTGTATCGTTCTCTTGAATAATACCTAAGTCTCCGTGAATCGCATCAGCGGCATGCATAAAAATAGCCGGGGTTCCTGTTGAATTTAACGTTGCTACAATCTTGGTCGCAATATTGGCACTTTTACCTACACCCGTTAAGATGACACGACCTTTTGACTGATAAATATAGGCCACGGCCTGTGCAAATTCTTCATCGATCAGTGAGGACAGATGCGCAATAGCCTTAGCTTCAGTTTCTACGGTCTCTTTAGCGACCTGTATAATGGGTTTTAAGTCGATCAAAATTTCACTCATTTAATTGGTTCGCAGCTTAGATTTTGCTATATTTAGTAATGGATTTTTGCCCTGCTCGGGCTATCCCTTCATAGATACATCGCATCTCTAATGGTTGCAAAATTACAATTGTTCTTGAGTTCCCGCAATTTATTGTGGTAAACTCCGGGCAGAAGCAAAATGAATAAAGCATACAGCAAAGAAGAATTATCCGCTGCACTCAAGAATTATTTCGGTTTTTCAGGGTTTAAGGGTTTACAAGAGCCGGTCATTATGAATGTGCTCACCGGGGCGGATACCTTTGTGATCATGCCGACTGGTGGGGGCAAATCATTGTGTTATCAATTGCCTGCTTTAATTAGTTCGGGTACGGCCATAGTGGTTTCTCCGCTGATTGCCCTGATGAAAAATCAGGTTGATTTTTTGCGATCTCTATCGGAAACTGAAGGCATCGCCCATGTGCTGAATTCTTCTTTGACAAAAGCAGAGATCAAGCAAGTGCGTTCTGATGTGCGCGAAGGCATAACAAAA
>OMJU01000150.1 GCA_900299425.1 Candidatus Rokuibacteriota bacterium
AAATACGCGGGCCACAGGCCCGCGTATTTTTTTTCCTTTATACATTGGCTAAATCAAGCCATCCTGCTAGTAAAAATCAGCGCGATTGTCCTCGATATCTGCAATGGCTTTAAGCGCATTAAAGATTCTTGTATTAATAGCATTAACTGCCAATCCTGCTTTGATCTGATTCACATAAGAGGAATAGTTCTCTAAGGCCACAGCGGGCTGAGCTGAAAGCACACGTACTTTAAATACACCGGTTTCACCATCGATAAGCTCTGTGGTCCCTTGTGCCCCGACACCAAACGCGGCGCCCACAACAACAGGCTCTGTTCCCGCACCAGCAATAGTAGGGGTAGCTCTGGTCAATGCACTTGCTGTTTTTACAGTCACATTTTGACTAGAGGCTAATTCTTGTAAGGTTGATCCACTGAGTCCTTGGCGAATTTGCGCTGCCTTTTTCTGCTTGCGTAAAATCGGTGTTACTCTAGCAGAAGCTTCGGCTACACTCATGAGTGCCTTTTCAGTACTTTTTCTAGTAACTTGAGCGACAACATAGGACTCATTCAAATTAAAGCGCTTCACATCACCTACAGACACCTCATCTTGGAAAGCCCAATTAATGATACTTCTATTGTTGCCAATACCTGGAATACTGGCATCTAATGCACCGATTCTATTGACTGGACGTGGGGTCAAACCTTTTTGATCGGCAGCTACTGAAAATCCTTCAGAACGCGCAGCCTCTTCAAACTTAGCCGACTCAGAAAATACCAAAGACAAAGTGGCCTCTGATGGCTCAATCTCACGAGTGATGGTCGCAACTTTGTAGGCTGTTGATTTGTCTTTTTGACCCTCAATTTCGATAATGTGCACTCCAAATTGCGATTCAACAACACCTAAATCACCAGTACTGCCTTCAAAGCAGAAATCTCTAAATGGTGCCACCATAGTGTTATAACCAAAATAGTCATAATGCCCTCCGTTTTCAACACTACCAATATCACTAGAGTGTGCACTCACGAAGTCTGCAAATTTTCTGCGATTTTTCTTCAGTTCAGCATAAAGACTGTCTGCAAAAGCACGGGCTTCAAGTGGCGAACGAGTAATGCTATCAGCACGGCTCAAGCCCACTGGGATCAAAATATGACGGGCCTCAACAGAGTCTGGCATTTGCATGGTAGCCACTACTTTGGACAATTTGAAACTACCTGCATCTCGATAAGGACCATAGACAGTTCCTTGTGCTAAAGTAAGTAGTGAATCTCTTAAAATCTGAGCCATGGCCTCTTTGCGTACCCACTGGTCAACAAGATTCTGATCGGAATTATCGTTCACATAAAAAGCCACATCATCAGTAGTCTCAAATCCTTCAATCAAAGCACTCATGCGCTCTTTTTGAACTGCGATGTCCTCATTTGATGCAGACTCCTCAAAAATCACATACTCGAGATCAACCATCGGCCCCACTTCGAAATCTTTTGCATGCTCTCTGATATAAGCTTTGATTTCACTTTCAGATACCTCAATCTCCTCATCTGGAATGCTTGAGTAAGGCACATGAAGATATTCAATGTCAATTTTGTCGTTTTCAAAACGATACAACTGCTCTCCATCGGCCATAGAAACTTCCATTCCACTGGCCACAAGCGTGGCATAGGTCGTTTGTCCGAGCCCATCACGAACGCCTTTTAAAAACGTATCCCATTGTTGTTTCGCTCTAGCGTTATTTTGAATGGCAGACATGTACTCAATAAGACGTGCATCGCTGTATAAGCCGTTTTCATCTTGGAAGGTAGGGTTGTTTCCCAAAGACATACGCAACTGATCATTGAGCTGCTCTTCGGAAATAGTCAATCCTAATGCCTTGACCTGCTGGTCGTAAAGCAAGGCTTTTAACTGACGATCCCATACCAGATTCATCGCTTGAGAAGCGGCGGCATTGGGCCCTAAATTGCGCTGATATTCGTCGACCTGCGTCATAAAGTCTTCACGCAAAATCTCCGTTCCATTGACTGTAGCCACTACGTTCTGAACACTTGCTGCACTGCTGCCTTTATTGATGATATCACTCAATATGAATGAAAACAAAGCCAAAGCAATGATGAGAATCAAGAACACACCGCGCTTACGAATACTATTTAAAACTGCCATCTTTAGTCTTTTTTGATAGGGGGCGAAAATACCACTTATTAACGATTTATAAAAAACTCAAATGAAAAAAAACACAACCAAAACACAAAATCAATCTTGGGCCACCCTGGCGAGTTCCACGAGCTCTATTTTTGTATTGGAAACCTCGAGGATTGTCAAGGTAAAATCTTCGATTTCAATAACTTCACCCTGCTCTGGAATTTCTTCGGCTACATGTACGATAAGGCCACCCAAAGTTTCGTATTGTTCCCCTTCCGGGAGATCCAATTTATAGGTCTCATTGAGATAGTCTACCTCGAGTCGCGCCGAAAAATGCCAACGATTTTCATCCAATTCTTCCTCAACCAAGGCCAAAGAATCATGCTCATCTTCAATTTCCCCAAAGAGTTCCTCAATTATATCCTCCACAGTAATGATACCGGCCGTTCCCCCATATTCGTCAACGACCACCGCAATGCTTTTGCGCTTGCGTGTAAGCACTTGCAAAATATCTTTGGCCAACATAGTCTCCGGAATAAAGACGACTGGCATTAATACTTGATTGAGCTCCTCAGGTTTTTTAAAAAGTTCAAAAGAATGCACATATCCCAGGATATTGTCCAAATTATCTTGGTAAACCAAAATTTTTGAAAGACCTGTTTCTGTAAATCGCTCACTGAGCGCATGCGGTGTAGTTTGCACATCCACGCCAATTACCTCTGTACGTGGAATCATGACCTCTCGTGCCTTGACATCAGAAAATTCCAAGGCATTTTGAAAAATTTGTATCTCGCTATCCACCTCATCTTCAATTTCCAAACTATCCATTTGTTCATTAATGTAATGCCCGAGTTCTACCTTGCTGAAACTCAATTGAAGATTATCGCCGGGTGTTCTAAACAAGACCCGCAAAACAAAATCAGAAATCCAAATCACCAATTCAGAAATCACTGAAAAAAGCAGGTAAAAAATATAGGCTGGCAAGGCTAAAATCACCACCAACTGATTGGCGTAGATTTGAAAAAATACCTTAGGTAAAAACTCCGCAGTCCATAAAATGATCAAAGTAGAGATGAAGGTGTGCGCTAACAAACCTAAAAAGCCTTGTAGTGGCACCCACTGCATCAATACCTCTCCCATAAACAAACCGTAAATAACAAGTGCAATGTTATTGCCTACTAGCATGGTGGCAATAAACTTCGAGGGCCTGAGGGTAATGCGTTTTAAAAAGGCAGCAATAAAATTATTTTGCTTCTTCTCGATCTCAAGATGAATTTTATTGGCCGAGACATAAGCAATCTCCATACCCGAAAAAAAGGCTGAAAATATAAGTGATACTAGAATTATGACAAGGGGACCCTCCATGGATTAATTCGAACGATTTTCCATGTTTTTACGAAACCAACGTTTGAAAAAATACATGCCTGTGGCCACAACGGCAAATATTATAAACATATAGGACCGCTCGCGGTTTTCAGTCCAATTAGTAACTACTAAATAGATTGAAAACAACGCCATAGCGATGTATCCATATTCAAAAAACTTATAAATTTTGCCGCGCATTGAGATAGGGTTTATTCGGGCTCAACAATGCGTTGAATGCCCTCATTGTTTCGAGAAAGAAAGATAGTAAAATCTTCATTGGCATCAAATCGACTACCATCATTATAGGAACCATCGCTAAAAGTAATGCGATAGGGTTGGTCTGTAAAAAGCCATTGGCCTTTTTGATCCCAATAGAGCTGTTGTGCCTCAAGTACATTGCCATCTGAGGTGGTGAGCACAACATTTTGACGCAAGTCAACCAAGCTGTTTGCCCCATAACGTATGGCATATTCCGAGCGCACTGTGCTTTCTTTTTCTTGATCAAAAAAATGGATGTCTATGCCTTTTGGAAACTCTTGGTATGAGAATTCATAATTGCTATAGTCCAAGAGCACTGGAGTAATGAGATTGGTGACCAGGCGACCTGAATCAGTATATTTTAAATTTACATTTTCGCCTTCCGCGATGGGCCTATTATCACTAAGATTCAGTTGCTGAACTTGATCATAAGTTCCTTCACAAGAAAAAAACGCCATAAGTCCGAAAAAGACTATGGCGCTTAAAGGAAAAAAATGTTTCTGTTTTCTCATTAAAGATTGGGCACTTTTACGCTGCCTCCGATCCAACAATTAATATTGATGACCTTACCAGCCATACCTTCAGCAAAAATATCACTTTTACTTGGCGCACGACCTCTGTAACTCTCAGCTGTAGCTCTCGCCGTTGCCGCAACAGAAGCGTCTACACGAGCAGCGCGATCGGCCATCTCTGCAGCTTTCCAGTTAATGGCGCGTTTCTCAAAGACAATCGACCCACAATCGTTAGAACTCTTAGAATACATATCTGCAATACGCAAGTAGCAAATGCCTTTAGAGGGTTTTTGCTCGAGTACTTTGAGATAACTCGCACGTGCGTTACTGTAACTGCCTCTTTTGCGATAATTCTCAGCGATGGCAAATACGTAATCTGCGGCCTTATTAGCGTTTGTTTCTAGCTCAACAGCTTGGTTGTAGTAATTAATGGCGTCGGTGTTATTTCCATCGCGATCCGCCAAACGTCCTAGATAAAAGGCAGAAGCAGCTGAAGGCTGAAGAGCATGCAATTGCTGCACTAGTTGGTAAAACAATGGCGTTTCACAATCCTTGGCGTTCAAACGGCTCGCCGCGCTTTTGAGCCAGGCAATGTCCTCCTTTTTGTCCTCAAAGTTCTTTTCGTATAAAGGAATAAGATTATCACAGTCTGCCACAGAACCCAATTTTGTGTCAACACTTTCTTTGATTTTTGAATAGTAGCCTAAATACTTTTCATAACCATCAAGTTTCTTTTGGTCTTTGCTGCTCAACTTCTGTCCAGACTCTTCCATCTCGAGCATTTTATTGATTTGAACGGCGTAGTTTCCTTCTTCCTTTTCAATCTTCTCGATAATGATATCATAAAGATCAAATACTTCCTGTATGTCTTTTTGGCCATCCTTGTAAAGATCCATCGATAAAGAAAAATAGGTGTAAATGGCTTTAGGACTTTTAAAATTTGGCTCATCGGTCTTATAAGCCAGGTCAAAAGCATTGAACTGAGCAAGTTTATCTCCTATGCCATTGTCGTATTTGATTTGAGCAATATCCGCTAAAATATCTCCTTTTTTCGATTTTTTAGGGAAGTATTTCATGCGCAACTGATAGGCGTTTTCTAAATCTTTAATTTTTGATTTATCACCTTGTTCAATGAAGTATTCAAACATTTTTACAGCATATTGATAAACGGCTACATTGTACTGCGCACATGAAGTAATCACTTTATCATAATGCGTTAAGGCGCCTTCATAATTCTTAATCTTTGCTGGTTCCGTAAAAAGCGAAACAGCAATGGTGCAGTCATCCTGGGCACTTAAGCTAGTTGTCATTAAAGTGGCAAAAAATGCCAAAAGCAAAATCTTAATTTTCATAACACTATTTTAATCATATAATCTTTTCTCGAACCATTTATCGTTCAGGGAAAGACCCACAAATATATTGACAAATGATTCTTCTACCAATCCATTGTTTTTGGTACCACGGCCTCCGTACTCCACACCAATGTTTACATTTGAAAATGAACGTCCTAGGTTTAGGCCAAGTCCAAAAGACATGCCAAACTCAGAAATCGCATTACCATTAACACTAATTCCGGTTTCTTCAAAGCGGAAACCACCTCGATAGACAACGCGTTTTAAAAAATTTGAAAATGAGTTGTAGTCCGGTATGTAAAATCCACCCATTCTAAATTTAAGCGCATCATCATAACTCACATTGTCTAGACGCACCGTGCTGCTGGCAAGGTTGCTTGTTTTCTGTGAACTGAACTCGGCAGACAAAGACCATTTGCGCTCTTGGACAAGGCCAAGGCCCAATGTCAATTGCGACGGAAATACAAAATCAGTATTGGCCAATTCAATATCACGACGGTCAATCGGTGATGTATTTCCATTAGGCAATAAGAGCACTGTGGCAATTTGACGGGCATTCTCAGAAACGAATTTTGTCTCAGGGGTATAAGCTACCGATGCCAAACCCTGCAATTTACCTGTGATTAGTCTTTTATATTGAACGCCAAGGTTCATGCTCAAACCCAGTAGATCACTTTGATTATTTTCCTCTGTCCCTAACTGAATATCCTCTTGAAATGTGACCGCATTATTGCTTATTTTTCCAAAGTTATAATTCCCCTCAGCCCCAATGCTAAGCTCTGGTGTAATGGAATAACCCAGTCCAAAAAAGACCTTATTCATTCCACCACTTCCAGTGTACTGGGTGGTATTTTGGCCGTCGATATTTTCAAGCTTGTACCCTGAACTAGTCAGTGGCAATAATCCAAAGGCTCCGCCAAACTTTCCCATAGGAAAAGCCACTGCCATATAATCCAAAGATGTTGTTGTGGCGCGTTCACTGTCCGTAGCGGTGCTGAGGGTGTTGAATTTATGACTTCCAGCAATGGAATAGTTCACTAATTTCAACTGGGCCAATCCTGCTGGATTCAATAAATTTACGTGAATACTGTCAGAATAGGTACTCACCCCGCCCATGAGTCTGTTTTCAACGGTACCGCGAAAATTAAGGTTACCGATCCCAAAAAAGGAATAAGGAGAGGTTGTTCCCTGCCCCCAGATCGGAGCAGAAATGGCAAATGCCAGCACTATAAATATTTTTTTGAACATCAGTCCTTATTGATCAACAAAATTTGATTGAGTCCTTCTAACAAAAAATTAGAATGGGCAAAGATGTCATTTTTTATGTGATCTCGCAAAATTTCAAGGTCTCCTCCTGTTAAAAATGTCGTTAAATTTGGGTTGTGTGCTTTGTATTGATCAATGAATCCATCAATTTCATGAATTAAGCCACGAAAAGCCCCCTGATGCATTGAACTGTCTGTACTGTCCCCATATAATGCCTTTGTAGACTCAGCCCTCAAATTTGGCAAACGATCTGTGTAATGATGCATCGCCCTGTACCGCATGGAGAGCCCGGGACTTATTGCCCCACCAAAATATCGCCCATTGGCATCGATGAAATCATAAGTGACGCAAGTACCACAATCTATAATCAAGGATGCCTTACCAGGAGCATATAACTGAGCCGCACTGGCCAAAGCTAATCTGTCGAGCCCCAGTGTATTTGGCGTTTTATAATGATTTTCGATAGGAAGTTTTGACTGATGAGTCATGTGAACTACACTTAATTTACCCTGAAGGCGCTGGTAAAGATCGGGACGGTCTGCCCCGCTTTGGCACCAAATGGCGTAAGCTATATCGGGATGTACAATCAACAGATTTTCAAAACCTTCGAGCAAATCATTCTCTAACCAAAATCCATGATGTATTAATTTATTTTTTAGAAACACTGCGTATTTTACGCGAGTATTTCCTATGTCGAGCACTAAATTCATGTCCTTAAGCGGTAAGTCAACGGGCTAAAATACAACTTGATAGGGATTGCCCGTGTCAAATTTTTGTAAAATTTACGTATACACGGATTTTGCACAACAGGCAACTGCCTGACCTATAAATGATTATGTTTTGTTTAACTTTTTTAACAAAAGATTAAACAAAATGACGCGAATTAACCTTTTCTTTGGACTAAATAAAAAATATACGCTATGATTTTTCAAAAATTTCTTAACCCAACTAAATTAACTTTATTAGCCCTGGCTTTGACTTTAACGGCCTGTTCCGATGATGATGAAAACACAAACACCACTGAGGAGCCTCTGAATATTGTAGAGACTGCTCAAGATGCTGCAGATTTGTCTTCACTTGTTGCCGCCCTGGGAGCTGCCGACGGGGATCTAGTCAACGTATTGAGTGGTGGAGAATTTACAGTTCTTGCCCCTACCAATGCAGCTTTTGACAGCTTCTTAACAGCCAATGGCTTTGCCGATTTAAGCGAAGTCCCGACAGATGTTTTGGCAAACATATTGTTAAATCACGTTATTGCGGGTACGGTAATGTCTACAGATTTAACTGCTGCTGGAGCTGGATATACCCAAACCAATGCGACCAATGCCGATGGGGATGCATTGAGTCTTTATTTCAACACTACCAGTGGTGTAGTTTTTAATGGTGTTAGCAGCGTAAGCAGCGCTGATATTGAAGCCACTAATGGAGTAATTCACATTGTAGACCAGGTAATTGGACTACCGACTATTGCAACATTCGCTACGGCAGATCCAACTTTCGAAACTTTGGTTGCTGCCTTAACCCGTCCTGATTTAGAAGTTCCTTTTGTCACTATTTTGAGTTCGACTGGTCAAGGTACGCCTCTCACGGCTTTTGCACCTACCAATGAGGCATTTGGTGATTTGCTTACTGAACTTGGCATTGAAGACTTATCGCAAATCGATGTAAACACGCTCACGGCTGTTCTTTTGACCCATGTTTTAAGCGAAGCTAACGTACGCGCTGAAGATTTGACTCAAGATATGCCTGTGCCTACTTTGAGCGGTGAGAGTTTGACGGTGGATTTAACCAATGGCCCACAGTTAGTAGACCCTAATGGACGCGTGGCAGATATTATTGCCAATAATGTTCAGGCCTACAACGGAGTAGTACACGTTATCGACAAAGTAGTTTTGCCACTGCTGTAGATTAGTTATTGACGATAATGAAAAAGGCCAGCACT
>OMJU01000151.1 GCA_900299425.1 Candidatus Rokuibacteriota bacterium
CGCAGGAGCCAAAAGACCTCCGCGCACAAACACTGAACAAAAACATCAACGACCAAAGCAACAATCAAGTAACTGTTGCTCAAAAAGTAGAGGTCGCTGATCATCAGGCGCCAACAGAGGTGGTAAGATCAGCAGAAAGCGCTATTGCTGCCGGCGAAATCACAAAAAGCGAACCCCTTGAGCCTGCGGCCGTTCAAGACCCTGAGGTCGTCGAAGCCATCACTAGCCCAGTAACCAGCTTGGTTGCACAAGAGGAAATGGCCGAGCTAATTCAAAATGAATCAGGGCTGCGCTCTTGGTCCGTAATGCCTGTGGCGGGTCCTGTATACTACAACAGCCTGACTCAAGGTTCTGTTTTTGACCCAAGTTTTTCAGACAACAGTCGTAAAGGAGATGTAACCTTCAGCTATGGTTTAAGAGTCAATGTGGCCTTTAATCAACGGGTAACTCTTAGAGCGGGTATTAATAATGTGGCCATGGGCTATGCGACTCAAGACATAGAAATTGCTACTGGACCTGCGGCATTTGGATTAAGCGCTGTGTCCTATAATGACAATAGAAATATTATCAGTGTGTTTGACAAAGGCACCTTGCCTCCTAACCCGGACCCGTCAAATCCTTACGGCCAGCTCAATTTGAAATCTACCTCGGGAGACCCCGTGCTACGCGCCAATTTAAATTATTTAGAATTTCCTCTTGAGTTATCCTATGCCTTGATCGACCAGCAAGTTAAATTGTCTGTCATCAGTGGTGTCTCAGGCTTGTTCTTGAGTAATAATGAGGTCAGTGTAAGTGATGGGCAAAACAGATATGCCCTGGGAGCGCTAAACAACCTTAATCAATTTAGTTTTTCAACCAATTTTGGGCTTGGGCTAAGCTACAATGTGTTCAAGGGCCTTAATCTTCAGCTAGAGCCCACGTTCAAATATCAGCTCGGGGCCTACAGTGATGCTAATGTAGCGTTCACCCCTTATCAACTCGTGTTGTTGAGTGGGTTGCAATTTCAATTCTAATTTATGGAATGAGTTCGCTTTCGATGAGCGCGCGCGTCTGGTCTTTAAGCATTGCACGATCTTCTAAACCAAAGCCTTTTGTTTCAATAACAGGATGACAAACAACCCTTAATGTTCCTGGGCTGCCGACAAAAAATGAGTAGGGAAATCGTCTTTTATTGTCCACAAATGTCATTGGCGCAATAGGGATCTGATGCTCAACTGCCAGACGGAACGCTCCGTCCTTAAACGGCGCCAAATCAATTTTCGGATTCGGCACGCCCCCTTCTGGAAAGATACAAATGCCAAGTCCTTCAGACAATCGCTTTTGGGCCTGGAAATATACCGACCTGCGTGAAGCTGGGTCATTTCTGTCTACCAAAATACACCCCCGGCGATAGAAAAACCCAAAGATGGGTATCTTGGCCAGTTCTTTTTTGCCGACAAAAACGAAAGGTTGATTGGCCGTGTAAAGCATGAGCATGATGTCTATCATAGACACGTGATTGGCCACAAACATATAGCTTGCGCCTGGAACATAATTAGTGCGTCGCTCTACCTTGGGGATAAATCCCATCCCAAAAAGCACAAACATACCCCACCAGCGCGCTCCTGTAAAATAAATTTTATACCAGCCCTCACGAACAGTCCCCAGAAACAATACGGGAGAAAACAAGGTAATTCCCACCATTACAAGGGTGTAAAACCACACGCGATAAAAGGGCATTAAGAGATATTGAAGTGGCTTCATGATTCCAAAAATAAGGATTTGGATTAAGTGAATAACACAAAAAATTTACCTTTGCACAAAAGCGGTATAAATGTCAAGGATATTAACGGGAATACAGAGTACAGGAACCCCTCATTTAGGCAATATTTTAGGGGCCATCATGCCAGCAATTGAAATGGCCAATGATCTAAAAAATGAATCATTTCTTTTTATTGCAGACCTGCATTCTCTGACCCAAATTAAAGACGGGGCCAAGCTAAAAGAAAACACCTATAAAACCGCTGCCGCCTGGTTAGCCTTCGGGCTAGACATTCACAAAACGGTCTTTTACCGCCAAAGCGATGTGCCCTCGGCTACAGAACTCGCCTGGTATTTAGGGTGTTTCTTCCCTTATCAACGCCTAACTCTGGCACATAGTTTCAAAGATAAAGCAGAACGTCTCGAAGATATTAATGCTGGTCTTTTTACCTATCCTATGCTCATGGCCGCCGATATTTTACTTTATGACGCCGAACTTGTTCCAGTGGGTAAAGACCAACTACAACACATCGAAATGACACGTGATGTGGCCTCACGGATTCACGCCAAAATCGGAAAGGACTTATTTGTCCTTCCTGAGGCAAAAATATCGGAATCAACTCAGCTTATTCCCGGTACCGATGGGGAGAAAATGAGTAAATCAAAAAACAATGTGATTGATATTTTCTTGCCCGAAAAAGAGTTGAGAAAACAAATCATGAGTATCGCCACAGACAGCACGGCTTTGGAGGATCCCAAAAACCCTGAAACTTGTAATGTTTTTGCCTTGTATAAGCTCTTGGCAGAACCAAATCAAATCCAGGAAATGACCCAAAAATATGCTGAGGGGGGCTACGGATATGGACATGCCAAACAAGCTCTATTTGAACTAATTCTCGATAAATTCAGTGCCCAACGAGAATCCTTCACTCAACTGGTTTACGACACCAAACAGCTCGACCAATTGCTAGCTGTTGGAGCAGAAAAAGCACAAGATGTGGCTCGAAGTGTGCTTAATCGAGTGCGCGAACACCTCGGTTACTAAGCAAACAACAACCTGATTGGGTTAGTAAAAGCCTGAATAATTCCAAGTTAAGTAACGCCCCTTGGAGCACACCAGCGTTTAGTTTTAAATCGCGCGACAGCTCGTCTTTGTGGATATAAGGCTGAAGATGCACTCTTTCTAAAATAGCCCGTTGGGTTGGGTCAAGATCGACCGCAAGACCAGACGACTGTTCACATTGGGTCCACCCCATAATTCGAATGAGGTCGGCCGTTTCTGTTATCATATGGGCTTGATGGTTTTTTATTAATTCATTGCAGCCTTGATGAGTATTTTGATAGGGGTTCCCGGGCATAGCAAACACCTCACGGTCATATCCATTGGCAAATTGCGCCGTAATCAAACTCCCGCCCTTGACTCCTGATTCAATTACTAAAGTGGCATGACTCAAGCCAGCAATGATCCTATTACGTTGTAAAAAGTTGCTGGCGTGAAAAGGCGACTGCGACCAAAACTCCGTTACAAGCGCGCCATTTTTTTCTATCTTTTGTGCAATCGAATAATGCTCTTTAGGGTAGATTTGATTTAATCCGTGGGCCAAGCAAGCTACCGTGGGCAGGCCCAATTCCAAAGCCGTCTGATGAGCACAATAATCAATCCCTTTGGCTAATCCTGATACAACTACTGGATTCAAAGGGGCCAATTCCCGAATTATGGAACGACAAAAATCCAAACCAAGAGCCGTCGCACTCCTGGTCCCCACAATACTAATCCAATATGGAGATTTTGGAATGCTTCCTCTTACCATTAACGACAAGGGTGCGTCACCACATTGGGCCAACAACTCAGGGAACTCATTGCCACCAATTTCAA
>OMJU01000152.1 GCA_900299425.1 Candidatus Rokuibacteriota bacterium
AGAAACCCCAGAGGACTTACTGAATTCCGCGCTGTAGCAAATAAAGTTTGAGGTAGCGTTTAAAAACCGAATGAGCGTTTATGGTCGCCAAAACATAGCCAGGTAGTCCATCGAGTATCCCTAGCCTAATGATGTATTGATGCCAAAAGCGGTACCAGGGCCGCCAAATGAGTTGTGCCAGTCCTGCTTTCTTACCAGCTTCAAAGGACATTTGGGCTTGCAAACTACTGTACTGGTCTAGCTTTGCGAGATAATCGGGCATAGATTTGTAAGTATGGTGGGGTAGCCGTGTTTTGAGTTTTCCCGTGCTGCCAGAAACTTCCATGGTTTCGTGAACCAGCCTGCCATTATAGCGACAGGCACTTTTTCTTCCCAGCCTGATTACCCAGTCGGTTTGAAACCCGGAGTACTTAATTTTTTTACCCATAAAGTAGAGCTGACGGCGCACATAATAAGCGTCCTTTGTGCCCTTTGCCACAGCCTCCAAAATTTCTTGTTTCAAAGCTGGGACAACTGATTCATCAGGATCAAAAAAGAGTATCCACTCGTGCTTGACTTGTTCAATACCAAAGTTTTTTTGTGCGCTAAAATTGTCGAAAGGTCGGGTGAGCACCGTCACATTTTTAAATTTTTTGGCCTTGGGCACCGTATCGTCTTGGCTGCCAGAATCCACTAAAACAATCTGGTCCACGAAATTGAGTTTGGTCAAAAATTGTTCAATAATTTGACCTTCGTTTTTGGTGATGACCACAGCGCTAATTTTCTCAGAAGTCGACACGGAAATTGCTTTGGCTGTAAAGATAATCAATTTCGGGTGTGCACGGCTTTAAGGCCAATGGCTTTTGACTTGCTTGTGGCAGTTTGCCAACAAAAATATCCCTAATTTTACACAGAATTCAAGAGCCGATTCATTTGACTTTAAATCGTATTGTAATAGCTGAAGATTTTCAAGACCATGGTGCGGCCTTGATAGAGGCTGCCTTGAATTTTGATCAGGTCCAGGCCCCCTTAATCGGCACCGGAGATCGCAATGTAATCAAGAGAATTGATATAGGAGGGATGTCATTGGCAGTGAAATCGTTTAAGCAGCCAAACTTGATCAATCGTCTGGTTTACAGGTACTGGCGAAAATCCAAAGCGCATCGATCCTATCTTTATGCACAGCGCCTTTTTGATTTAGGTATTGGCACTCCTAAACCAGTGGCCTTTATGGAGTCATACAGTTGTGGAGGAATTCATAGAAGTTTTTATTTCAGCCTAAACGTCGCAGCCGATTACACCTTT
This sequence comes from Candidatus Rokuibacteriota bacterium, assembly GCA_900299425.1. GTDB lineage: Bacteria > Bacteroidota > Bacteroidia > Flavobacteriales > Flavobacteriaceae > BACL21. The sequence goes on from OMJU01000152.1 coordinate 1,285, forward strand.
AGGGATTTAATTCACCAACCTGAGTTGGCCCACCGCGATGCAATCTTGAAAGCATTTACTGAATTTACATTTGATCTTCATCAGAAAGGAGTTTTGTTCCAGGATCATTCCCCGGGCAATACCTTGATAAAAATGAGCGGGACCCAGCCGACTTTTTATTTGGTTGATTTAAATCGAATGACCTTTAAATCCTTGACCAAATCAGAACGCATCAAAAATTTTGCGCGACTTACCCCCCTGAGAGAGATGGTTGACAAAATGAGTGATACTTACGCTGGCTTGGCGCAATGGCCAACTCAGGAGTTGCGCCAGCAAATGTGGCGCGTCACCGAAGAATTTCAATACCGTTTTCATCGGAAGCGTCGTTTGAAGAAAAAATTTCTTTTCTGGCGAAAGAAAACTGATTAAGCCCAGAATTTGTGAAACTCAAAGAATTCCCCATATCTCTTTACCATGCGACTCGTTTGAATTGGACCTCGCCTCAGGCCTTGTTGGGGAATTCACAGACAATTCCTGTGATTGTGTCTATGACCACTATTCCTTCTCGATTGGGAAAACTCGCTTTGGTTTTGCGCAGTCTCTTGCAACAGACGGTCCGCCCAGAGCGGATCATGGTTTGGATGCACGAGTCCATGAAAGAACAAATTCCTCCAGCGGTTATAAAGCTTTTGACCAGACTAGAATTGCGCGATTTAATAGAGCTGCGCTATACGCCACTGAGTTGTTCACACAAAAAACTCATCCATAGTATCGAAGCCTTTCCCAATCATGTTGTGGTGACCTGTGACGATGATTTTATGTATCACAAGGATTGGCTCAATACCTTATATCAAGACCATTTGGCTTTTCCTCAGTACGTCATTGCCCAGCAGATTCGATCTATAACTCGCGATGATTGGGGTGGGCTTAAGCCTTATAAACAGTGGCGATATCATCCAGAGTTGGAACAGGATCCTAAGACATTTTTGGCCATTGGCGGTAAGGGCGTCCTTTACCCAAAACAGGCATTACACCCAGACTACAAGGACGCCGAACTCTTTTTGCGTTTGGCGCCCAAGGCTGATGATCTATGGTTTAAAGCTATGGAGTTGCGCAACAATACGCCCGTGCGCAGATGTTCAAAGCTGGTGCCCGAACCTATTCCAATTATGGGCACTCAGAGTTTTTCGCTAAAAAAAGAGAATGTAGATCGCGATATGAATCTCAATCAGTGGCAGAGGCTTTCGGATTATTTTAAGCTAGAGGTGTAGTTGTGTGTCTGGCAAAATGCGTCGAGCTGCCCAGCGAATAGCTCAAATTGAAAGGCGTCGTAGAATACCTGATAATTTTTTCGGATTTCCTTATTGCTTTGGCCAGAGAATCGCTCAGGTGTAAAATCTTTGAGATGTACCCCTATATGGGTATGTCCGTCGTCAAAGCTATTCCACGCTGCTTTATTGATCCAAGGGGAGAATAAAGTAAAGGTCGGTATGTCCAAAGCCTTGGCCATATTCACCGCGCCACCTTCATTGCCCACTAAATAATGTACTTGAGATAAAATCGCCAAAAATTCACGGAGGTTTTGGCCATAGACCTCAGGATGTAAATTAGTGTGATGCTCTTCTGGTACCAAAGCTAAAATTTCATCCACGGTTGTTTTTTGATTGGGGATATAATTGAGCAAGATATGGGTGCGGGGTTTTTGTGCCAGGGCTGTTAAAATTTGGGCCATTGTCTGAGCGGGCAGAGATTTGTCCAGGCTACTGCCCAAAATACTGACCATGGCCAAAGTTTGACCTTGGTTGAGTTGGTGTTTGGCCAAAAGGTCTTTTGCCCAATTCACTTCATTTTCATCCAGATAAATTTTTGGTCTGAATTCCAGAGCTTTTTCCTGAATTTCCGATTCACTGTAAAGGAGTCTCAGGCGATCTTCTATAGCATTACCTGCTAGAGTATAGACGCGACCACTGGGCTTTGATATTTTTGTATAGACCAAAGGGCCAAACCATTTTTTGTGTCCAAAGATTTTGGCAGCGCCAGAACCTAAAATCATCATCATGCTTTCGAGCTTACCATAGGCATCCACAATTAAATCGTAGCGTTCTCTCTGGATTTGATTCCTCAATTCCTTCCATTGTGTGCCGGATTTTTTGGGCGCGCTGATGATAAAATGATCAATATCGAGATGTCCTTGAACTACCGCTAGTGTGCCTTGGTGAATTGCGTAGTGCAACTGCGCTCCAGGAAATTGTCCTTTGAGATGGCTACAGAGTACGCTCGAGATCAAAACATCGCCAATCATTTTTTGTTGAATGACTAAAATTTTTTTAATCTGTGCTGGGTTCATTTGGACTCAATCTTCTGGTAGCTAAGGTACTTATTTTGCCTTATCTTTGTGCCATGCAAAGGCCACAGATATCCGTTGTCATTAGTACTTATAACGCCCTTGAGTGGCTGAAAAAAGTTTTATGGGGCTATGCGCAACAGAGTTTTACAGATTTTGAGCTGGTCATTGCCGATGATGGCTCTGGCTCGGATACTGCCGACTATATCCAGGAATTTGCCCAGGAATCCGGCTTGTCCATACAACACATTTGGCAGGAGGATGAGGGTTTTCAAAAATCGCGCATTCTGAACAAGGCCCTGACGGCATGTCGGGCAGATTATGTGGTAATGAGCGACGGAGATTGTATTCC
>OMJU01000153.1 GCA_900299425.1 Candidatus Rokuibacteriota bacterium
CTGTTTCAAAGACCACCAAAGTATCCACCTTTTCAAAATTGGAAATTAATGTTGGTGCATAGCGCAATTGTACAAGCTCTGTATGTAAAATTTTTGCTTCTTGGCTTATGGACTCAAAAGGAATTTGACTTTGTTCGTATTTGAGTAAACGCGCCAATTCACGCTCTAATATGGCAATTTTCTGCTCTTTATTATTGATTTCAAGTGAGTCCCGAGAGCGCAGTTCGACCAGATAACGCATCTCGTTCTCCACATCATCTTCTTCAACATTTTGATTCAGCAATAAGGTGGTGCCATCGAGTGCTTTGTAATTGTTCATGCGACTGCGCAACAATTCTAAAGTCACTGGATCAATTTGTTGTCCTCCAAAAGAAGTAATCTCAATGACAGACCCTTGCTCAGGTTGGTATTTGGTCGTGGCGTATTTCTTGATATAGGAGGCATTGGGCAGACCTTCCAATTCGCGCTCAATAAATTGACGTGCCTCATTGTTAAAACTGCTTTCCTTCAGCACACTGTAAAAAGTAAATCCAGCCGGAATCATCACCAAAATAGCCAAAAATGAAACTAGGCGAGCGATTTTTTGACGTCGCGCTGAGTTAGCGTATTTGAGCATCGGAAATCGCAGCACCTTGAGTACAATAAATGTCGCTAACGCGATAAATATAGTATTGATCACAAACAGATAAAATGCCCCTGCGGCAAATGCGAGTCCTTTAGGGTTGCCTAAAAAGGCCTGTGAGAGACCAAAACCCACCGTACACAATGGCGGCATCAAGGCCGTGGCAATCGCTACACCAAAAATCACACTGGCAATAGTGCCCTTTTTTGTTCTTGCTATAATCAATGCCAAGCCACCAAAAAATGCAATGAGTACATCGCGAATATCTGGTTTCGTTCTGGCCAATAGCTCAGAAGATTCCTCTCTCAAGGGAAACAACCAAAAAAATAAAAAGGCCGTGAGCACACTCAGGAGAATCATCACTCCAAAATTGATGAGTGATTTTCTCAAAGTGTCGATGTCATTTATTGCAATGGACAAACCGATTCCTAAGATCGGACCCATTAAGGGAGAAATAAGCATCGCGCCGATCACTACCGCAGTTGAGTTCGCATTAAGCCCTATTGAGGCCACAAAAATCGAACAAATCAAAATCCAAGCCGTTGCTCCTTTAAAGGGAATGTCTTTTACGATTGCTTCGATGGTGCTATCACGATCTGTATCGCTACGAAAATCGAGCAATTCTATCAAAAAGGTTTTGATTTTTGCCCAAAGTCCAAGTGCGTCGCGCTTTATGGCCCCGGCTTCTGCAGAAGTTAAATCCTCCGAATTAGAATTATTTGTTTTCATCAATGAAAGTTTGTGACCTAGGTCACTTTGTTTAGATTATCAATGGTTATTTTGTCCCTAGTCTAATAATTTAACTCGGACATGCGGCTGAAATAAATAAACGCGTCCAGTGCTTTGTTCGGTGCACATAAATCGCTTTGTGCGTTTTGATCCGCGAACAAAGATACGGCCACTTTGGGTCTCAAATTTACTTCCCTCTGGTATTTCAAAGATATATTTTTTTTGATTCGCGGCATCAAAAGACTTCAGCGCCAGGGTCAATTCAAAATCAGCATCACTGCTAGCCTTCGGGTTTTTCAAATAATTTGCCAGTGGCATGAGCAATGATTCAGGAAATATCTCAGGCCTTAAAAAAGGCAACATTAGCGCTTTAAAAGTATTCTTCCATTCAATACCATGTGGTTTGATGCCTCGTCCATAATTTGAGAATGCTCTAAAATGAGCCAATTCATGAATCAAGGTCAATAAAAAACGATAGTGATTTTCCCCTTTGTTAATCGTTATGACATGCCCTCCCTCTGGCAAGCGACGATAGTCCCCATGACGTGTGACGCGATTTGGCACTACCTCTACCCTTAAATCTTCTTGAGTAAATAAGGCCGAAACTTGTTCGCGCGCATGTTCAGGCAAATATTCTTTGAATGTCTCAAACCCCATTCCTTGAATTTTTAATGGATCAAGGGGTAGATTGGGATGCCGGAAGTGTTTTCCCATTGTAAATGAGATGGCCTTCTAAAGCAAAATTCAGAATATAGGCTGCCATTTGCTTTGGGCTGAGAGGTGCCTGATAACCAGGGAATGCCTCAGCAAGCATTTCAGTTTGCACGGCACCGATGGCCAAAGTGTTAAATTTAGGGCCTCTGTCCTTGTATTCCTCAGCCATGACTTCGCTCCAAATGGTCAAAGCGCCCTTGCTGCTGCTATAAGCACTTAAACCAGGGAATTTTGCAGTCCCATTCACACCACCCATACTGCTGATTGAAACAACATGACCGGTGCTATCCATTAGGGGGAGCAAAACACGGGTCAATGCCATAGGGCCAAACACATTCACCTTATAGACTTCTTCTATTTCTTCCGAAGTCAGGGCTTCAAATGGTTTATTAATCAACAAACCAGCATTGTGGATGAGCACGTCCACATGGTTCAACCGTGCTTTAATCGATTGAGCAACCTCCACCAGTGTCTTTTCTTGGGTAATGTCTACAGGATAAACCTCACAGTTATCCCCTTTGAGTTCATGTAACGGCTCAGTATTACGGGACATAGCGATGACATGATGGTCTTGATCTAAAAAGGCACGCACAAGGGCATATCCTATGCCACGACTGGCTCCAGTAATAACAACTGTTTTTCCCATTGATTAAAGGTACAAAATATCAGGGGTCATCAGACCTAATCAAAAACGAACCAATAAATCAGCAAGCTTTAACCTTTGTTTACACAAACATGGTTACAGGCTGCTCGATGTATTGACGCAGTGTCTGAAGGAATTGCGCTCCAGTGGCCCCATCTACGGTTCGATGATCACAAGCCAAAGTAACCGTCATGGTGTGACCCACGACAATGGCCCCTTGTTTAACAACGGGTTTTTCTACTATAGCTCCTACTGATAAGATTGCTGAGTTCGGCTGATTAATGATTGAGGTAAATTCTCGAATTCCAAACATTCCCAAATTCGACACAGTAAAAGTACTGCCTTGCATCTCCTCTGGAGTCAACTTTTTAGACCGTGCTTTACCCGCTAGGTCTTTTACAGCCGCCCCGATTTGAGAAAAGCTCATTTGATCGGCAAATTTGAGTACTGGTACGACTAGACCATCTTCCACAGCAACAGCTACACCCATATGAATGTGCTTAGCGATTTTAGTCTCTTGCTGGGTCCATTGACTGTTTACTTTTGGATGTAAACGCAAGGCCATGGCACAGGCTTTAACCACCATATCATTGAAAGAAATCTTCAAACCATCTTGAGCATTAATGGCGGTACGTGCAGCCATAGCATGTTCCATATCCAGCTCGACAGTTAGGTAATAATGCGGTGCTGTAAATTTAGATTCGCCCAAACGCTTGGCAATGGTTTTACGCATTTGAGAATTAGGCAAAGATTCGAATACCTCAGTCCCCACACCTTGGAATACTGGGGTCATACCTGCGGCAGCGGGCACAAAGTGCTCAATGTCTCTTTTTACGATGCGTCCGTGCTCTCCGGTACCTGTCACTTGTGCGAGATTAATGCCTTTTTCTTCAGCTAACTTTCGCGCGAGTGGACTCACAAAACGACGTCCTTGCTCCGTATTTACTGTCGTAGGTACCGCAGCAGTGTTGACAGCGGGTGAAGTGCTTACCGGAGCAGAATTGCTCTGAGCAGCAGTATTAGCCGAGCTTGCGGGCTGACCTGGATCTTTTACAGACGTATTGTCCTTTGCAGGTGGAGTGACCTCAGCCACAGATGCTGCAGGTGCTGACTGCTCAAAATCTACCCCAGAAAGGTCCGTTCCGGCAGGACCAAGTACCGCTAACAAAGCGTCTACCTTAGCAGATGAACCCTCCTGAATACCAATCTTAAGAAGCGTTCCGCTATAAAAGGATTCAAATTCCATAGTGGCCTTATCGGTCTCGATTTCCGCCAAAATATCACCTTCGGATACTGTATCCCCTTCCTTTTTCAACCAGCGCGCAACTGTACCTTCCTCCATGGTGTCGCTAAGACGTGGCATGGTAATGACTGAAACCCCCTCTGGTAAATCAGCACTTGAAGACGCTGTACTTTCCGTAGTGGTTGTCACTGCAACAGGTTGGTCTCCGGCTTTTTCAGCAGACTTTGTCGTTTCTGGAGCTTGTGCTGCAGATGCTGAGGAAACTGCGGAGGCTGCAGGGGCCTGACCCGACAAAAGACTAGAAATATCTTCACCTGGGGCACCAATGATGGCCAACAAAGCATCTACCTCAGCTGTCTGGCCTTGAGCCACACCGATATGTAATAGGGTTCCTTCATAAAATGATTCAAACTCCATTGTGGCCTTATCGGTTTCAATCTCAGCAAGAATATCTCCTTCCTTTACAGTGTCTCCTACATTTTTCAACCAAGTCGCCACGGTACCCTCTTCCATTGTATCACTGAGTCGCGGCATTGTGATGATTTCTGCCATAGCTTATATTTTATGGGGTAAAAATGGATAATCCTCTTGTTGATATACAGTGTCGTACATCACACTTTTTTCAGGATAGGCAGATTCTTCAGCAAACTGCTCGCATTCTGCAACTCTGTCTTTCACCCTTTGATCAATTTCTGCAATTTGTTTCTCTGTGGCCCATTTATTCTGATAAATATGATTCAGTACATGCATGATCGGGTCTTGTTCTTGCATTTTACTTACCTCTTCTTTAGTACGATAGTGCTGGGCATCACTCATGGAATGTCCACGGTAGCGGTAAGTGCGAATTTCAAGGAAAGTCGGTCCACCACCCTTTCGCGCTCTTGAGATCGCTTCGTCCAATTCTTTAGCCACCATTTCTGGTTTCATACCATCGACAGGACGACAAGGCATATCATAACCCAATCCTAGCTTCCAAATTTCAGAGTGATTGGCGGTACGGGCTACCGAGGTACCCATAGCATAACCATTATTTTCGACACAAAATACTACCGGTAGGTTCCACAACATAGCCAAGTTAAAGGTTTCGTGCAGCGCCCCTTGACGCGTCGCGCCATCCCCCATGAAGGTAAGGGTCACCGCTTCGTTATTTTGATATTTATCTGCAAAAGCAAGTCCAGCGCCCAAAGGAATTTGGCCCCCTACGATTCCGTGCCCACCATAAAAACGGTGTTCTTTAGAAAAAATGTGCATCGAACCCCCCAAACCTTGAGAAGTTCCAGTGCCCTTACCATACAATTCCGCCATGATACGCTTGGGATCAACACCCATACCAATAGGCTGAACGTGACAACGGTAAGCCGTAATCATCTTATCCTTAGTCAAGTCCATAGCGTGCAGTGCCCCCGCCAAAACAGCCTCTTGGCCATTGTAGAGGTGCAAGAATCCACGCACTTTTTGGTTGATGTAAACCTGAGCTAGCTTATCTTCAAACTTTCTCCAGAACAACATGTCCTCGTACCACTTGAGGTAGGTTTGTTTGGTAATTTTCTTCATCGTATAACAAGATTAGAATTCGCGCGCGCGCGATGCAGCGCAAAAATACGTTATTCTGACTTTATACAAAACCCAAAGGCCGCAAAAAAAAGACGTCCAAATGGACGTCTTTAAGTCGATTTAATTCTTTGAGATTTTTATTCAGTTGGATCTCAAAATCAAACTTGAACCTAGTATTCTGTATAGGTATCTCCCAAATTAAAGGTCAGACCAAAACGCAGTGTTCCTTCAAGTGGGCTGCGCACTCGAGAAGTAGAGAATAAATATGACAGGTCAATGTTGATTGAGGTATACTTAAATCCAGCACCCAAAGAAAGGAATTTACGTGACCCCTTGTCCTCGCTTTCATTGAAATATCCTGTTCTTAATGCAAACACATCTTGATACCAATATTCGACCCCTAAAGCCCATGTAAACTCACTGAGTTCCTCACTGAATCCTCCTGGAGCGTCGCCTAAAGAAGAAAACATACCTGAAATAAATCCGATGTTGTTGTACTCGTCGGCATCCTCGGCATCCAGAACACCATCACCATTAAAATCCTTAGGTGTAGGGACCAATAATTTGTTCAATTCAAGATTTGCGCCAATGGTGTTGTATTGATCCAAAATAAAATCAAAACCTGCTCCTAACCCGAGTTTGGTCGGCAAGAAGTTTTCTTGGCCAACCTCATCATACTTGATTTTTGGGCCAATATTCGAAATATTGAATCCACCACGCCAACGGCCGTTGAAATCGGTGAATGCCACTTCTTCACTTTGGTAGTAACCAGAGATATCCACGGCAAAAGAATTTGCAGCAGAAGCATCCTCAGTTGAGGCTTGAATTTTCAAATCCGAACGCAAATACCTTCCCGTGACGGCCATGGAAAAGCGATCGCTCAAACGCAAAGCATAGGTCAGGTCAAAAGTAAATTCATTTGGACTTTGAATCAATGGCTCTTGATCAAAAGTATCGCGGAGTTCAATTTCACCAAGGCTAAAATATCTGAAACTACCGGCAAAAGCACTGCGCTCATTGATCCGGTTGAAATACGTCAAATTACCTAAAAATATATCGTTAACTAGACTGCTTAGATAAGGCGTGTAAGTCACGCCAAACCCTTGCTCTGCTAAAGAAAAGGCATATTTTGATGGATTCCATTGCTGAGCAAAGGCATCAGCAGAAGTGGCTACGCCGATATCACCCATGCCACCAGCACGAGCATCAGCAGCAATTAGCAAAAACGGCACCCCTGTAGTGATGGGTTGTGGCGGAATTTCATCCTGCGCAAACATATTTTGCGCCAACATCACCGCCAAAAAAACTATCAACAATCTGTTCTTCATATCGAATAAATTTTAACAAATATACTTTTTTAATTATTTATAAAATGACCAGCTTTTCATATTTCTCGGCAGTTTTGCCACTCAAAGAGGAGCGCACAGTTAGTTTATAAACATAAACCCCTTTCCCTATTTTATCCCCAAAATCATCCCGACCATTCCAAATAATATCACGTGACAAATAGCCTTCAGTCATTATTGTCTGATGGTGGTTCCAAACCAACTTACCGGAAACTGAAAAAACTTGCACACTAACGTCGAGCGGCTCGAATGGTCTATTGTGATTGAACCAAAACTCGGTGTAATCCACAAATGGATTCGGATAATTCAAAACTCTAGAAATCTTGATTGCATCCCCGCCACTGACGATAAAATCAATGGTCGCTACCGAAAAATTATTATACGTATCCCAGGCCTTTACTTGCAAACTATGAGGACCGTCTTCCAAATCCCGAAGTTTAAACTGAACTTTCCCTTTTGAAAAATCATCAACATTGGCCTGATAATACTCGTTTAACACATAGGGGTTGGCTGTATCTCCATCCAGAATGGCAATTAAATCATGGCCAATACCTCCTGTTGTATTCATACCACTGTCATCACTCAAATTCACCAATAAGATAGGATTATCATTAGTGGTTCCTCCGGAAATAAAGTTTTCATCATTCATGAACAGCTCAATTTCGGGCCCCACATTATCTTGCGGGGCATTTTCATTAAGTCCCCCAACGAGGATATTGAGATTATAGCCCGCTTGATCTTCAAAAGCTCCAGCGCGTTTGGCATAAAAACTCGCTTTTCCCGAACCTACCGGAACCTGAATATCTCGAGGCACAATAAATTCGACATCAAAGGCGCCTTGACTCACCGTGGCCTGTCCATTAAATAAAACCTCACCCAAGGTGGTAAATTCCATCAGCAGCAGGTTTGTGGTGTTGCCATCGCCATCGTAATCAGTGCCATTATCTCGAATTCCGTCATTTCCCAGGGTTGATCGTTGCAGTTCCTTATCAAAAACTTTGACCTGAAGCACCCCGTTGTAGCCGGGCAAAGGATTTCCTTGAGGATCCAAGACAAGTCCACTGAGTTTTACGCGACTCAGCGCCTGCAGCGTATCATTAGCAAGGCCTAATGGCTGATCATTGATTGCGGTTAATCGTATTTGCTTTTTTGGAAAGGCCAAATGCATTGCAGGGTCCCCTATGTAAAAAATTACCCTTTTGTTATTGGACCCAATGAGGTTCTTGGTCAAGCGCAATGCTTCGGCGGGAGCAGGAGGTACATCCTCACCAAATCCAAAAAGATATTCAGACAACAAGGTATTGAAATCTACGCCCAAAGTAACACTCACGGATCTTGTAGTGGTTATCAAGGAACCTGCTCCGCCCTGTTCATTCCAAAATGTAAGTTCTCCAGCTGTAATCCTCAGGGGATTGTCGAATTTTGAAAACTCACAGGTAACCGTTACAAAACACGGTAAACGGTCCTCATTGCGCAGCTCTTGAGCCGTCTCTTTTGTATAGATAAATTCTTTGGCTAAGCCATCTTCTCCTCCATGCCCAAAGTAATTGACGACAAGTGCCCCAACTTCAATGGCGTTTTCAATAGCCTGACGCGCCTCGGGATATCGATTCCCTCCAGCCGAGGTTTCTTGTTGAAAAGCGTCAAGGTGAATTTTTTTGACATTGATAAAAGGTTTTTCTGCACTGACCCGATCGGCAATTGAATCCAAAGTGACTTCCAAAGCGCGGTATTCCCATCCTATGTCCACATCATCAGAAATTACCACAAAATTATTCCGCCAAGAACCGTAGGACGCTTCGTTATTATAAGAAGTGATTTTAGAAACAATGCGTTGCGCTTGGGCAGGATCGTCGACCAGAATTCTACCTACAGCAATATCCAATGAATGCGCCGAGGACATGGTCCCCTCATCGGGGTCCATCATGCCAAAAAAATCATCAGACATAAATGAATTAAAGGTATCAACACTCGAGAGCGTATGATAAGTGGGCACCATATTGTTATTCCCGTTAAGTCGATCTTTAAAATCCACAGAGGTATCGCCAAACAGACACAGGTAGCGTATTTTTCGATCAGGTGCACTTGCGTTTTCATAGACGTAACGCACCATATTGCGGATAGCGCCAATGTCCTGTTTGCCTGAACTGAATTCAGTATATATATCCTCGGTAGTAAGCACGCGAACACTCAAATTTGAACGCATTCTATGGTGTGAGGCGAGCTGCTCGGCTGCAGCGGAAAGACTGCGTGGGCTTACGATGATATAGTCGATATCTTGAAAACCACCGGGCCCGTTAAACACAGTCCCTTTAATATTTTGATTGGCAACAGAGGAATCATCTGCACGTCTGGGCTCTAAAAAATCCCCGGCGGTAATCGCTGCATAGCGGGTTGCTGTCCCTAAAACTGTTTTAAAAGAAAAGACCTCTGACTGCCCATCGTTTAACTTATAGCGAACATTATATAAATCGTCTATGGCCCAAACTTCTTGAATATTTTGGGCCTGACTCATGCGATACATGCCCACACCATTTGAACTTATGGCGGCCTTGTTAAAAAATTCAAAAGTATTCCCATTGCCGCGCAAGGGTAAGGTTGCCGTTACCTGGATATAATCGAGATAGCCAATACTTGCCGGATTTCCGGAGTTATTGTAATTCAATGAGACATTCACTGTCTCACCAGATAATTGAAATTCTTGCGTAAACGAATCTACACTGAGTAAGGTTGGGTCATTAATCGCATTAAAGGTCAATGGATCTACTGTAGCCCCATTGACATTGACTTGTAAACTCGTCGGCACCTCCGAAGCTGCTGCAGCACGTACTTTGACCTTCACGGGTTCAGATACCACACGTCCGGGAAAATTAAAATTGTATTCCTGCTGATTTTGTATGTCAAATCGGTCCCCAAACCAGCGGCGTCCCACCTTAGCTGGAGAGTATTGATCACGCTCATGGTATTGCAACTCCTGATATTGTTCGAAAATAATGGCTGCATTTTCCGCGGGCTCGACCATGGGCTCAATGCGCAAACCAGGCAGGCCATCTGCTGTAATGTAGTAATAGACCTTTTCAGCATAGGGGTTAAAATGACTGTCATTTTCCTCATCGTAGCCCATGATACCCTGGGCGTAAAATAAAATATAGTCCCCCGAGTCAAAACTACCATCTTCACCCCCCACAACTTTAATAGGAATTTCAGGCAAATCATAGTATTGGGCCTGGCTATTAGACAGTGGAATGGGCTTACCGCCGTGTCCATAAATTTTTATCAGTTCAGGATTAATTGATGCCGGATTCATTCCCATGCTGCTTAAAAATGCGCGATCTAAGCTGTAAACACCTGTTTGATCGACTTCAAACTTATGCCAATTGCCCTGAGATAAAACGGAATTATAAATACCTGGGGCGCGATTACCCTTTATTTGGAAGGAGTATTCATAACTGACTTCAAAAGATTGAATTTTTCGAACACGTCCGTTTTGACGGATAAAAGGATTGAAAATCGCGGTGGTAAACCAATTTTCGCAGGCCTTAGCTGATTTAATTGAAACACTAAAGGTAGTTGGCAAGGTGGCTGAGCCCAACATTTGTTGATCTTTTGCACTGGGCTCGCCCCAAACCAAATTATTGATAAGCACGTCCTGTTGCGATACTGGACCACGATCTAGCCAGCGCTCGGCGTATTCAGGGCCTTGCTCATCCCATCGAAGATTCAAGGATTGACTTACGGTCTTTTCGGCCCGATCAGTGGCATTTCTAGTAACGCTTTTGACTTGCTGAGACCAAGGTAAGGTGAGCTTTTTGGACTGGGCAAAGACCACAGAACCGATCATCAAAAACAATAATAATAAGCCTCTTTTCCTCATCAATGGCATAACGCCTCAAATATAAGCTTAGTATAACAAGTTTCCACTTGTTTTTTTAAAAATACCCGAGTTGTAAAATAAATAGAAATACTACGCGTTAACCCTTGGATACATTCGCTTAAGCACGTTTCTGTAATTCGAAAAATAATATTGTGCTTTAAGCGTTAATTAGTATATTGCGGAGCCAATATTTTTACTTTTTTACGATACTATGAACGTCAACAAAAACTTTGGAATCAAGCTATGTGTGTTGATTTTGACTGCAACCACTTTAATTGGTTGTGGAAAATCACGTGATTATTCGAACAGCTCTCGAGCCACAGGCTGGGCTTTAAACTCAAAAGAAGGTGGATTCCAGTACGACCCAAAAACAAGAGAACAAGAAACTGGACCAGGCCTTGTCTTTGTCGAAGGAGGTACATTTACCATGGGACGTGTTCAAGACGACCCAATGCATGATTGGAACAACAGTCCAGTACAGCAGCACGTTCAATCTTTTTACATGGATGAAACTGAGGTGACTAACCTCATGTATTTAGAATATCTTGATTGGTTGAAAAATGTTTTTCCACCGACAAACGAAAACTTTATAAACATCTACAACGGGGCCTTACCCGATACCCTTGTTTGGCGTAATCGTTTGGGCTATAATGAAGTGATGACCAATAATTATCTACGTCATCCAGCCTATGCTAATTATCCAGTTGTGGGTGTGAGTTGGATTCAAGCTGTAGAATTTGCTAACTGGCGCACAGACCGCGTGAATGAGTTGATTCTTGAGCAAAATGGGGTGACCGTGCGTGGGGCTCGTTTCAACAATGATCCAGGTTCTGGATTCAGCACAGAGACTTATTTAGCCTCCCCAACCCAAGTTTATGGAGGAAATGACTCCATCACAAGAGGTGGTAAGTATTCTGAGAATTTGGCCAGAAGAAGTCAAGACAGCACAAACCTTTACGTTCAAAATAAAGATGGGCTCTTAATGCCCGATTACAGACTACCGACCGAAGCGGAATGGGAATATGCTGCATTAGGCCTAGTAGGTATTCGAGATTACAACATTTATCGCGGTAAAAAGAAATATCCTTGGGAAGGACAATATACGCGTTCTTCTGATCGACGCAGTCGTGGCGATCAACTCGCCAACTTTAAGCAAGGCGACGGTGACTACGGTGGAATCGCAGGTTGGAGCGACGATGGGGCGGACATCACCGCAGAAGTTGGATCTTATGAGCCTAATGACTTTGGACTTTACGATATGGCAGGTAATGTCGCTGAGTGGGTTGCCGATGTCTATCGTCCTATAGTCGATGATGAATTCAATGACTTCAATTATTATCGTGGTAACATCTACACCAAAAATGCAATCGACGCTGATGGAAAGGTAATGGTGGTTCGTATAGACTCAATATTATACGATACATTGAGCAATGGTAAAATCGTCGCGCGTGACTTGCCAGGAGAAATTTATAAAGTCCCTGTAGACGAAAACGAAACTTACTTACGTACGAATTTCTCAGAAAGTGACAACCGTGACTTTAGAGATGGAGATAAAAAATCAACCAGAAATTATCAATCTTTTGGCGGTGAAGATGACAACACCGTAGCCGATGGTAAAAGAATGTACAACTCTCCTCAACACAAAGTAGAGGCTGACGAGCAAGGGAATCTTGTACGCGAATACGATAGATCTTCCAAGAGAACATCACTTGTAAACAACGAGGTTCGTGTCTACAAAGGAGGATCATGGAGAGACCGCGACTACTGGTTAGATCCAGCCCAACGTCGTTATTTCCCACAAGACATGGCTACTGATTATATCGGTTTCCGTTGTGCTATGTCTCGATTAGGCAGCAAAGCTAAAAAAGGGAAAAGACCACGTAATAACTAGGCTTCAACTAATAATCTCATAAAAACCCTTTAACCTTGTTGAAGGGTTTTTTTATATCTTTAAATACAATGACAGAGCGGGCGACCCTAGATAATATTTACAACTGCTATTTGCAGAGTTCCGAGGTATCTACTGATACGCGAAAGCTCTCCAAAGGTTGTTTTTTTGTGGCCCTCAAAGGGGATAATTTTGATGGCAACACATTTAGCGTTTCTGCTTTAGAAGCTGGGGCAGCCTTTGTAATGATGGATGACACCAAACTTTACGCTGAACCGTCTTTAGGCCCATACCTGGATCGGATATTGATTGTTGATGACGCGCTAAAATCTTTACAAGAACTCGCCACCCATCATAGACGGAAATTAAACCTGCCCATACTGGCTTTAACCGGTAGTAATGGTAAAACTACCACCAAAGAACTGCTGCATGCCACGCTATCTCAAAAATTTAATTGTGCGGCAACTCTGGGTAATTTAAACAACCATATTGGAGTACCCCTCACCCTTTTAAGAATGGACCAAAGCACCGAGCTTGGCATAGTGGAGATGGGCGCCAATCACCAAAAGGAAATTGAATTTTTATGCCAAATCGCTGAGCCCAACTTTGGCTATATCACTAATTATGGCAAGGCCCACCTAGAAGGGTTCGGCGGGGTTGAAGGGGTGATAAAAGGTAAGTCTGAATTGATTGACTACTTGCATCAAACAAACGGCAGGATGTTTGTACAATCCACAGACCACGAGCAATTAAAGCGCACCAAGGACATGTCCCGCACTATTTTAAATGTAAATCAGCAGTGGGAGATGTATTCAGAACCCAGCTCTATCCAGGCGCATTCTCAAGGCCATACTGCTCAAGCTACCCTGGCACTATCAGGACCAAAGGGTGCGGTCCAAACACAGCTAATCGGAAACTACAACACCCCTAATGTTATTGCCGCGATCGAGATTGCCCAATATTTTGATATTTCTTGGGAAATGATAAAATCGGCCTTGGAACAATACACCCCAAGGATGAACCGCTCACAAGGAATGAAACGCGGTTCCTATAATTTAATTATGGATGCTTATAACGCCAATCCATCGAGCATGCAACTTGCCCTTGATCACTTTTCAAAAACGTCTGGCAGCGGATCTAAAGCGGTAATTTTAGGGGACATGTTCGAACTTGGGCAAGAGGCTGCGCTGGAGCATCAAATGATCGTTAATCAGATCGAGCGGTTGGGTTTTGATCAGATTTACCTCTCTGGGGTAAACTTTAGTCAGACAAAGTTTGACCCCGCAAAAACCTCTTGTTTTAAGGACTACAAATCTTTAGAAGAGCATTTAGTTACCCAGCCCCCAAAACATGGATCCATCTTGATTAAAGGATCTCGCGGTATGGCCTTAGAGAGATTATTAAATACAGTTTTTATTGAGTAATACGCCAAAATTGAGCAGATGAAAAGACATGATGGTGTCTTTTTAATTCTGTGCATGATCAATGTGCGCACAAGTAATGGGCACAAGCATTACTTACGTAAAAACCAAATAAAAAAATCCCAGCGCCTTTATGGTGCTGGGATTTTACTTTATGTGGGTCATACTGGATTCGAACCAGTGACTTCTACCCTGTCAAGGTAACACTCTGAACCAACTGAGTTAATGACCCAAAAGTGATCTCAAAAGTAATTAAAATCAAGGTTTTAAAAAACATCTGAGGGCACGTGAACAAAAAATCCTGATGTTCGACATCAGGATTTTTGATGTGGGCGCTGAGGGATTCGAACCCCCGACCCCCTCGGTGTAAACGAGGTGCTCTGAACCAACTGAGCTAAGCGCCCGATGTGGTTGCCTTGACAACCAAAGCGGCTGCAAATATAAATTAGTTTTTATTATGGCCCAACAAAATTTCATAAAAAACTACAAAACCTCAGCCACCACAAAGGTGCTCCCTCCCACGTAAATAACATCCTCAGGGTTGGCTTGTGAATTCGCGGCATTAAAGGCCTCAAGTACTGTATCAAACTCGCGACCCTCAAGGCCCTTTCTCTGACCCAATTCATTTAAATCACTTGCTGGCATAGCCCGTGGATTACTGGCTGCACAATAGTAATAAAGCCCTGATTGAGGCAAGCAATCAA
The DNA here is from genome assembly GCA_900299425.1 of Candidatus Rokuibacteriota bacterium. Taxonomy (GTDB): domain Bacteria; phylum Bacteroidota; class Bacteroidia; order Flavobacteriales; family Flavobacteriaceae; genus BACL21. The sequence continues at coordinate 14,739 of OMJU01000153.1, forward strand.
AGATCTGATCCAATGCCTTATCGTTTACAAAGCCCAAGACCAAATGCATATGGGGTGTGTTTAATCCCCTTAACTGAGCCATGGTCATGGCGAGCCCATCAATATTGTGCGCCGTATCGCAAATAATCATTGGGGTTTGACCGATTACCTGCCAACGGCCCATGAGCCCAGTAGATTTTTGGACCTGCCCCAAACCCTTTACGATATGTCGTTCCTGAAATTGATAACCTAAAGACTTGAGTAAATCCAAAGCAGTCAACACTGTCTTTTTATTATGCTGCTGATAAGTGCCGATTAAATCGCTTTGATATTCCGGATGGTCTTGATCTTGTGCCTTGACCATTGGCGCCTGTAATTGCCTAGTAATAGATGCAAAGACTGCCAAAGTTTCGGGAGTGTATTGTCCAATGACCACTGGGACAGCTGTCTTAATGATCCCGGCCTTTTCGCGCGCAATGGCCTCAAGAGTTCCCCCCAAGAACTGCATATGGTCAAGCCCAATATTAGTAATCACACTTAAAATCGGAGTAATAACATTTGTACTGTCCAAACGCCCGCCCATACCAGTTTCAATAATTGCGATGTCGACATCCGATTTTGAAAAATATTCGAAGGCGAGTCCCACGGTCATTTCAAAAAAAGACAAACCCATTTTGTCGAAGGTTGTGGCATGATCTTGAACAAAATTAAGCACGGCAGATTCTGGTATTGGTTCACCGTCAATACGAATACGCTCGCGAAAATCCTTGAGATGGGGCGACGTATAAAGACCTACCCGATAACCAGCAGCCTGCAAGACCGATGCCAACATATGAGATGTAGAACCCTTGCCATTAGTTCCCGCGACATGGATCGATTTAAAGCCCCGCTCAGGATTTTTCAAATAAGCCATCAAACGCTCAGTGCGCTCCAGTCCAGGCTTATAAGCGGCCGCACCCTGTCGCTGGTATTGCGGCAATTGCATAAAAAGCCATTGTACAGCATCTTCGTAAGTAGAAAAGGTTTGATTCATATCGCTTTCAGGAATCTTTATTCCGTCGAAATCTTATCGAATAATGAGCTTTTCAGAAATACGCCCCTGAGGTGTACCATAGTTGATAAAATACATACCCGGTGCTAATCCCTCAAGATCCAGAGTGCAATCGAGCGTAAGGCAGGTAAATTGCCGGAGCATTTGTCCTTGGGCGCTGTAAAGCATCAGCTGGGGGTCATTTAAAGGCTCCTCTAACTCGAAATGTAACCGGTCACGCGCTGGATTTGGCCATAGACGGGCCTGCTCAGCTGCAGCATCAGTGTTTGCCCCCAATATGATTTCATTTAAAGCGAGGCGGTACGCCGAGCGGCCATAAGTCGCGATAAATAATTCCTGAGTGCCCTGGTGAATATGCATGTCATTGATTACCACTGACGGCAAATTAACCCCAATAGCGCTCCAACTCTCTCCTCCATCGCCGGAACCAAAAACACCAATATCGGTTCCTACAAAAAGCCGTCCATCGTTATCTTGAACAATATCATTTACGGGTACATCAGGGAGCCCTGTGGAGATATCAATCCAGTTTTGACCATTGTCATAACTCTTGTAAACATGACCTTCATCCGTGCCATAACGGTACCCTGATAGGGTTACAAATAAAGTACCTGGATGAGTCACAGAGTGCAATACCTTAGTCACCCAGCGCGCAGGCAAATCTTCAGAGAGTAATTCCCAGGTTACTCCTGTATCCAGGGTCATCCATACGTTTCCGTCATCCGTACCCGCAAGAATTTTTTCGGGGTTAAATGGTGACACATCCAAAGCCACCACTGTACCATAATTTAAGTTGCCTCCTCCAGCGCCATTAGTGAGGTCCCCGCTAATTGCCGTCCAAAGGCCCGCTGCGTTTTCCGTCCGGTAAACGCGCTGGGTAGCCGTATACATGACTTGCGCATTTTGAGGGTCAAAGACTATGGGGGTATCCCAATTCTTGCGATCTGCCCCAGATATTCCTGCCGTGGCTCCAATAAAACTGGCTCCGTTGTTGGTTGATTTGGCAATATTGCCATATTGATATTGGGCAAAAATTACATTCCCGTTGTTCGGGTCGACAAGGGGCTGAAATCCATCACCGCCGTAAATGATTTCATAATCATCCGGTCCACCAGTGAGGGTTCGATGCGTGCTGTTGTCCTGTGCCCCTAAGTAAATTCCCTCAGCGCTAGACGGGTCTACATAACACCTATAAAGCTGCGTAATGGGCAACTGCTGATCTTTGGTCCATGTACTCCCGCCGTCTGGACTAAAGTATACGCCGCCATCATTTCCCAGCACTAGGTTATTCGAGTCATTAGGATCAAATGCAAGGGCGTGCTGATCCACATGCACATTATTAAAGACCCCAAACCAGTTATTGCCTCCATCTGTTGACTTTTGCACTTGAAAATCCACATTATAAATGGTATTCTCATCAGTTGGGTCAATAATAATACCACGAAACCACCAGTGAAACCCGACATTATTCAATGCACCTGAATTCATTGCGGTCCAAGAATCGCCACCATCGCTCGTGCGATAAACGCCCTGAATATTGCCAGTCGCATCGGCGTAACGGGCATACAAAACATCCGGATTTGAAGGGGCAATGGCTATACTGATGCGCCCTTTTTGATTGGCTCCCGTGGGTAATCCACTGGTCAACTCCGTCCAACTGTCTCCTCCATCAAGTGAGCGATAAAGCCCTGAAGTCTCGCCCCCATAGGAGCGATATTGTGGACGACGTACTCTTTGCCACGCTGCAGCATATATAATTTGACCATTGGTTGGATGCATGGCCATGTCCACTATGCCAGTTGAATCACTTACAAAAAGTGACTGGGTCCAAGTCTGACCTCCATCTTGACTGCGGTAAACGCCACGATTAGCGTCGTTTCTAAACAATGGCCCCATGGCCCCGACAAAAATGTTTTGAGCATTATTTGGATCTATGAGAACTTTACCAATATTCCCCACCTCTGAGAGTCCTTGATTGGTCCAGCTTTGACCCCCATCTGTTGAAAAATAGACACCATCCCCATCGTAGGCCAAAGATCCTCCACCAGCGTTGACCTCTCCTGTGCCCACCCAAATGTGATTTGAATTGCTCGGATCAATGGCTATATCCCCTATGGATAAGGAATTTTGACCATCAAAAACAGGGACCCAGTCAGTTCCGGCATTGGTAGTTTTAAAAACACCACCTGAGGCTGCAGCCACATAATACTCCTGAGCGCTCACCATTTCGATATCGCTAATTCGACCTCCAATATTTAAAGGACCTACAGGATTCCAGTTGCCTCCAGAGGTAGTCATGGATCGCTTTTGCAGCATTGCCTGACGCCTTGCCTGTGGGTCTAATCGACCCGACGGATAAGCCCGCTGCATGAACATCCAATCATTTGGTCTTAACTCAGGGTGATCCGAGCCTTTGAGGGTTAGGGTATCCCGAAAATCGGCACAACTAGAAACAAAAATTAATAAAAGAAGGGAGATAAAATAGCGCATAAAATGAGTTTATGCACTAAAGATAATTCATTTACCCCATAGCAGCGCGCGGCATTTATTGAGATAGTCTGAAAACATAAATTATTTTCCCGATTTGTCGCGATGGCGCCTTGGGATCTGGATTAAATTTAGTGGCTAAAGCGGCGCGACGAGCTGGATCTAAAAGACAAGGGGCATTGTTTGTGGTGCCTCGTACTCCGGGCATGGCAGTGATGACCTGACCTTGTTGATTGACTTCGATACTCACCACGACACGTCCGGCTTGATTGCACTCTTGCACAATGATTTCTTTATAAAGTGCACGGCGACCTCCAAGTAAATAATTACCATCACCATCAAGACCAATCCCCAAATTATAAGGGCTATCAGATAAGGGACTGCCGTCCTCAGACCCAAAAGCAGTTTCATTATTTTGGGACGAATCCCCGCTGGCGGAATCGGCCTTTGAAGCAGCGCTTTGACCCCCCAAAATTCGTTTTAAGGCATCTGATGTGGCAGCGTCAGGCTTGGGCTCAGATTGTTGCGCTACAGAAACCTCAGATGATTCGTCGACCAATAGTTCCTCAATGGTCGCAGGGGATTCGTCAAGGACTTCTTGCTCGGTTTGGGTCTCTGATTGGGTTGCCGTCTCGGTCAGATTCTCAGCAGAATTCTCTAATTGTGACTCTGTAGTTGCAGGGTCAACCTCTGTAACCTCTAATTCTGTCGAGGCTTCTTGCGCTGTGGCAGATTGGGCATTTTCTCCTGCAGTACTGTTACTTTGGTTCGACGTTCCATCGGGACTGCCTAAGGCGATGATAATGCCACGCTGCAATGGTGGATCAAAATGCCTTAGTCCAAAAAAAAGCAGCACGAGGAAGAGCCCTATCCCGGTAAGGACGGTTTTTAGGACTCCTTTGCGCTGATGAACATCTAAATCCACAGTCATGCTATTCTGGATTTACGGCCAAAACGACCTGATAGCTTTTTCGATTAGCTATATCCATAACGTAGACTACCTGCTCGATGGGAACGCCCTGCTCGGCTCTTAAAATGAGCGTTGGCTTTGCCTGTGATTTTAAGGCCGCTCTTAATGCTGGCTCAAGTTGGCCTTTGGCAATGCGTTCTTTGTTCACATAGTAAGCACCATCTTTTGTAATACTCACCGATGCTTGATGCTGGTTACTTGATTTACCTTTGGCCTGAGGCAAAAGCAAATCAAGGGCATTAGGTGTTATAGCTGGAGAGGTCAATAGGAAGAACACTAGCAGCAGAAAGACGATATCTGTCATACTGCTCATGCTAAAGGTAGCACTAACTTTATTGCGTCCGCGCAAATTCATTAGGCTGGCTCGTTTAACAAGTCAATAAAATCTACTGCCGTAGCCTCCATTTGATGCACTACCTTATCTGTTTTTACCACCAAATGGTTGTACGCCATATAAGCCACAATACCCACGATAAGTCCCGCCACAGTGGTTGTCATCGCCGTGTAAATACCTTCGGCCAAAGCACCCATTTCTGCTTGACCGCTGCTATTGGCTAATTCATGAAAAGCTAAAACCATCCCAATGACCGTTCCCAAAAAACCAATCATTGGGGCCGCTCCTGAAATGGTGGCTAAAATACTTACGTTCTTTTCCAAAGCGTAGACCTCAAGGCGTCCAGCATTTTCAATGGCTGAATTGATGTCCTCTAAAGGATGGCCCATCCGAGAAATACCTTTTTCAGTTAATCTCGCCACAGGCGTCTGATGTTGACGACAAAGTCCTTTGGCCTCTTCAGGTTTACCAGAAAGGATATAGGTGCGGATCTGACTCATAAAATTTGGGTCAGTTTTACTTGCCGCTTTGATCGCAGACAAGCGTTCAAAATAAATATAAAGGGCTACTAACAACAGCACAAACAATAATCCGATGATGATTTGACCCCCTAAATCCCCACTTAATATCAGCTCCAATAGGGACAAAGTTTGTTCTGCTGTCTCTTGGTCTACAGAGACTTCATTTTGCAGACTGAGCAAGATTGGCATCAATAATTTCATAAAAAATCTTTCTAAAAGAACGCTAAGGGCTAAACGAAATTGTTAAACGTGGTGAAAAAGAACGCGTTCAATAAATAAAAACAAACCAGCACCCGCCAAGAATCCGACAAAGGCGAGCCAAGCCACTTTCTTTAAATACCAGATAAAGTTAATACGCTCCATGCCCATAGCCGCAACACCAGCTGCAGAGCCTATGATCAACAAACTGCCTCCGGTACCCGCAGCATAAGCGATAAAATGCCACAGAACAGAATCCATCGGGGCGTCGTACATACCTATTGAGGCAGCAACAAGTGGCACATTATCAATAACTGCTGAGAACATACCCAACAAAATCACGACCACATCTTGGTTCGGGATAGCGCCTTGAAGCGTTTCGGCAAGATACCTCAAGGTTCCCACAGATTCACCGCTTTGAGTCGCTCCATAAACCAAAGACTCCAGGCCGGCAACTGCCATGAGGATTCCCAAGAAAAATAAAATACTCGATAGCTCAATACGTGACAAGGCTTTGTGTGCCGAATACAAATGACGACGTTCTTTACTAAAATCCTCCTCTGGGTGAATGTATTCTGAAACCAACCATACAACCCCAACCGCTAACATCATACCGATATATGGAGGTAAATGTGTCAATGTTTTAAAAACGGGGACAGAAACAATCATTCCAAGACCGAGATATAGCATAGTTTTGCTGCTCAACAATCGCTGTGCCTCCTGATCTTCCGCATCAGCAACTGTTATTTTTCCTTGAAACGGTTTGAGGTATGAAGCGATAAAAAACGGCACAACAAAACACAATATTGACGGCAATACCACAAATTCAATGAGTCCCGCAGCCGAGACTTTTTTAGCAATCCATAGCATGGTGGTTGTTACATCACCTATTGGAGACCAAGCTCCTCCCGCATTCGCTGCGATGACTACCAGTGAAGCGTACCAAATACGATCAGTTTTGTCACTGATCAACTTGCGCAACAAAGTCACTAAAACAATAGTGGCGGTTAAATTATCAATGATTGCCGAAAGCACAAAGGCCAGAATCCCGATAATCCATAGCAGGGATTTCTTACTGTCGGTTTTCACCGCCCCTTTAAGCACTTCAAAACCGCAGTGTAAGTCAATTATTTCGACAATAGTCATAGCACCTATTAAGAAGATCAAGATTTCTGCTGTCTTGCCCAGGTGATGCAATAAGGTTTGTTCGAATCCATGCATCGCCCCTTCGCCTGCGGTTAAAGCATTAAAAATTGACCCTTCAGTATCGATTACCTCAAACCAACCGAGCCCGAAACCTACGGCAAGCACCCCCCAAATAAGGGCCGCCATAATTAAGGCGGGGACTGTTTTATCCAAGCGAAGTGGATGCTCGAGAGTAATGGCTAAATAACCAATAACGAAAATGAGAATTATCAAAGATTCCATAGAAGTTTTATATGATTTAAATAAGTTGTTTGAGGGCAATTTCAAAGGCCGTAGCACTGATATTTCGCGGATCCGGATTTTGAGCATAAACCTTTTGCAAGGCGTTTTTAATTGTTTTGGAAACATCTTCAAAAATGGCATCATCAGTCATGGCCACTCGCTTTTCCATAAAGTAAGCAAACACCCGGGCCATACCGCAATTACTGATGAAATCAGGGATCAAGCTAATTTGTTTATCGGTAGCTTCCATAATCGGTCCAAAAAATATTTCTCGATCCGCAAATGGAACATTGGCGCCAGAGCTTACCACATTTAATCCCGATGAAATAAGTGATTGTATTTGTGCCTCTGTGATCAAACGAGAAGCGGCACAAGGCGCAAAAATATCGGCCTTAATATTCCAAATACGCTCATTTACGGCATCAAAACTTAACAGATTATCTCCTACCAAAGTGTTACCATTTTTATTGAGAAAAAGCTCTTTGACTTCTTCAAAGGTCAAACCCTCTTCATTGATGATTCCTCCAGCGCGGTCAATAATTCCGACAATAAGTGCCCCACTTTGGGCCAAATAATAGGCTGCGGCCGAGGCAACATTGCCAAAACCCTGCACAATGGCGCGTTTGCCTTTTATGGATCCTCCGAATATTTCGTAATAATGACGTGCGGCCTCAGAGACGCCATAGCCAGTAATTAAATCGGCAACAGTATACTTACGGGACACATCAGGGGAATATTCCGGGTTCTCAACCACTTTAATAACCCCTTGGCGCAATTGCCCGATGCGATTAATTTTATCGGCCTCAGTCGGACTAAAATGGCCGTTAAATACCCCTTCCTGTGGATGCCAGACACCACTTTCTTCAGTGATAGGAATAACCTCATGAATCTCATCGACATTCATGTCACCACCAGTACCATAATAAGATTTAAGCAGCGGAGAGACTGCACGATACCAGCGCTGTAAAACGCCCTTTTTACGTGGATCACTTGGATCAAAATTTATTCCCGACTTGGCCCCGCCAATAGCTGGACCAGAAACGGTGAATTTTACCTCCATAGTTTTAGCCAAACTCAAGACCTCATTTTGATCAAGACCTACCCGCATTCTAGTACCTCCACCTGCTGCACCACCGCGTAAGCTATTGATTACAGTCCAGCCTTCTGCCTCGGTCTCTGCGTCTTTCCAATGAAAAACTATTTCTGGAGATTTATCCTCGAATTTTTTGAGCAATTCCCTCATGGGTCGCGATGATTTTTTGGTCGTTATCGGATATTTATAGATAACCTTCGATGCAGGCACCCATATCGCACAAATATAGAAAATTGAGAGGGTCTAGGATTAAATTAAAGTAAAATTTATACCCGCTATGACAATGGTTTTGACTGATACTGTCACAATTTTAATTGGCTTTGAATTAGTCGCTCGGTTTAAGTCAAATTATGCGAACCAAATTACTCCACTGCTGTGATTCCCCCTGGCGCCTGTGACCGAAGACAAGCAGTTTATTTCATTTCTCAAACGCAAAACCCCGAGCAATCCGAAAATGAGTGCCTCTTTATAATTGATCAGATCTGGGGCTGGCACAATGAATTTACCCCCAGATAATTCATCGAGTTGATCCATAACAAATCCATTGTAAGCCCCACCTCCTGTAACTAAAACACGTTCAAACGAATGAGAAGCCCTCTGAATTTGCTCGACCATATGCACTGCAGCAGTAGCCAACCAATCTTCTGGCCTCAGCTCATAAGTCGTGTAAAGCGGATAAAAGTTAGATTGGACCCATTCCAGCCCCAATGATTTTGGAGGGCTTAAGTGGTAATAGGACAAGGTGTTAAGTTGGCGCAGCACTTGATGATTTACCGAACCAGAGCGGGCAAAATCTCCATTGAAATCATAGTCTAAGCCTAATTTATTTGCCCAAAAATTCAAAACAATATTAAACGGACACAAATCAAAAGCTATGCTCTGGCTATCTGAATCCAAGTGAGAGATATTAGCAAAGCCTCCAAGATTCAGGCAGGCATCATAATCAGAAAACAACAATTGATCGCCTATTGGCACCAGAGGAGCCCCTTGTCCACCGAGGGCCACGTCCTGTGCTCGAAAATCACAAACTACGGGACATGGCATACCCTGAGCAATAGA
>OMJU01000154.1 GCA_900299425.1 Candidatus Rokuibacteriota bacterium
ATGAAAGTCGCCTCTTCTACGCAGAGCTGTAAAGGAAGTACGCTTTATATTACGATGTCGCCCTGTCAACAATGCAGCAAACTCATCCACCAGGCGGGCATTGTTCGTGTGGTTTACCACACCCCATACAAGGATGATTCTGGGGCACTATTCCTGAAAAAGGCAGGCATCCAAGTGGAGTGTATTGAGGCCCTTGACTAGCGGCCCCCATGTCGCTGTTTAACGCGATGGGATTGAATTAATATAAGCACCAAAACAATTACGCAAGCCGAGGCCAAAATCCCTATTAGGGCAATTTGACTGTCTCCTTGTAAAGGGGCTTTAAAATCAATTATTGTGGCGTTATAAACGATTAAAGCAACGGCAATCAGCAACAGAATGTATCTGAAATATTTCATGTTCTGAGTCAATTAAACAATTCTTGAATGTTCGCCGCAAAAAGTTTTACCGCGATTGCTAATAAAATTACGCCAAATACCTTTTGAATGATACCAATACCATTTTTTCCAAGTATGGCTTGAAGTTTTGAAGAGGTTTTAAGAACTATATAAATGACAATAACATTGAGAATGATAGAAATGATCACATTCTCAATGGCAAATTCTGCGCGCAACGAAAGCAAGGTTGTAAGGGTACCAGGACCAGCGAGCATAGGGAAAGCTAGGGGAAAAACCGAGGCCATATCTGGGGAACTGCCATCATCTTTAAAAAGGGTAATCCCTAAGATCATTTCTAAAGCAATAAAAAAGATAATAAAAGAACCCGCTACAGCAAATTCATTGACATTTATACCGATTAAATGTAGAATTTCTTCCCCTAGAAAAAGGAAAAATATCATGACAATGGCCGCAATTACTGAGGCCTTTTCACTGTGGATATGCCCGGCTTTTTTACGCAGATTAATGACTATGGGGATATTGCCGATAATATCAATTACGGCGAAAAGCACCATACTTGCGGTAAAGATTTCTTTTAAATTAAGGTCCATGCCAGAAGTTTGCCACAAAACTACACAAACAAATTATCCTTTGTGGGCTTCCACTACATTAAATTGATATTATCTTTGATTCATGTTTCAAATAGGAAAGACCTTGGTCTCCGAGGCCATTATTGATGAGGAATTTGTATGTAATTTAAGTGCATGCAAAGGTGCTTGTTGTGTCGAAGGAGAAGCAGGAGCACCGCTAACCTCAGACGAGGCACATTGGCTGAGGGAACACCAAAGTCTAATTGAGCCATTTTTGCCTCAGGCGGGAATAAAAGCCCTCCAACAGCAAGGGGCCTATGTCCAGATAGAAACTGGAGAATATGAAACACCACTAGTGGCGGGTAAAGAGTGTGCGTATACACATTTTGACCCGGATGGGTCGGCTCATTGCGGCATAGAACGGGCGCACAAAGCGGGCGCTGTCAATCTGAAGAAACCTATTTCTTGTCATTTATATCCGGTACGCGTTCAAGAGTACTCAGAGTTCAGCGCAGTGAATTATCACCGTTGGCCGATTTGTAGTGATGCCTGTTCGCTAGGCGCTTCTTTAAAAGTGCCAGTATATCAATTTGTCAAAGAGGCGCTGATTCGAAAATTCGGAGAGGATTGGTATCAAGAATTGTCTTTGGTGGCACAAACCTATAAAGCCCAGAGCACAAATTATTCCTCAAAGTAATTGCATAGTTGCATTTTCAGGTCGTTAATAACTTTTAATTTGACTGTGTTTGGCCGTCATTTTCGGTCTCGAAAATCCGTGTTAAAAAACTTAAAAAAGTCCCGTTTTTTGGGCCGTGAGCCCGAGAACTTCTCGAGATTTCGATTCAAGTGATTTTTTTCACTATAAAATATAAAACATTGAATATCAATTATTTATAAAACTTTTAAACAATTTCTTTTCGCCCAAAAAATATTGAACATGTTGAAAACTTTGTTAAAAAGAGATAATTAATTTTTCAGGGCTTCGCTCATATTTTTTTCATATTTGTTAGTCCCTAGTAATCACAAAAAATTTAATTTTTAAAGAAGAGGACACATGAGCGCCGTTGAACCTATTTTAGCTGAAAACAAAGACAGATTCGTAATTTTTCCCATTCAACACCATGATATTTGGGATTGGTATAAGAAAAGTGAAGCGAGTTTTTGGACAGCCGAAGAGATTGATTTACACCAAGACCTAACGGATTGGGCAGAAAAGTTAAACGACGACGAGCGCTACTTCATCAAGCACATTCTTGCATTTTTTGCAGCCAGTGATGGTATTGTAAACGAAAACCTTGCGGAGAATTTTGTGAATGAGGTTCAGTACAGCGAAGCCAAATTCTTTTACGGTTTTCAGATCATGATGGAGAATATCCACAGTGAGACTTACTCATTGTTGATCGACACTTACGTAAAAGACGACAAGGAAAAAGATGTGCTGTTTAAAGCGATCGAAAACTTTCCGGCCATTAAGAAAAAGGCCGATTGGGCCCTTAAATGGATTGAAAGCCCAAGCTTTGCAGAGCGTTTGATTGCCTTTGCTGCCGTGGAAGGCATCTTCTTTTCTGGAGCTTTTTGTTCGATTTTTTGGTTGAAAAAGCGCGGACTTATGCCAGGATTGACCTTCTCAAACGAGCTTATTTCGCGTGATGAAGGAGTGCACTGTGATTTTGCAGTCCACTTACACAACAATCACTTGATTAACAAAGTGCCTAAAGAGCGTATCAGAGAGATCATCGTTGATGCTCTGAACATTGAGCGCGAATTTATCACTGAGTCATTGCCGATCAGTTTGATTGGAATGAACTCAAAACTCATGACACAGTATCTAGAGTTTGTAACCGACCGATTATTGGTTGAGCTAGGCTGTGAAAAGGAATACAACTCCAGCAACCCTTTCGATTTCATGGACATGATATCATTGCAGGGTAAAACGAACTTCTTCGAGAAGCGCGTATCAGAATATCAAAAGGCCGGAGTGACCAACAAAGACAAAGAATCGAATAAAATTAGCTTCGACGCTGATTTTTAGACAGGAGGAAGACGCAGGTCTAACTGCGGCTTAATGGATACTCTAGAGGCCAAGCCAATTATTGGCTTGACTCGGTGTCTCTAAGATTGACAACAACTAACTAAATATAAAAACACATCTAGCAAAATGAATGTAATTAAAAGAGACGGTCACAAAGAGCCGGTGATGTTCGACAAAATCACCGCGAGAATTAAAAAACTATGCTACGGACTCAATGAGTTAGTAGACCCAGTAAAAGTGGCCATGCGGGTCATTGAGGGACTTTATGATGGGGTAACCACCAGTGAGCTGGATAATTTGGCGGCGGAAGTTGCCGCTACTATGACGGTCTCTCACCCGGACTACGCAATACTCGCGGCTCGTGTTTCTGTGTCGAACTTGCACAAAAACACAAAAAAGTCATTTTCTGAAGTGATGACTGACCTTTATCAGTATGTCAATCCTCGTACGGGTAAAAAAGCACCCCTACTTAGCGATGAAGTCTACAAGGTAATTAAAGATAATGCGGAGATGCTAGACTCTGCCATTATTTATAACCGTGACTTTAATTATGATTACTTTGGATTTAAAACACTTGAGCGTTCATACTTACTTAAACTCAACGGGCAAATTGTCGAGCGTCCACAGCATATGTTGATGCGTGTTTCGGTGGGAATTCATTTGGATGATTTGGCAGCGGCCAAAGAGACCTATGAATTAATGTCCAAAAAATTCTTCACCCACGCGACACCGACTTTGTTTAATAGTGGGACACCTAAACCACAGATGTCCTCCTGCTTTTTGTTGACCATGAAGGACGACAGTATCGATGGGATTTACGATACTTTGAAGCAAACGGCAAAAATTTCACAATCTGCTGGAGGGATAGGTTTAAGCATCCACAACATCCGCGCAACTGGATCTTATATTTCAGGAACTAATGGCACCTCAAACGGTATTGTACCGATGCTGCGCGTATTTAACGATACAGCGCGCTATGTGGATCAAGGGGGAGGAAAGCGCAAAGGAAGTTTTGCCATTTACGTAGAACCATGGCACGCGGATATTTTTGACTTTTTGGATCTTAAAAAGAACCACGGTAAAGAAGAAATGCGTGCACGTGACTTGTTCTATGCGATGTGGATCCCAGATTTATTCATGAAGCGTGTTCAAGAGGACAGCACATGGACCCTAATGTGTCCTAATGAGTGTCCTGGCTTGTACGATACCTATGGTGAAGACTTTGAGCGCAAGTACGAGCAATACGAGGCTGATAATAAAGGCCGCAAAACGATAAAAGCACGTGAACTTTGGGAAAAAATCTTAGAATCTCAAATTGAGACAGGAACACCATACATGCTTTATAAGGATGCAGCAAACCGCAAGAGCAATCAAAAGAACTTGGGAACTATTCGTTCTTCAAACCTTTGTACCGAGATCCTCGAATACACCTCAGAGGATGAGGTAGCGGTATGTAACCTCGCTTCGATTGCCTTGCCGATGTTTGTCAAAAACGGAAGTTTTGACCACAAAGAGTTGTTCCGCGTGACTAAGCGCGTGACCAAAAACTTGAACCGAGTCATCGATCGCAATTACTACCCAGTGATTGAGGCACAAAACTCAAACTTTAGACATCGCCCTGTAGGTCTTGGGGTACAAGGTTTAGCCGACACTTTTATTTTGTTGCGCATGCCATTTACCAGCGATGAGGCCAAACAGCTCAACCAAGAGATTTTTGAGACCCTTTATTTTGCTGCGGTAACCGCCTCTATGGAGGAAGCCAAAGAAGACGGGGCTTATGAGACTTACAAAGGCTCTCCTATCTCAGAAGGCTTGTTCCAGCACAATTTGTGGAATATCAAAGACGAAGAACTCAGCGGACGATGGGATTGGGCCAAATTGCGCAAAGATGTGAAAAAGCATGGCGTACGTAACTCACTGCTTGTAGCGCCAATGCCTACGGCTTCGACTTCTCAAATTCTTGGTAATAACGAAGCTTTTGAGCCGTATACCTCAAATATTTATACACGTCGTGTGCTTTCAGGAGAGTTTATCGTGGTGAACAAGCACTTGCTTGAAGACTTAGTGAGTCTGGGTCTTTGGAATGACACCCTAAAAGAAGAAATCATGCGTGCTAATGGTTCTATCCAGCATATAGAGGGTATTCCACAAGATTTGAAAGAACTCTACAAGACGGTATGGGAACTTTCTATGAAGGATATCATCGATATGTCTCGTCACAGAGGGTATTTCATCGATCAGTCTCAGTCTTTGAACTTGTTTATGGAGAACGCCAATATGGCTAAGCTGACTTCGATGCACTTCTACGCATGGCAAAGTGGTCTTAAAACAGGAATGTACTACCTGCGTACTAAGAGTGCTGTGGATGCCATCAAGTTTACTTTGAGCAATGAAGCGAAAAAAGAGCCTGTGGCTGCAGCGACTTCAAAAGTAGAAGCGGTCTCAGCGGTGAACGAAAAGCCATTGACGGCAGCAGAGCTACGCGATATGTTAGCTCAAGGAAAAAATGCCGCAGAAAATGACGAGGACTGCTTGATGTGTGGTTCTTAATACTAAAAAAGCGCCCCGCG
>OMJU01000155.1 GCA_900299425.1 Candidatus Rokuibacteriota bacterium
ACGTGGTGCTTTGGGGGGTAGGTCCGCTGAATTTTATCTTGATCTACGCGGTGAGTTTGTTTGCGGGCAATTGGTTTTCTTTAAAAAGACACAGTAGCGAGCCCTACTACAGTGCTGTTGGGGCGAGCGGGGCGGTGATGGGTATTTTGTATGCCGCGATCATGCTCATGCCGCATATGGGCTTGTATTTATTTTTTATTCCCATCCCGATTCCGGCTTGGCTTTTTGGGATTCTCTATCTGCTTTATTCGATTTACGGTATGAAACGCCAGCTGGGCTCGATCGGTCATGATGCGCACATCGGAGGCGCGGTCGGGGGTTATGCCATTATGCTCTTGTTGCGTCCAGAGCTCCTTGTTACCGATCTTTGGCTGGTGGTGCTTATGGCTTTGCCCATTGGTTTGCTTTACTTACTCGAGCAAAAGGGGTTGATTTAAAATATTTTAATCCAGGATAGCTCACACTAGAAGTTAAACTCAGTGGTTGGCTGAATCCACAGATAACCAAATCAATCATACAACAATACTGGTAACTGATCCACGCAGTCGACTCCTGTGGGCTCTAGCGGTGCGTCGCATGGAGAGGCGATATTAAAATCAATATTATACTGATTTTCAGCTTGGCGATATTGCTCTACTAAATTTAAAAATCGATCCACATCTATGGTTAGTGGATAGGCCAAATAGCCTTGTGGACCGCCACAAGCTTTACTGCCATAAGGGGTGTATGACCACTGCGCAGGGTCTTCACAAGGCGCGCTTTGGACCAAAGCTAAAATTTGACTCCATTGATATTCTAAATCAGCCAAAGCCATGTCTTGAGGGTCGCGCTCTTGAGGGCAACCGTAAAGTGTCAAAAGTAACAGCCCAGATGCAAAAATCCCGGAATAGCTCAATCCTAATCTTTTTATCCCGCTTAATAACATGAATTGATTTTTCATAAACAAACAAGCCTCGACGAAAGTTAAACCTAAGGCGCAGGCATTAACGATTCTAGGGTGTTCACTAGAGCCTGTCCACGTAAATCTTTGGCGATAACTATACCGTTTTCGTCAATAAGGAAAGTCGCTGGAATACTCCTTACGCCATAGGCACGAGCAATCGGTTCTTGCCAAAACTGAAGATTAGAGACGTGGTACCAGTCCATATTGTCGTCTTCGATGGCTTTAATCCAGCGGTCTTTTTGGCCTTCACGATCTAGAGAAACACTGATGATGTTCAAACCACGCTCGTGATAGGTATTGTAGGCGCGCACCACATTGGGGTTTTCCATGCGACAAGGCTTGCACCAAGAGGCCCAAAAGTCAATTAAGGTGTATTTACCCATGGCCTGTTCGAGAGAAAGCATGGTTCCCTCTGGAGTAGGGGCCTCAAAAGCTAAGGCCTCACCGCCGATACCATTGGCACTAGCGGCCTTGATTTGAGTGCGTATCTTGGCGGTCATCGGGTGCTCTTGAAACTTCGGACTGAGCTCATCTAAATAAGATGTGGCCTGAACCGTATTGATGGTCTCGCTGTCCAAAAGCTCTGAGATGAGCATGAGTCCGAACAGACTATTGCTGTTTTCAGCCACAAACTGCAGGGTGTAGTTTTGACGTAAATCATCAATGTTTTTGGCTTCTTTTTGTAATTCACGGGCCAATAAATCGTCCTGATACAGATTGGCCTCGCGAATGCGCTCATCTAAAAGTGCTTTTTGCTCTGAGAATCCTGCCGTAGCCCCTAAATAATCATAATAAGCAGTGTTTACTGCCCCGCCGGCAACCTGAACATTCGAAGCATCGTCATTATCTAAAGTGAGGGTCAAATCTTGGTTTTCTACAAAGAACACCACATTGCGCCCAGGCTCTACTTGCAGGTAGTTTAGCGGCGCGTTATCGTCATAAGCATAGGTAGCTGAAAACTGATTACCCTGTACTTCTAAAGTATCTTTTGGGATGGATTTATTGTCCGTGTCTAGCTCAAAAAGCACAAATTGGGTGCCGTCCGCATAACCTAGAGCGGTCCCTTTTAGAGAATATGTGCCTTGATCTGCACAAGACACTACCACAAGCGCGGCAAAGATTACAAGGAACACAGGCGCCAAAGGAACGCGAGAAAAAACAGATTTAAATTTAAAAGTATTGCGAATCGAATTCATATCATGAATCATAATAAACAGGGTCAAATTATCTTAAATACCAAACACAAAAATACAGAGATTTATGCGGAATAGGGTGTTAATGACCTCATAATTTCTAGGGCCCAAACTACTAGATCCACCATTATAGTTAGCAAGCGTGCGGTTGTTTAAAAAATTTATAACCTTGGGCTTTTTAAAATCGACGCGAAAGGCCTATTTTTGCTCAAATTATCATCACTTGACCAATTTAATCGACACAGCCATAAAAGCGGCCCTAGATGCTGGTTCCACTATTTTGCAGGTCTACGACACAGACTTTGATGTGGACTACAAACATGATGATTCGCCGCTAACTATTGCCGACCAGAAGGCCAATGCTGTGATCGAATCTTACCTAAAGCAAACTGATCTGCCGATCATCAGCGAAGAAACTAAGACTTTGACCTACGCTCAAAGACAGAAATGGACGCGCTGTTGGATAGTGGATCCACTAGATGGCACCAAAGAATTTATAAAGCGCAATGGCGAGTTTACCGTGAATATCGCCCTCATTGAAAATGGTGTACCCATCATGGGAGTCATCTACGCTCCAGTGCTCGGAGATCTTTACTACACCCAGGATAAGCAGGCTTATAAAATCTCGATTGATTCCGGTTCTGAGCAAGAAGCGCTTCAGATCATAGACAGCCTCAAGTCAAAAGCCATAAAACTCCAGCCGGCCCCTTGGCAAGATCCGATAAAAGTGGTGGGCAGCCGTTCGCACATGAACGAAGCCACTCAAGAGTTTGTCACCCAACTTCAAAGCAACCATCAGACCCAAATGGTGTCTAAAGGAAGTTCGCTTAAGTTTTGTCTGGTGGCCGAGGGCAGTGCGCATGTGTATCCGCGATTTGCTCCGACCATGGAGTGGGATACCGCTGCTGGTCAAGCGATTTGTCAGGCTGCAGGCCTCAAAGTCATCCGTCAAGATACGGGTGCGCCCCTGACTTACAATAAAGAAAATTTGTTGAACCCTTATTTTTTAGTCCAAAGTCATGACCACTGATTCTAGGGTACGTCATATTGCCAAAGCCATTACCTGGCGCCTAGTGGGTACGTTGGATACTGTGCTGCTCTCATGGCTGATTACCGGGAGTGGGGTAACGGGCTTAAAAATTGGTATCGCCGAAGTGGTGACCAAAATGATTTTGTATTATTTTCATGAGCGCGCTTGGTTTAACTTTAACCTGGGCCCTGATGGGGTGACCATAGAGAGTAAAAAGCGACACCTACTAAAAACCTTTACCTGGCGGGTAGTGGGCACTGGAGATACCATGCTGTTGTCTTGGTTTATCTCTGGAAATCCACTCATAGGCGTAAAAATAGGATTGGCAGAATGGATCACCAAAATGGTCTTGTACTATGTGCATGAGCGTGTTTGGTATCGATTAGATTTTGGATTACCAAAGCGGCACAGCTAATATAGCAAGGAACAAAAAGAAAAAAAGAGATAACAGCGTAGCAAGAGATATAACCCATGAGCAATATCGTCAGACAAGAATACAACATCAGCGGCACCCAGCGCCAAGCGCAAATGGGGCATGGGGCCTTACTGGTTTGGTTTACAGGGCTTTCGGGCTCTGGTAAGTCGACTCTGGCCAATGCTGTAGAACAAAAGCTGCATGCGGCTGGGGTACATACCTATACGCTCGATGGAGATAATGTGCGCCATGGGCTCAATAAAGATTTGGGCTTTAGTGCCGAGGACCGCACCGAAAATATTCGCCGTATTGCCGAAGTTGCTAATTTAATGCTCGATGCCGGACTGGTGGTGCTCTCGGCTTTTGTATCGCCTTATCTTAAAGATCGACAAGCCATTAAAGATGTGGTAGGGGCCGAAGGTTTTATGGAGGTATTTGTAGATACGCCGCTTGAGGTCTGTGAGCAGCGCGATGTGAAAGGCCTTTATGCCAAAGCGAGGGCTGGTCAGATTCCTGATTTTACTGGTATATCGGCTCCGTATCAGGCACCTGAAAAGCCGGACTTTCGCATAGACACCTCGGTTACGGGACTTGATGAGAGCGCGAATCTGCTTACAGAGCTGATCATGACAAGAGTCAAATAAAATAGATTGGAATAAAACAGAGTAAAAGGATAAAACAGAAATGAGTAAGTATTATTTAAACTATCTGGACGAATTAGAATCTGAAGCGATATACATACTGCGCGAAGTATGGGCTCAGTTTGAGCGTCCTGTAATATTGTTTTCGGGTGGTAAGGACTCTATTGTGGTGACTCATTTGGCCCAAAAAGCCTTTTATCCCGCGAAAATTCCATTTGCGCTGATGCATGTGGATACGGGGCATAATTTCCCGGAGACCATTGCTTTTCGCGATGCACTCATTAAAAAACTCGGCGCAGAATTGATTGTAGGCTCCGTGCAAGAATCTATTGATACTGGGCGTGTAGCCGAAGAACGTGGTAAAAATGCCACGCGTAATGCATTACAAATCACCACACTGCTGGACGCGATCGAAGAGCACAAAGTGGACTGCGCTATCGGTGGTGGACGTCGTGATGAAGAAAAAGCACGGGCTAAAGAGCGTTTTTTCTCCCACAGAGATGATTTTGGGCAGTGGGATCCAAAAAACCAGCGTCCCGAGCTTTGGAACTTACTCAATGGGCGCCATTTTGAGGGTGAGCATTTCCGGGCCTTTCCGATCAGTAATTGGACTGAGATGGATGTATGGAATTATATCCTGAGAGAAAATATAGACATACCATCATTGTATTTGGCTCATGAGCGTGAGGTAATTTGGCGTCAAGACTCATGGATTCCGATGTCAGAACATTTGATTTTGGAAGGCAACGAAAAAGTAGAGACTAAAAAAATACGCTTTCGCACCCTAGGGGACATTACCATTACTGGGGGCATCGAAAGTGATGCGGATACCCTCGAAAAGATTGTACAGGAGGTAGCCGCGATGAAGCAAACCGAGCGCGGGAATCGCAGTGATGACAAGCGCAGTGAAACGGCTATGGAGGATCGCAAACGTCAGGGTTATTTTTAATCCCGGCGAACGCATTCTGTCTGTTAGCGCGATAGATTCGTCGGCGAGTGCGAACCAAAATTTGCGGGCGAGCGCGATCGGTCCGTGGAGCAATAAGAAGTGAAAAGTGACCTTGAGATAATGAGGGCACAAAAAATAGAGTAAAAAGAGTTAAATGGAACTGGAACAAAATCAGTTATTAAGATTTACAACAGCGGGAAGCGTGGACGATGGTAAAAGTACTTTGATCGGGCGATTGCTATACGATTCAAAATCTATTTTTGAGGATCAGCTCGATGCTGTGGCCTCGACCAGTAAGCGCAAAGGTATGGACGGGGTAGATTTAGCGCTATTTACCGATGGATTGCGCGATGAACGCGAACAAGGCATCACCATTGATGTGGCCTATCGCTATTTTACCACGCCAAAGCGTAAGTTTATTATCGCTGACACGCCAGGGCATATTCAGTACACCCGCAATATGGTTACCGGGGCTTCTACGGCCAATGCCGCTTTAATTCTGGTGGATGCACGCCATGGGGTGATCGAGCAGACTAAGCGTCACGCCTTTATTGCCTCACTTTTGCAAATCCCGCACCTCATTGTCTGTGTGAACAAAATGGACTTGGTGAACCACGAGGAGTCCTATTACCAAAAAGTGGTTCAGCAGTTTGAAGAGGTGGCCTCAAAACTGCTGATTAAGGACATTCGCTTTATCCCGATCAGCGCTTTGAACGGGGACAATGTGGTGAATCGTAGCGAGCACATGACCTGGTATCAAGGGGCTCCACTATTGCACGTCTTAGAGCATCTGCACATTTCGAGTGATTATAACAAAGTTGACGCGCGTTTTCCTGTGCAGACGGTGCTTAGACCCCAACGTGAGGGCTTTATCGATTATCGCGGCTATGCGGGTCGTGTGGCCAGTGGAATTTTTCGTCCTGGAGATGGGGTAGTGGTCTTGCCTTCTGGTTTTAGCTCGACCATCAAAACCCTAGAACAAAACGGCAAAGAAATACAAGAGGCCTTTGCGCCCATGTCTATTGCGATGACTCTGACCGATGATATAGACATCTCCAGAGGAGATATGATTGTGCGCGAAAACAATCAGCCTGAAGCGACTCAAGATTTTGACGCCATGATCTGCTGGCTGGACAGCGCTCCAGCACGTCCACGGGCCAAATACAGCATTTTGCATTGCGGCAATGAGCAAAAGGCCATGATTAAAGAAGTGGTGCATCAGATCGACATAAATACCTTAAACGGCAATGAAGGAGATCCAAACCTGGTGATGAATGCCATAGCCAAAGTACAGGTGCGCACCACAAGACCACTTATGGTGGATGCGTATAGAGAAAACAGACAAACTGGAAGTTTTGTGCTGGTGGATGATGCCACCCACAATACTGTTGCGGCAGGAATGATTTTATAAACAAAAAATTATAAGCTTGAATTTAATTTTAATTATAATAATAGCATTGTTCTGCTCTTTTTCTGTTGGAAGTATAATTTTTCCTCTAATTATAACAAGGAGTCATAAAAACAAATATTTTAAGCAAGAGAACAAGCGTTCTATGCACCAAGGGTTTGTCTCCACTTTGGGTGGGATTGGCATTTTTTCAGGTATTTTTATTACCTCGAGTTTTGTAAGTGGGCTTTTGGTAAATTATGGTTTTTATATTGTTTCGCGTGTTTATTTTGCATTATTTCCATTAATTATTGTCTTTTTCCTCGGTGTTTGGGATGACCTTGAAGATTTAAAACCTAGTCAAAAGATATTGTTGCAGATCCTTTCGGGGGTTTGTCTTTTAACTCTAAATCCTAATCTGGTGATTTTGGATTTAAGTACTTTATTTCCGTTACCACATATACCCTATCTAATAGGATTTGCCCTTACCCTTTTATTGATATTTTTTATAATCAATGCTGTAAACTTATTAGATGGTATTGATGGGCTTGTCGGCGGACATCTTTTATTATCAAGTGTTTTTATCCTTTCCGTTGCCTTAATAAATTCAAATACTGAACTTGTTGTTTTAACAGCATCGTGCGCAGGAGTACTATTAATTTATTTAAAGTATAATGTTTTTAATAAAAGAAAACTATTTATGGGTGATTCAGGATCACTTGTTTTGGGTTTATTTCTGATATTTTTGGGTTTATCCCTACGGGAAATTATTCAGGAAAATGACATGGAACTCAAGTATCAATTTTCATGGCTCTTTGTTTTATTGGCACTACCCATAGTTGATACCCTAAGGGTGATATACATTCGCCTAAAAAATAAGAAATCAATTATACGGCCTGACAAAAATCATCTTCATCACAGATATGTTGCTCTTGGCCTCACTCATTTTCAAACTTCATTTATTTTGAATGTTTTAACCTTGGTCTTGTGGATATTATGTTTTTATTTAGAATTTTTACCCGAGTTAATTCATTTTTTATTGATGTTGTTAATGGCGCCTTTTCTATACCTTTTACCCTTGTTTGTTTTTAAAAAAGACATGGAGACATGACTCAGATAAATCAAATACACAAGACTAAAAAAATCAGGCTAAAATTTAATAAAGCTAAAGAAATTATTATTGTAATTTATCTGGGGTTTATCGCTCTATTTAGTCAAGGAGTTCATGCTCAGGCATACTTAAAATTTAATGGAGCGACAGCGCTTGTTCTTGTTCCAAATCTCGGAGTAGAATTAGAAATAAATCCTAATATATCGGCCCAAGTCGATGTTCTGGCCAGTTTTTGGGATAGTGTAGGTCCGGATAGAGATCCTTATCAAATTAATCAAACTTTTTTCGAGGGACGATATTACACAAAAAAACATCTCCAAGGTTGGTTTATCGGACCGCATATTGGTTATGGCATGTTTACTATTCAAAAAACTAATGCGTTTGTAGTTTACGACCCATACCAAGATCCAAATACTTACAGTAACACTCCGGGTAGCTTTCAATCTGGGCGCGCTTCGTTTTATGGAGCTTCAGGGGGTTTTAAAAAACAATTAAACCATAGATGGTCCATTGAAGCTTTTATCGGCGCTGGTCTTGTACAGTCAAATTACAAAGGCTATCAGGGTTTTTATCGCGTTGATGTTTCACCTGGTGATACACGCGTTTTTAATAAAAGTGGTGAATGGGTGATATATCGTGGAGGGGTAATGATAATCTATAAACTATTTCAAAAACTAAGTAGCTAACTATGTATAAAGGCACGCGCAACCTCATAATAACTCTTTTTCTGACAACTGCACTAATGCAAGGCCAATCAGAGTATATTGATTTGAATATTAACTGCAGTAGTGGAATGCCACTGCTTGTCAATTTACCCGATAAAGGGTCTTATTTAATTACCCAGTCTGATTCTACTTTTGTTTCCTATCCCGAGAACAGGCTAATTAAGGTTGATAAGTCAGTATTGCAAAATGAATTTACTCGGGATTTTACTCACACGTATTTGCTGGATGATAAATTGTATTTGATTCATTCAGGGGGTGGTGTTGTTTTAGAGTATAACAATGATCAAATCAATCGAATTGATCAATCTTTTTATCATCAAAATCAATATGGTGCAATTGATTTTTCATATAATAATCAGCTGTATTTGTTTGCCGGAATGGGATTATTTACAACCAAAAATTTCATCACGCGCTATGATTTTTTAACAAAGGAATGGTATTTGCAAAAAACCTCAGGACAAGCACCAGTGATTTCAAATAATTCTGTTGGAATTGTAATTGGGGATCATCTCTATGTTATTGCTCTGCCTTTGCAAGAGTCTCAAAATAATGTTTTGTTTGACAAGATTTTTGAAGTGTATCGACTTGATTTAAAAACTTGGCAATGGGACACTCTTGGAAAGTTGTCAAAAGACTTGTCATCTAAAATAGATTTTCTAAAAAATAGAGATACAGGGTATATTAAAGACAATAAAATTTTAGTTAATGCCTCATCTATGTTATTTGAAATTGACCCTTTGGATAATTCCTATATTGCCTATGAGAACAAATACCCACTTAAAGAGGCAAAAATTTTACCATCAACTCAACCAGATAAATTCAAAATTGTTTATTGTGACAACCAAGCCAAATTAAAATTTCAAGATATTTCCTGGTCGTCTTTAGATGAAAAAATCATTCAAAGCGGCACACTATATACCTCTGATATAAAACAATATTACAATAGCTTAATGGCCATGTTTGTTTTGATGTTTTTGGTTTTTTTAATGGTTGTTTTTGTAAATGAGCTTAAAATAAGCCCGAAAATAATCATTCGGCTAAAGGGTAAGGTGATTCTATTTAAACGCAGACAAATTGAAAGT
>OMJU01000156.1 GCA_900299425.1 Candidatus Rokuibacteriota bacterium
CCCCGGCCAAGGGCGGGGTCAAAAACATTTTCTGGATTGAGTAGAATTTATGACTTAACGCAAACTTAATCGTTCATTGAAGGTTGCGTCAAATTAAGCCACTACCGCGATTACAAGCGCTCAAATGTCAAAAAATCTGTGCCGCCATTGCCTCCACTGATGTCAATGAGTTCGATTTTGGTATTGCTCACAGAATTAAAATCCCACTCGTCGTTCAAGTCGTCGAAGTCACTGGTCAGAGGTACATTGAAGTCAAGAATGAAATCATCGTCGTCACTAGAATTCCCATCATCATCACTGGAGGAATTAGAGCTATCGTCATAGATATTCCAAGTACCATCAATGGTTTGGGTGCCGTTACTGGCTACCACAGTACCATCGGTATTGAACACAAAGGTGTAACCACTAAAGTCATTGGTTTGATCTTCACCAGAATCATTGAAGTAAGTGATCTGCCAATCCCCTTGCTCCATGATTTCTGAAGTCAAATCAGCACTGTTTGAATTATTGTTATCGTCATCATTGCTGTCATCGCTAGAATCACAGGCTACCATAAACATGCTCAAAGCTGCGATTAAAAAAATATTTGCTTTCATAAGGTTGTTTTTCAAAAAACTAAAGTTCAAAATTAAATGATTTAGGGGGTTAATTACATTGAGAAATATCATAGCCTGGTCTGAACCATCGTACGTCATAAGTGGCGTTTACATCCTCGAGCTCATATTGAACGACATTGTTGCCACATCTAAAATCCATTTCCTCAATCCAAGTGTTTCCAAAAAATATATCGATGGTTAAGACGTCGTCTACAAAGGTATACGGATTCGGGTTCGGTATGGCATCATCAATACCCAAGTTCTCCCAATCACAAACAGGATCAGCACAGTATACGGTGTAACGCAAGCCGTCTTGAAAAATATACATGGTGTTTTGGAAGTCCTCCAAGATCCACTTACCCTCAATGGTTTCAGGCAAAGTATTACCACAGCCTGTATATGGCGTACGAGCAAAGTTTAAGCGTTCTACATCGCCATTACCACCACTAACGTCCTCAAGTTGAATACTTTCGGTATCGTAAAACAAGACATCCCAGTCATCGTTCAGATCCTCAAATGGATCTTCCTGTCCGTCATAATTGAAATTTAAAATGAGTTCAAGACCCGAAGAACTGTTTGATACCGCCCAGAATCCATCAACCGTTCTGCTGGTAGAAACCGCCTGAACTGTGCCGTCAATATTGTAGGTAAAGGTAAAGTCTACATAATCACATGTATCATTTTCTAAATCCTCTTCCATGAGGTTCACATACCACTGATCGGTCACAAGCAATTCAATCAAGGCATTGGTTTCACCACTGCCACCGCCGCCTGAATTAGGGGTACGTCCGAAGGTCAAGTAATCCGTGCTCCCGTTTCCACTCAGATCACGCAATTGAATCTCATCTGAAGACACTGAAAGAATTTCCCAATCATCCATCAATTCCTCAAGGGGCTCCAAGGGCCCAAAATTCAAGTCTAACTTTGCTACTCCAGAATCGGTATAAGTACTCCAACTACCAGTGGTTTGCATGCCATTATCTGCCAAGGCTGTACCATCAGCATTAAAGGTGAACGAATATCCATTAAAATCTGAAGTCTCATCGTAATCGTCAAAGAAATAGGTCACGTACCAAACTCCATCGGTTAATTCATCCTCAATGGCGGTTGTTGTGTTCCCTCCCGAGTTAGAACAATCGGTTTGGTTAAAAATATCCGTTAATTCTGTGTTAGAGTTTACGGTTGTGGATGTTCCACCGACAAGCACCGTTATCGGATAATTTATGGCCACATAAACATCACTGCTTAGACCACTTAAAAAGTTAAACCATTCACTAGCATTGTTAATACTTAACGTCCCTGTCTGCTCATTTGAGGCATTATACAGCGTTCCTGTAATAGGAAATTGAAAATCCAAACAACTCAAATCATCTGAAACATCATTGGTACAATTAGCCACCAAAGCGTTAAAACTGGCTAGGTCATTGACTACTTGCTCACTAAAATCCTCAGAAATCAAGGTCAAAGGAAATACCAAGTTTAGCAAGTCTGTATCTCCAATAAATAAATTAAAAATGTCCTCAACCAGCTGAAGGTCATCAATTGAATTCAAAGTCACTTGCTGTCCATTAGCTACAACGTCCACTGGAAAATCTATGGAAAAACAAGAAGTTCCATCGATTAAATTGTCTATAGAACCGTCATTTTGGGTCGCGCTCAAAAGATTCGCTGCAAAATTTGAGCTCCCGTTAAACGACTCCGAATTATCTGTAGGATCAATAATTATATCTTCTTCTTTTTGACAAGAGTTTAACGTAACAATCGCCAGTGTAGCGATAATAAAGAATCTAAAGTTCATTAATTTCATGGTTTAAAATTTGTGGTTACATTAATATAACCGATTAGTCCGCTCATACCCTACCACCGTCGGTGTTTTTTTGTAATTTTATGTTCGCCTAACCTGATCATATGGACCAAAATGTATGCGAGGAGTCCGTGTTTTCCCGCGTTTACAAAAAATGGGGACAGGCCCTCTTTAACTTTATCCGATACAAAACTAAAGATGTTGATCAAGCCAATGACTTAGTTCAGGAAGCCTTCATTACGCTTTGGGACCATTGCGATGAAGTGCCTGTTGACAAGGCAAAATCATACCTCTATACTGTCGCGAATCGAAAATTTTTAAATCAAATCGCTCACCTAAAGGTAGTACAAAAACATCAATCCGAATCAGCATCTGGTATTCATCGAGAAAATCCTGAATTTTTAATGGAACAACAAGAGTTTGAAATAAAACTTGAACAAGCTATTGACGCACTTCCTCAGGGGCAGAAAGAAGCTTTTTTAATGAATCGCATCGACCAAATGACCTATGTTGAAATTGCGGAGGCGCTTGAAATATCTGTAAAAGCGGTGGAAAAACGAATGCATCTGGCCTTAAAAACTTTGCGATCAGAGATTAAAGAACTCAAAAACAGGTAGGGTTTTCTTTCCTAGGATTGTTACAATTAAAAGCAAAAGAGCGAATGAATCAAAAACTACTCGATAAATTTCTAAATCACCAGGCCTCTGCTGAAGATATTCAGACACTCAAAAGTGATCCCGAAACTGCGGACTACATGAGCCTAAGTGAAAAGGTTGCTGGGTTAAAATTAGATGGGTTCAAAAGTCAAGAAATCTGGAGTGCCATACAACATCATATTTATGCTCAGGGAGAAAAGGCTAACGATGCAAAAAACAAATCCTATTTCGGCGGTATTTTTAAATTAAATCTGACCCGCCAAGTTTATTGGCGTGTTGCGGCTGTTTTAATCATTGCAATAAGTACTTATTTTTTCCTCAGCCCAAACACTACGACATTAATTACACCCCAAGGCACCCACCAGATATGGACTCTTCCCGATGGTTCGCAAATTTCCCTTAACGCAGGGTCAAAGGCAAATTACCATGCAGCATCCTGGGACGATAACCGGCTCATCGACCTTGATGGAGAGGCGTATTTTGATGTGATAAAAGGCAGCACATTTAGTGTAAAAACAAACTCTGGTATAGTGACCGTACTCGGGACAGAATTTAATGTAAAGGTTCGTGATAATCAGTTTTATGTGCATTGTTTCGAGGGTCTAGTGAAAGTACAAACGCAAGACACCACTTTATTGCTTCCAGCAGGAAGTGGTATGAGGCTGATCCAAGACCAGCTCCTCACTGATAATGTGACTATAGGTGCTAAGCCAGATTGGATGACAGGAGAGAGTAGTTTTGAAAACACGCCACTGCAGGTAGTCTTGTTTGAATTAGAAAGACAATATGCGGTAAATATAGATTACCACCTAGAGCTTTTAACTGAAAATGAACAGGCTTTGTTTAGTGGTAGTTTTACGCATCAGGATTTAAGCATTGCTTTAAAATCGGTTTGCCAACCTTTTGGTTTGAGCTTTGAGTTATCCGATCAAAACGTCCGAATATTTAAAAATTAATGCGCACGGTCTCTCGCAATAGTATCATTCTTTGGGGCTTTTGCATCTGGCTTTTAGGCAGTTTGAATAGTAGCGCTCAGGAGGGCACTACTATAGCCTTGTCGACATATTTAACCCAATTAGAGCTGGAATACGATGTAAAATTTTCCTATCGTCCGGAAGATATTGAGGGTAAAATAATTAGCCCAACTCAGGATTTAGAGGGGCTCGGCGCTCATCTAGATCTCATAAAAGACAAAACTGGACTGTGGGCTCAGCAAATTGATCGACGTTATATTAGCCTAAGCCAGACAATACAAACACCTGAACAATATTGTGGTCAGATCTTGGACGGCTCGAACTACATGCCTTTGGCCTGGGCTACAGTTCAAGTCATCGGTACGGCTTATGGCACCCTGACCGATCAAAACGGTAAGTTTTTTATTGAAAGCAGCAGACTCACCGGTGACCTGCGCATCTCCTATATCGGTCAAAAGTCAATAATCGTCTCGGCGGAAGAAATCAAAAATAGTTTTTGCCCCATTTTCTACAGTCAAAGCGACCCAACCACGCTTGAAACAGTGAGCCTAGGGCGATTTTTGACCACGGGAATTATTGAGCGTGGCCAGGGTAATTACCTGATCAATACCCAAGCCTTTGGCCTATTGCCGGGACAAACTCAAAACGATGCCTTATGGTTTGCACAAGCCCTACCTGGGGTTCAGAGCGCCAATGAAACAGTTTCCACTATGAATATTCGCGGTGGAGCAAATGATGAAAATAACATTAGCTGGGAAGGCATTCGCATGTATCAGTATGGTCATTTTTTCGGACTCATTTCTGCATTTAATCCTTTTTTAAGCACTAAACTCGAGGTATACAAAGTCAATGCGCCAGGAACTTTTCGAAATTTTGTGTCCGGAAGCATGAACATCAGTAGCAGTGATGAGCTCCCCCAGGCAACCCGATATACTTATGGCATCAACTTATTGGACACGCAATTTGCCACTGAAATAAAGGCCAATAATCGACTCGGAATAAGCCTAGCGGGACGAACCTCGTATAATCGATGGCTACCCACCCCTTTGTATGATAGTTATTTTGGGCGGATGTTCCAGGATACAGAAATCACAAACAACCAAAGCAATAGCGCTTATGAGCAGGTTGATTTTAATGAGCAGTTTTACTTTTTTGATTTAGGCGGCAAAATTAACTACCGAGTAAGTGACAGAACCAAAGTGAAATTCGCCTTTATGCTGATAGAAAATCACTTTGAATTCACCGAAGCGCTGGGGGCTATTGAAAAAATTAATAAACTGGAACAAAAGTCAAATGTACTCGGGCTTTTCGCGGATCATCAATGGTCGGAAGGTCAAAAAACCTCAGCGAAATTTTCTATCAATCAATACAGTTTAAAGGCCTTAAATCAGGAATTTTTTAACAACCAAACCCTAAAACAAGACAATGAAGTCCTAGATTTAGACAGCTGGATTGCTCATGAAGTGACTCTTAGGGCCCATAAATTTAAGGCAACCTATAATTTTAATGAAATTGGTATTGGCAATAAACAAGCAGTAAACACACCCTTATTCTTCTCCTCTAAAACTGAAGTTTTACGCAGCCATATGATGCATTTAAATTGGCAATATGCCCCAGTGGATGGGTCTTTCTATTTTTCAGCAGCGGCACGAGCCAGTCATTATCCTAAATGGAAACAAACCCTTGTTGAGCCATTAATTTTGGGGCGTTACAAACTCAACAAATCTCATAGTTTGAGTCTTTCTTATGAGCAAAGACATCAAGCCATTGGTCAAAGGGTGGACTTGCAAAGCGATTTTTTAGGAATCGAAAAAAGAAGATGGTCACTAGCTGATGGTCAATCCAAACCCCTGAGACAGGGCGAGCAATGGAACTTGGGTTGGCTTTATAAAAACATGGATTTTAGTCTCAATACTTCCGTTTACTACAAAAACGTAACAAACTTAAGTGCCCAGAGTCAACTCTTTCAAAATCAATTTCAATTCGTAAACGCCTTGGGCGCCTATAAAACTACTGGTGTCGAACTCTCAGGACAAAAAACTATCGGTCTTTTAGACCTATGGATGAGCTATACCTATGGACAAAACAATTATAATTTCGAGGACTTTTTACCATCTGAATTCCCGAATAATATCGATATCACACATCAAATCAAAGGGGCTATTAATGCGCAAATTAAACGTTTAAAATTGTCGCTAGGAGGACACTGGCACAGCGGACTGCCATACACCAATACTACAGGCACATTGAGTGTGAATGAATTAGGCGCGTATGTTCCAGAATACCAAAACCCAAACGAATTGCGCCTTAAGCCCTATTTCAGAATGGACTTTGCCGCAGAATACGGATGGTGGACACAAACCAATACCGAATACCGGATCAATATAGGTCTGCTTAATTTATCAGATCAAAAGAATATTTTAGGCAGAAGGTTTCGCGGTGGATTGAATTCTTCTGGCAGTCCAGAGATTAGCACTATAGACACCTATAGTTTGGGGTTCACCCCAAATATTGCCTTTGGAATCGCTTGGTAGGCTTTCCTACATTTGGTCTGGCACTTCTATTCCCAACAAACCACAAGAGGATTTGATGACCTGACCCACCTTATCGGCCAGAGCAACTCTAAAACTCAGCGTAGCGGCATCTTCAGCCCCAAGAATAGTTAGGTTTTGATAGAATCCATTAAACTCCTTCACAAGGTCATAAGTGTAATTTGCAATCAGCGCGGGACTATAGGCCCCTGCTGCCTCTTGTATCTTATCGGGATATTGCATCAAGGTTTTGACCAGGGACTTTTCTTTGTCCATGAGGCTCAATTGCTCCCATTTTTTTATGGTCAGAGCAGATGAGTGTTCTTTCTGTGCCTTACGCAAAATTGATTGTATACGGGCATACGCATATTGAATAAATGGGCCCGTGTTTCCCTGAAAATCCACACTTTCCTCGGGATTAAATAGTATGCGCTTTTTCGGATCAACCTTTAGTATGTAATACTTCAGCGCCCCTAAACCTATGGTTTTGAACAGTTTGGATTTTTCCTCTGCAGTAAGTCCCTCAATTTTACCCAGACTCTCAGTGATTTCTTGAGCGGTTTGCTGCATTTGATCGATTAAATCGTCGGCGTCCACCACTGTGCCTTCCCGAGATTTCATCTTACCAGAGGGCAAGTCCACCATACCATAGCTCAAATGGAACAAGTGCTGTGCCCAAGAGTAACCCAATCGCGCGAGAATGAGAAATAAAACCTTAAAATGATAATCCTGTTCATTACCTACAGTATAAATCATACCACCGGCATCCGGATAATCGCTCATCCGTTGAATGGCAGTACCAATATCTTGTGTCATATAAACTGAGGTCCCGTCACTGCGCAATACCAATTTATGGTCTAGACCCTCATTGGTCAAATCACACCAAACTGAGCCGTCTTCCTTTTGAAAAAACACTCCTTTAGCCAGCCCATGCTCAATATCTTTTTTGCCCAGGAGATAGGTGTCGCTCTCAAAATAATTCTTGTCAAAGTCCACCCCTAATCTGGTGTAGGTTTGCTCAAAACCATCATAAACCCAATGATTCATCGTTTTCCATAACTCGACAATTTCAGAATCACCTTGTTCCCATTGGCGCAGCATTTGCTGTGCGGCCTTAATGGCTGGAGCCTCTGCCTCTGCCTGTTCTTGAGACAAGCCTTGATCCATGAGCTCCTTTTGCTGTGCTTTGTACACTTGGTCAAACTTCACGTAGTAGTTGCCCACTAACTTATCCCCCTTGAGGCCAATGCTTCCTGGTGTTTGGCCTTGTCCAAATTGCTGCCAAGCCCACATACTTTTACAAATATGGATGCCACGATCATTGATGATCTGGGTTTTGTATACTTTATAACCAGCCGCCTTTAGTATCTCTGAAACTGAATAACCAAGCAAATTATTTCTGATATGGCCCAGATGCAATGGTTTATTTGTGTTTGGAGATGAGTACTCGACCAGTAATGCTCCTACACTTCGCTCCGAAAAGCCAAATTGCTTTTCATTGATAATTTGCTCAAATGCCGACAGGTAAAAAGCATCGCTCAGAATAAGATTTAAAAATCCTTTAACCACATTGTATCCAACAACCTCAGGCAGATGGGACACAAGATAAGCCCCGATTTGATCTCCTATTGCTTCCGGACGGCCTTTTATTACCTTCAGCATAGCAAAAACCACAAGAGTAATATCCCCCTGAAAATCCTTACGTGTAGCTTGAAATTCTATAGGCACGTCTGCACCAGGATAAAATTCTTCAATGGCTTTGGTCACGCCTTGGGTCAAAAAGTTCTCGGCCTTCATCAATAATTAATTCTCGAGTTTAAGGGGTCAAATATACTTTAAAAATATGGCTTGAGTCCGGATTTTGGGGCCTTGGTAAGCTATTTTCAGGATTTAGGTAAAAACACCTCAGCCATCATGCAACGTGCACTACCTCCACCGCAAGTTTCAATAGTCGGCAAACCCGCAGCCAGCAGTGCTCCGTGCTTTTCCATTAGATTTTTTTGATTAGAAGTCAAACTCTCTAGGGCGCTTTGACTCATTACAATAAACCTTTTGTCTCCCAAACCTTTTACCTGTAGCATATTCCCGGCAAATTGGTGCATTTGTTCTTCAGTGATATCGATAATTTCTTTACCATCGGAATTGAGCTGAGCCACAACACTCTTGCGTTCTTGTGCATTATCAATACAAGAAAGACAAACTACAGCAAACGCTTCACCGATGCATAAAATGACGTTTGTATGATAAACAGCTACCCGCTTTTGGTCTACGGTCTGCAGGGCATTAAAGACTACAGGGTAATAATCAAAATCCTCACAAAATTCCAGGAACAGATCCTTATCCGCTCTGGGCGATAAGGCGCAATAGGCGGTGTGATTAACCCGGTCAAGTATCATGCTGCCAGTCCCTTCCAGAAAAACACCTTCTTGCTCAGCATCGGTGTAATCCATAATTTCTCTGATCACAAATCCGTTTTGTTCCACGGCTTCAAGCACCTCCTCACGACGCTCTCGACGACGATTTTCTGCAAACATCGGGTAAAGCGCTACACGACCATCACTGTGAAAACTTATCCAATTATTGGGAAAAATAGAGTCTGGCGTATCCAATGCTGGATCGTCGTCCACTACAATAATCTGAATCCCTTGTTCCCTTAATTGAGTGACAAATGCATCAAACTCCGCGCGTGCCAAATCAATCACTTCCTGATCGGTTTGACTCAATGAATTTTGAAAATAATTATTTACAGCGGTCTCTTCGTTCATACGAAAAACCGCAGGGCGTATCATTAATATGGTGTTCGTTATTTGCGCCATAAGTCATTAAAATAATCCTCAGAAGGGGAATTATGAGTTGCAAAAATAGAGTTTTGAAAGGTCATTTAAATATATTTTTACGAAATTGCCGCGTCGAACAAAACAATACTAATCCAATCAATTATGGCATTACAAGAAGAATTCGAAAAACAGGGAGTTTGGTTATTTAAATACCGCAGTAACCTTCCAATCATTATTCTAGTTTTGGGTTATGCGCTCTATTGCTATAAAGAAATACACCCTGAGGCTTATTTTTTACAAGGCGAACAATTGTGGTTCGATCCATATTTTGAAATGATTTGTTTTGCGGTTTGTACTCTTGGTTTGTTGATTCGTGTTTACACTGTTGGTCATACGCCACGGTTTACCTCTGGCCGAAATACAGACGAACAAGTCGCCGAGACCTTAAACACCACAGGACTTTATTCTACTTTAAGACATCCTCTGTACCTGGGTAATTTTCTGATGTGGCTCGGCCTTGCAATGCTTACGGGTAACATTTGGTTTAATATTGCATTTATTCTTTTTTATTGGCTTTATTACGAGCGTATCATGTTTGCAGAAGAGCAATTTTTACGACGTAAGTTCGGTGAAAAATATACCAGCTGGGCCGAAGGGGTACCTGCATTCATTCCCGCATTTGGACAGTTTGAAAAGCCTAACTTGAGCTTTAGTTGGAAAAAGGTACTTAAAAAAGAGAAAAATGGGCTGTTCGCCATGTTCATCCTGTTCTGTTTATTTGACCTAACTGGGGCATACCTAAACGGGGGAACTTACATGGATGGTAATTTGTTCTTTATCTATGGGACCGTATTGACTGGCTTGAGTTACGTAGTACTTAAGTTTTTAAAGAAAAAGACTACCGTTCTCGAGCAAGAAGGGCGCTAAAAAAGATTTTTGGGCCTTAACTTTTATTGAGCAGCTAAAGGATTGCTCGCTCACGTGAAAGTGGCATGGTACTGCAACGCAGTAATCCTTCTTGTTTGGCAATTTCTGAATACGGAATTTCTTCCACCGTAAAGCCTTGTGTGCGGAGCCAGTTATTGAGTCTGGTAAATCCCTGCTCTGAAACAATCACTTCTGGACTGATTGAAAATACATTGCAGTTCATGTGGTACATTTCTTCTTTATCTACATGAAAAAGATTTTCAGGGCCAATAAAATCAACGAGCCACTGATATTCCTGCTCGATTAAAAAGCCCTCCTTGTGGATGATTGCCTTTCCTTTTCCCACTGGCTGAAAACAACAATCCAGATGCAGTGCATTTTCACGAGGATCAAAATTGGATTTTTTCAACGAAAAAGAAACAACCTTTTTATGGGGAAATAATTCCTGCAGATGTTCCACTGCAGCCATATTGGTGCGCGCAGTGATGAACTTTCGGTAATCCTTATCTTTAAATGTACCCACAAAAATGTAATCGCCCCATGGCATAACATCGCCACCCTCTATGTGCGCATGTTCCGGAAAATGTATGATTTTTTTTGGATCGATTTGAGCCATCAAAAAATCAAGAGCTTCAATTTCCTTAGATCGATCGTCCAATATGTTAGCTATGATCATCTTGTCCTCGATCACAAAAGCAATATCGCGAGCAAAAATCTGATTGTAATTTTCAATTAACTCCGGGCGGAATACCTGAACACCATGGTGTTTAAGCACTTGAGCAAAAGTCTCGATTTCCTCGACCATGTCTTGCTCAGTCGGGTATGTTCCCGCTTTGATGTGCTCAGCAGACTTGGGGTCATACGCATCCTTCAAATCAGGTGTCGGGCCATTACTGTTTGCAACGCCCAATACCACTGAATTGAGACGGCCTATTTCATCGTTGATGTTTAGATCAAATGCCATGTTTCTTGGGTTTTGGCCCTAGCTCAAAATCTGTGAAATTTTATCTAGCCTTTTATTAATAGACTAGCGATAATCGATATCCTTAAATGCCCTTAAAGTAGCACCAGTGTATAGCTGTCGAGGACGGCCGATCGGCTCTTTACGCAAGCGCATCTCTCTCCATTGAGCGATCCAACCCGGCAAACGCCCCATTGCAAACATAGGGGTGAACATTTGAACGGGAATACCTAAGGCTCGGTAAATTATCCCAGAATAAAAGTCAACATTAGGATAAAGCTTTCGGTCGACAAAATATGGATCGTTTAAAGCTTCTTGCTCCAGACCTTTAGCTATGTCCAAAACTGGGTCGACAATACCCAAATCCTCTAAAACTTCATCAGCAGCCTTTTTAATAATTTTGGCTCGTGGATCAAAGTTCTTATATACGCGGTGTCCAAAGCCCATGAGTCTAAATGGGTCGTCTTTATCTTTGGCCTTAGCCATATACTTTTTGGTATCTCCTCCGTCTTCTTTTATGGCTTCGAGCATTTCAATTACAGCCTGATTAGCTCCACCGTGCAATGGGCCCCAAAGAGCACTAATACCTGCTGCAAGAGACGCGAATAATCCAGCGTGAGAAGATCCGACCAAGCGCACAGTTGAGGTAGAACAATTTTGTTCGTGATCGGCATGTAAAATCAACAACTTAATCATCGCAGACTTCACTATCGGGTTACTTTTATACTCGCTGTGTGGTTTTTTGAACATCATTTTCAAAAAATTGTCCACATAGTCAAGACTATTGTCACCATAATCCAAAGGAAGTCCTGTCATTTTGCGATAAGTCCATGCCGTCAAAACAGGGAATTTGCCCATAATCTTTACGATGGCTCGATACATTTCCTCCGGGCTATCGACATTAACAGAACTTGGATTAAAGGCGACTAGGGCACTGGTCAGTGAAGCCAATACCCCCATTGGATGAGCTGACTGAGGAAAACCGTCTAGGATTTTCTTCATGTCCTCGGCAACAATTGACTGTTCTTTTATGTCGTTATGAAATTTTTGCAATTCATCACGCGTCGGTAACTCACCAAAAATGAGCAAGTATGCAACTTCCAAAAAATCTGCCTTTTGAGCTAACTCCTCGATAGCATAACCTCTATATCTCAAGATTCC
The DNA here is from genome assembly GCA_900299425.1 of Candidatus Rokuibacteriota bacterium. Lineage (GTDB taxonomy): Bacteria > Bacteroidota > Bacteroidia > Flavobacteriales > Flavobacteriaceae > BACL21. The sequence goes on from OMJU01000156.1 coordinate 12,388, forward strand.
TTGCTCTCCATCAAGAAAAGTAATCGCACTTTCACAACTACCGGTATTTTTGAATCCAGGATCAATAGTGGTAACCCCTTCGGTTACAGCACGCAGAGCCCCGATGTCAATAGCAAGCTCATTTTCTGTTCCTTCAAGAACAGGAAATTCGAACTTTTTACCTCCGACTTCTAAAGTTGCTTTTTGAGACATAAAATTTTGTTGTTTTGGTTAGCTTTTAAGCACCGCTAAATTAAGAAAAATAGCACGATTTATCCGCAGTTTCTCAGTATTCAGAGGGTTAAAAAAATCATAAATCGACCTAAGGTTGATTATACCTTAAAAGCCTTAACTCCGGGAAAATAAGCTGATTCTCCCAAAATTTCCTCGATGCGTAAGAGTTGATTGTACTTTGCCATACGATCACTACGGGAAGCAGATCCTGTTTTGATTTGACCTGTGTTCAATGCCACGGCTAAATCAGCAATTGTATTGTCTTCAGTCTCACCACTTCTATGACTCATGACCGCTGTGTATCCAGCATTCTGCGCCATTTGTACTGCCGCAATAGTTTCGCTTAAAGTACCTATTTGATTAACTTTAATCAATATTGAATTCGCAATCCCCTGCTCAATTCCTCGAGATAGGCGCTCTACATTAGTCACAAATAAATCATCACCAACTAACTGAACTTTATCTCCAATACGCTCAGAAAGGTATTTCCATCCTTCCCAGTCATTTTCATCCATACCATCTTCAATTGAGATGATCGGGAATTGCTCACATAACTCGGCTAAATAATCAGCCTGTTCTTTAGAGGTTCTTTTTTTGCCACCGTTACCTTCGAACTTACTGTAATCGTAGATTCCATTTTCATAGAACTCGGCAGAAGCGCAATCCAAAGCGATCATCACATCGTCACCAAGAGTATAACCTGCAGCCTTAGTCGCCTTTGCAATAGTATTCAAAGCATCCTCGGTACCATCTAGGGTTGGTGCAAATCCGCCTTCATCTCCCACTGCAGTACTTAGTTTACGATCGTGTAATACTATTTTAAGATTGTGAAATATTTCTGAACCCATTTGCATCGCATGAGTAAAGCTCGTGGCTTTGACGGGCATTACCATTAACTCCTGAAATGCAATCGGTGCGTCACTGTGTGAGCCTCCATTGATGATATTCATCATTGGTACTGGTAATGTTTTTGCACTCACCCCTCCTAAATATCGAAAGAGTGGTAATCCCAATTCATTTGCAGCTGCTTTGGCTACGGCAAGAGAAACGCCAAGTACTGCATTAGCCCCCAAACGACTTTTATTTTTTGTTCCATCCAAATCAATCATGATTTGATCGATTCCTTCTTGATCAAATACCGAAAGACCTAGCAAAGCATCGCTTATTTCACCATTGACATGGGCCACCGCGTTGAGCACTGCTTTTCCCATGTAGTCTTTTCCCCCGTCTCGAAGCTCCACAGCCTCATGTTCTCCCGTTGATGCCCCAGAGGGTACTGCTGCACGGCCCACATAACCATGTTCTGTTGTAACGTCAACCTCAACTGTTGGGTTACCTCGTGAATCAAAAATTTGACGTGCGTGTATCTCTATAATGCTGCTCATATTTGTTAATTTTTTCGTTTGCGAATATACAAAAGTAAAGCCGTTATAAAGGCTTAATTCACTAGTTCTTGGCCGCTAATGAAGCGATGTATTGATCGAATAAATAGGTTGCGTCATTAGGTCCCGGACTAGCCTCTGGGTGATACTGCACGGAAAATGCAGGTTTACTTTTTACTCGAATCCCAGCCACTGTATTATCGTTTAAATGAAGATGGGTAATTTCGAGATCCGAATGGGCTTCGGTCTCTTCACGATTTACAGCAAAGCCATGATTTTGCGAGGTAATTTCTCCTTTTCCTGTCAAAATATTCTTTACTGGATGATTGATGCCGCGGTGACCGTTATGCATCTTAAAGGTAGACACTCCATTTGCCAAGGCCAAAATTTGATGGCCAAGACAAATACCAAAAACAGGCGCCCCTTCATTTAAAATAGCACGAGTTGTTTGGATGGCCTCTGTAAGTGGTTCGGGATCGCCCGGTCCATTACTCAAAAAGTAACCATCAGGCGCAAATTCTTTAAGCTCGTCAAATTTGGCGTTGTAAGGAAAGACTTTAACATAACAATCACGACTGACCAAGTGTCTTAAAATATTTTTCTTGATACCAAGATCTAATGCCGCCACACGATAGGTAGCCTCAGGACTTCCTACTGTATACGGCTCGGTTGTAGACACCTTAGAAGACAACTCAAGTCCCTTCATATCGGGCACTTGCGCCAATTCCTTTTTCAAAGCTTCAATATCCTCCACACGTGTCGAAATCACGGCATTTTGCGCTCCATTATCGCGAATGTAAGCCACAAGGGCTCGCGTATCTATATCGCTGATGGCGAACAAATTGTTTTTATTTAAAAAATCCTCCAGAGATTGGTCGGCAGAAACACGAGAGAATGGATAGCTAAAATTACGGCATACCAAGCCAGCTATTTTTACACCATCTGATTCTACTTCATCAGGATGAGTTCCGTAATTCCCTATATGGGCATTAGCGGTAACCATAATTTGTCCAAAATAAGAAGGGTCCGTAAATATTTCTTGATAACCCGTCATCCCTGTATTAAAACATACCTCACCAAAGGCTGTTCCTTCTTTTCCTCCTACAGATTTTCCATAAAAAATAGTCCCATCGGCTAACAGGACTAATGCGTCTTTTCGTGTTGTGTACTTCATTTTTAAAAAAGGGTTTTACAAAAATATATAAAAAAGGGACTAACTTAAATGGTTAGTCCCTTTATTAGAATATGATGAATGAATCATGTTATTCTTCTTCTTTTACAGCAGCAGCGGCTAAGGCCGGTGCACTAGATGCTGCAGCACCACCTCGACTACGACGTGTAGACTTTTTCTTGGTGGCTTTACCCACATTGTATGTTTCATTATAATCAACCAATTCAATCAAAGCCATATCTGCATTATCACCTAATCGGTTGCCTAGTTTAATGATGCGCGTGTAGCCACCAGGACGATCACCTACTTTTACAGCTACATCGCGAAAAAGCTCAGTAACTGCATCTTTTTGTCTCAATCGAGAAAATACAATACGACGATTGTGGGTCGTGTCCTCTTTTGATTTAGTCACCAATGGCTCAACAAATTGTTTTAATGCCTTGGCCTTAGCTACCGTGGTATTGATGCGTTTGTGTTCAATAAGTGAACACGCCATATTGGCCAACATCGCTTTTCTGTGCGCTGTTTTTCTTCCTAAATGATTATTTTTCTTACCGTGTCTCATTACTTATGCTTTATCGACGTTTCTTTAGAAACTAGTCTTTATCTAATTTATATTTTGACAAATCCATGCCAAAGTTCAGTCCTTTGATGTTTACTAACTCCTCAAGCTCGGTTAGAGATTTCTTACCAAAGTTACGGAATTTCATAAGATCGTTTTTGTTGAACGACACTAAATCACCAAGGGTATCCACTTCAGCAGCCTTAAGACAGTTCAATGCACGTACAGAAAGATCCATATCGATCAATTTTGTTTTTAGCAATTGACGCATGTGTAAAGACTCTTCGTCATAGGTCTCTGTTTGAGCAATCTCGTCGGCCTCCAATGTAATGCGCTCATCGCTGAACAACATAAAGTGATGAATGAGTGTTTTAGCCGCCTCGGTTAATGCATCCTTTGGATGGATAGATCCGTCAGTGATGATCTCAAAAACCAATTTCTCATAGTCAGTTTTCTGTTCTACACGGAAATTCTCAATGCTGTATTTTACATTTTTGATTGGCGTGTAGATAGAATCTGTAAAAATTGTACCAAGAGGTGCATTTGCTTTTTTGTTTTCCTCGGCAGGAACATAACCGCGTCCCTTTTCGATAGTCAACTCGATGTTCAAATTCACTTTGGCATCCATGTTACAGATAACTAAATCAGGATTCAACACTTGAAAACCTGAAATAAACTTCTGAAAATCACCAGCGGTTAATTTATCATTACCGGAAACAGAAATCGTAACGGTTTCATTATCGATCTCATCAATTTGTCTTTTGAAACGAACTTGTTTCAAATTTAATATCATCTCGGTGACGTCCTCAACAACTCCAGGAATTGTCGAAAATTCGTGATCCACGCCTTCTATGCGCACTGAGGTGATCGCAAATCCCTCAAGAGAAGAGAGAAGTACACGTCTTAGGGCGTTACCTACTGTCAATCCATAACCCGGTTCTAGAGGGCGAAACTCAAATTTCCCCTCGAAATCGGTTGAATTGATCATGATAACTTTATCAGGCTTTTGAAAACTAAATACTGCCATAACTTGAAGGTGTGTTTTAAATTATTTAGAATACAATTCGACGATGAATTGCTCATTGATATTCTCAGGAATCTGAAGACGCTGAGGTACAGAAACAAAAGTTCCCTCTTTTTTGTCAGCGTTCCAAGTAATCCACTCAAAAACATGGCTAGAATTGGCCAAAGATTGTTGGATTGCATCCAGAGATTTTGACTTTTCGCGAACGGCTACCACATCTCCAGCTTTCAATTGGTATGAAGGAATATTCACTTTTTCACCATTAACGGTAATGTGACGGTGAGAGACCAATTGACGTGCTGCACTGCGGCTTGGAGCAATGCCCATACGGTAAACGACATTATCCAATCGTGATTCACACAATTGAAGTAACACCTCACCGGTAATACCTTGGGCTGCAGTTGCTTTTTTAAATAGGTTGCGGAATTGACGCTCTAAAATACCGTACGTATATTTGGCCTTCTGCTTCTCGGCCAATTGAACAGCGTACTCAGACTTTTTACCACGACGACGGTTTTGACCGTGCTGCCCTGGAGGATAATTGCGTTTTTCGAATGATTTGTCTTCTCCGTAAATCGCTTCTCCGAATTTACGGGCGATTTTAGTTTTTGGACCAGTATATCTTGCCATTTTGTTTTGTTTTAGGAGGGAAAATCTAAATTAAGGTCGTCCTTTAGTTTTCGTTTTCCTCCGATTGATACTTAATTAATTATACTCTTCTTCTTTTTGGTGGACGGCATCCATTGTGCGGCATCGGGGTAATATCTACGATTTCTGTTACCTCGATTCCAGCGTTGTGGATAGATCTGATAGCGGATTCTCTTCCGTTACCAGGTCCTTTTACATACACCTTTACTTTACGCAAACCAGCTTCATGTGCCACTGCAGAAGCATCTTCAGCAGCTAATTGAGCGGCGTAAGGCGTGTTTTTCTTTGAGCCTCTAAAACCCATTTTTCCGGCGGATGACCAAGAGATCACATCACCGTTTTTGTTGGTCAAGGAGATAATGATATTGTTGAATGATGCGGTGATGTGTGCCTCACCAGTCGCTTCAATAACCACTTTTCTCTTCTTCGTATTCTTTGCACTAGACTTTGCCATATCTCTAGAAATTATTTAGTCGCTTTTTTCTTGTTAGCAACTGTTTTACGTTTTCCTTTTCTGGTTCTCGAGTTATTCTTCGTGCGTTGTCCTCTTAATGGGAGTCCAGCTCTGTGTCGAATACCTCTGTAGCAACCGATGTCCATCAAACGTTTGATGTTCAATTGAATTTCACTACGTAATTCGCCTTCAATCTTGAAAGACCCTACAGCCTCACGAATAGCTCCGATTTCATCATCGTTCCATTCGCTAACTTTTTTGTCTTCACTGACGCCAGCTTTCTTTAAGATATCTTGAGCACGACTCTTGCCCACTCCAAAGATATACGTTAACGCGATTACACCCCTTTTTTGTTTTGGGATATCTACACCTGCGATTCTTGCCATAATTATCCTTGTCTTTGTTTAAACCTTGGGTTCTTTTTGTTAATTACATACAAGCGCCCTTTTCTGCGAACAATCTTGCAGTCGGCACTACGTTTTTTAATGGAAGCTCTTACTTTCATTTTTTTAATATCTATAAGTTATACGAGCCTTTGTTAAATCATATGGGCTCATTTCCAATTTCACCTTATCCCCTGGAAGTAATTTAATATAATGCATGCGCATTTTTCCAGAGATATGGGCTGTTACAATATGACCATTCTCAAGTTCCACTCGGAACATTGCATTAGATAGGGCTTCGACTATCGTTCCATCTTGCTCTATTGCTGCTTGTTTGGCCATTATGCTACTGATTTACGATTTTTACCTGTTTTCATCAAACCATCATAGTGACGATTCAACAAATACGAATTCACTTGCTGCATGGTGTCAATAGCCACCCCAACCATAATCAACAATGAGGTCCCTCCATAAAATAGAGCCCACCCTTGCTGTATGCCTAAAATTTTAACCACAAACGCAGGGAAGATGGCGATTAAGGCCAAAAATATCGATCCCGGTAAGGTAATTTGTGACATAATACGGTCAAGGTATTCTGCGGTGTCTGTTCCAGGCTTGATTCCCGGGATAAAACCACCACTTCTCTTTAGATCATCTGCCATTTTGTTAGTAGGAACTGTGATCGCCGTGTAGAAGTACGTAAAGATGATGATCAATACCCCAAATACAAGGTTGTACCAAAAACCAAAAATATCACTGAAATTAGCTTGAATGGTTTGGGCAAAAGCACTTTCCGACAAACTGGCTACTGCAGAAGGCACAAACATAATCGCCTGAGCAAAAATGATTGGCATAACTCCTGATGCGTTGAGTTTAAGCGGAATGAATTGACGTGCTCCGAAAATATTCTTTTCATAAGCTCCGGATGCTGTACGACGTGCGTACTGAACTGGTATCTTGCGCACAGCCATAACCAGAAGAACAGAAAGCAGTATGATTACAAACCAGATTACAAGTTCTATTAAAATCATAATCATTCCCCCATTTGATTCAAATACTCTTGAAGCAAACTCCTGGGCAAAGGTCAAAGGCAAACGTGCGATGATCCCCACCATAATTAAGATGGAAATACCGTTGCCAATACCTTTATCGGTAATTTTTTCCCCTAACCACATTGCGAAAACACAACCGGTAACCAAAATGGTTATAGAAGAAACGTAAAATAAGGCAGATTGACCCATTACAAAAGCCTCTGAAGGAACCCCCAAAGCAGGAAGACCTGCCAGGTAACTCGGCGCTTGAACCAAACAAATACCGATGGTTAGCCAACGGGTTATTTGATTGATTTTTTTACGACCACTTTCACCTTCTTTTTGAAGCTTTTGAAGATAAGGAATAGCGATTTGCATTAACTGTACAACGATAGACGCTGAAATATAGGGCATGATTCCCAATGCAAAAATAGAGGCATTAGCAAAAGCCCCACCAGTAAATGCATTGAGTAATCCACCAATTCCTCCGTCGTCAAATCGACCAGCAAATTCACTGAGCATTGCGGCATCGATTCCTGGTAACACCACTTGGGCTCCGAATCGATACACCAATAGCAATCCTAAAGTAAGCGCAATACGATCGCGCAACTCTTCAATTTTATAGGCATTTTTTAATGTCTCAAAAAACTTCATTCCTCTGATTGATTATAGGGTTTCTGCTGTTCCTCCTGCGGCCTCGATAGCAGCCTTAGCGGTTGCGGTAAATTTATGAGCACTCACAGTAAGCTTAGCTTTCAGCTCTCCACGACCTAAAATTTTGACCATTTCGTTTTTACCACAAAGCCCAAAAACAACTAATGTTTCAAAATCAACAGTGTCTTTAATCTTCTTATCGTCTACAAGACCTTGAAGGGTATCCAAGTTAATGCCTTGGTACTCTTTGCGATTGATGTTCTTGAATCCAAATTTTGGTACACGGCGCTGTAATGGCATTTGTCCTCCTTCAAATCCGAGTTTCTTTGAGTAACCCGAACGAGATTTCGCTCCTTTGTGACCACGTGTAGCAGTACCACCTTTACCAGAACCTTGGCCACGGCCTACGCGTTTGGCTTCTTTTTTAACTGATCCTTCAGCTGGTTTTAAATTACTTAAATCCATTTCTGTATCTCTTAATTGGTTTCTACAGAAACCAAGTGATTAACTTTACTTACCATACCCATAATCGTTGGGGTATCTTCATGCTCTACAGTCTGACCGATTTTCTTCAAGCCAAGTGCCTTGAGCGTTCTTTTCTGGGTTTCAGGACGATTGATGTCGCTGCGAACCTTAGTGATTTTAATCTTTGCCATAACTGTTTGATTATCCTTTAAATAATTTATCCAAAGTAATGCCTCGTTGCTTGGCTACAGTCTCTGCGCTGCGCAATTGAAGTAGTGCATCAAAAGTCGCTTTTACCACATTGTGCGGGTTTGATGACCCTTGAGACTTTGACAATACATCGTGCACCCCTACGGCTTCCATCACGGCACGAACAGCACCACCAGCAATTACTCCCGTACCAGCAGCAGCTGGAAGGAGATTCACACGAGCTCCGCCGTATTTACCTTTTTGTTCATGAGGCAAAGTCGCTTTATTCAATGGGATACGTACCAAATTTTTCTTAGCGTCCTCAATCGCTTTGGCAATAGCACTAGCGACATCTTTTGACTTTCCTAGACCATGTCCGACCACACCTTTTTCATCTCCGACAACAACGATTGCTGAGAATCCAAAAGCACGACCTCCTTTGGTCACTTTAGTTACACGCTGTACCCCAACCAAACGATCCTTCAATTCGAGTCCGCCCGGCTTAACTAGTTCTACGTTTTTATAATCTTGATACATATTTTTAGAATTTTAAGCCGCCTTCGCGCGCGCCTTCTGCTAATGATTTAACTCTACCGTGATACAAGTACCCGCCGCGATCAAAAGTCACTTCAGTTACTCCAGCCTTCAAGGCTTTTTGAGCAACACTTTGGCCTACGAGCTTTGCAGCTTCGCTCTTGTTGACACTCGCCGTATCAATGTCCTTATCTCTTGATGAAGCTGCTGCTAGAGTAACTCCAGATAGATCATCAATAAGTTGAGCATAAATTTCTTTATTGCTACGGAATACGGCTAACCTTGGGCGCTGTGCATTCCCACTTACGGTTTTTCTAATACGAAAGCGAATGCGCTCTCTTCTTTCTTTTTTGGATAATGCCATAACTCTATGCTTATGCAGACTTACCTGCTTTTCTTCTAATTATTTCACCGACAAACTTGATTCCTTTTCCTTTGTAAGGCTCTGGTTTACGGAAGCTACGGATCTTAGCCGCCACTTGACCGACGAGTTGTTTGTCGTGAGAGGTTAATTTTACGATTGGATTTTTTCCTTTTTCAGAAATAGTCTCAACGATAACTTCTGGAGCGATGTCCAAAACGATATTGTGCGAGAAACCTACCGCCAAATCTAATTTATTTCCTTGATTGCTAGCGCGATAACCCACACCAACAAGTTCGAGTTGCTTAGTCCATCCGCTAGAAACACCTTTGATCATATTGTTCACTAAAGCGCGGTACAAACCATGCTTTGCACGGTGATCTTTTGCATCTGATGGACGCGTTACCACTACTTGACCTTCTTCAACAGCAACTGATACTGCGTCAAATTCTTGAGTTAACTCACCTAATTTCCCTTTGACTGTGATTTCCTGGCCATTCACTGTAACAGTGACGCCTTCTGGAATCGCAACGGGATTATTTCCTATTCGTGACATTTCTTGGTCTTATTTAGATTAATGAACGTAACACAGTACTTCTCCACCAGTATTTTGAGCTTTGGCTTGCTTACCGGTCATTACACCTGCAGAGGTAGAAATGATAGCAATTCCCAAACCATTCAATACACGTGGCATATCCTTAGCGCCAACATACTGACGCAAACCAGGAGTACTCACGCGCTCAAGGCGACGGATTACAGGTTCTTTAGTGATTTTGTCGTATTTCAAGGCGATTTTGATTGTTCCTTGTGGGTTGTTCCCCTCTTCGAACTTATAGCTCAAAATAAAACCTTGGTCAAAAAGGATTTTAGTAATCTCCTTTTTGATGTTTGATGCAGGCACCTCGACTACGCGGTGACCAGCAAGACTTGCATTTCTAACACGCGTTAAAAAATCTGCAATTGGATCTGTGTTCATATTCAGTTTATTGTGGATGTGGTATTTCGATTTGTGAAACCTGCACCCGGTTTATATAATCTTACCAGCTGGCTTTACGCACCCCTGGAATTAATCCTTGATTTGCCATTTCGCGGAACATCACACGAGATATTCCAAATGTTCTCATATAACCCTTCGGACGACCAGTTAGCTTACAACGGTTGTGCATACGGATTGGAGATGCATTTTTTGGTAACTTTTGAAGTGCATCAAAGTCTCCAGCTTCTTTTAAAGCCTTTCTCTTTGCAGCGTATTTTGCTACCGTTTTTGCTCTTTTCACCTCGCGGGCTTTCATTGATTCTTTAGCCATCTTAGTTCTTTTTAAATGGTAATCCCAACTGGGTTAATAATGATTTAGCTTCTTGATCGGTATGGGCTGAAGTGATGAAAGTAATGTTCATACCTTCGATCTTCTTTATCTTATCGATATCAATTTCTGGAAAAATGATTTGTTCAGTAATTCCGAGCGAGTAGTTCCCACGACCGTCAAATCCAGTGGATTTAATGCCGCTAAAATCACGTACTCGTGGCAAGGCCGAAGTGATCAATCGATCCAAAAATTCATACATGCGTTCGCCACGAAGAGTTACCCGCGCACCGATCGGCATACCTTTTCTCAGTTTAAAAGTCGCAACGTCTTTCTTAGAAATCGTCGCTATAGCTTTTTGACCAGTAATTTTAGTCAATTCATCTACTGAGTACTCGATGAGTTTCTTGTCTGCTACAGCACTTCCTACACCACGAGAAACAACAATCTTCTCTAGTTTTGGTACTTGCATAACGTTATTGTAACCGAACTCATCGGTCAAGGCAGAAACAACTCTGCTCTTGTATTCTTCTTTAAGTCTTGGTGTGTATCCCATAACTATAATACTTGATTCGATTTTTTAGCAAATCGGACTTTTTTATCTCCTTCCATTTTAAACCCTACACGAGTAGCTTCACCCGACTTGGGATCTTTTAACGCAAGGTTTGAAATGTGAATAGGTGCTTCCATTTCAGTGATGCCACCTTGAGGACTAGCAGCGCTAGGCTTCTGATGTTTTTTCACAAGATTTACACCTTCTACGATTGCTTTGTTTTTATCCTTTAGCACGCGAAGTACTTTTCCTTCACTGCCTTTGTGATCTCCAGCCGTAACTAAAACTAGGTCACCTGATTTTATCTTTAGCTTTTCCATTTGGTTTTGCGTTAAAGCACCTCTGGTGCTAATGATACAATTTTCATGAACTGTTTGTCACGAAGTTCACGGGCAACCGGACCAAAAACACGTGTTCCTCTCATTTCACCCTGTGGGTTCAAGAGAACACAAGCGTTATCATCAAAACGAATGTAAGATCCATCCGGACGACGGACCTCTTTTACAGTGCGCACTACTACTGCAGTAGATACACTTCCTTTTTTGACGTTTCCGTTTGGTGTTGCTTCTTTTACGGTAACAACGATCTTATCACCAATTGAAGCGTATCGTCTTTTGGTACCGCCCAACACTCGGATACAAAGAACTTCTTTGGCTCCTGTGTTATCAGCTACTTTTAGTCTTGATTCTTGTTGTATCATGATTACTTAGCTCTTTCGATAATTTCTACTAGTCTCCAACATTTGGTCTTGCTCAATGGACGAGTCTCCATAATGCGAACAGTGTCCCCTTCGTTGCAGTCATTTTTTTCGTCGTGCGCGACATACTTTTTGGTCTTCAACACGAACTTTCCGTACATCGGGTGCTTTACCTTTTTAACCTCGCTCACAACAATAGATTTCTCCATTTTATTGCTGGTCACTACCCCGATTCGTTCTTTTCTTAAGTTTCTTTTTTCCATGTTTCAGTAACGCACAATTATTGTACTTCTCTTTTAGTTAGTTCAGTCGCAATTCTCGCTACAGCTCTTCTGAGCCCTCTGAGTTGAATTGGATTTTCCAACGGAGAGATGGCATGAGCAATACGCAAATCGTTATGCTCTTTTTTAATTTCTGCCAGCTTCTCATGTAATTCCGCTGTTGATGCTTTTGTTATTTCTGATTGTTTCATAATGACAATGTCAATAAATTAAGCTTGATAATCTCTGGAAATGACAAACTTCGTTTTAACAGGAAGTTTCTGAGCCGCTAAACGCAAAGCTTCTTTTGCTGTTTCGAGTGGCACTCCAGACACCTCAAACAAGACGCGCCCTGGTTTAACTACGGCAGCCCAATATTCCACAGCTCCTTTACCCTTACCCATACGTACCTCAAGAGGCTTTTTCGTAATCGGCTTATCAGGGAAAATCATGATCCAGATCGAACCTTCACGTTTCATATAACGTGTTGCGGCAATACGCGCAGCTTCGATTTGACGTGCTGTTAAGAAATTTGAGTCTAGTGATTTAATACCAAAAGTCCCGTACGATAACTGATTACCTCGGCCCGCATTTCCTTTCATGCGGCCCTTCATGGTCTTACGAAACTTTGTTCTTTTTGGTTGTAACATCTTCTTTCGTCTTTAAAAAATTACTTTCTGGCACGACGTGCTTTATTTCCGCCACGTCCAGAATTCGCTTTACCACCGGATTTTTTACTAGTAAGGCCTACTAATGGCGACAACTCACGCTTGCCATAAACCTCTCCTTTCATGATCCATACTTTCACCCCCAAACGACCGTAAGTCGTGTGCGCTTCTGCCAAAGCATAGTCAATATCCGCTCTAAATGTCGACAATGGAATACGTCCATCTTTGTAAGCCTCAGAACGTGCCATTTCAGCCCCGTTCAAACGGCCAGAAATCTGTACCTTTATCCCTTCTGCGTTCATACGTATAGAGGCGGCAATGGCCATTTTAATGGCACGTCGGTAAGAGATACGGTTCTCGATCTGACGAGCAATGCTCGAGGCTACCAAGAAGGCATCTAACTCAGGACGCTTGATTTCGTGGATGTTGATTTGTACTTCCTTGCCTGTAATTTTCTTAAGTTCCTCTTTCAGCTTGTCTACCTCTTGACCGCCTTTACCGATAATGATACCAGGACGAGCCGTTGTGATAGTAACGGTTACAAGTTTTAAAGTTCTCTCGATAATTACACGAGACACACTAGCTTTACTCAAACGCGCATGAACGTATTTTCTAATCTTGTCGTCTTCGGCTAATTTATCGCCGTAGTCGTTGCCTCCGTACCAGTTGGATTCCCATCCTCTAATGATACCTAAGCGGTTCCCGATTGGATTTGTCTTCTGTCCCATTTACTTTCTAGCTTTGTGTGTTATCGTTAGCTCCTAAAACCAATGTTACATGGTTGGAACGCTTTCTAATTCTGTGTGCACGTCCTTGAGGTGCAGTGCGAAGACGCTTGAGCATGCTTCCACCGTCCACACGGATCTCCTTTACAAAAAGATCAGCATCTTCTAATGAAGCTTCTTCGTTTTTGGCTTGCCAGTTAGCAATAGCCGATAGCAACAACTTCTCAAGACGACGCGAAGCCTCTTTTTGACTGAATTTTAAAATATTCAAGGCGTGATTCACCTTCTCACCACGAACTAAGTCGGCAACCAAACGCATTTTGCGTGGTGAAGTCGGGCAATTGTTCAGTTTAGCGAAATACTGTGTTTTTTTCGCTTCCTTGATTTCTTCTGCTCTTTCTCTTTTACGAACTCCCATGGCTTATTATTTTTTTCCTTTGTTCTTGTTTCCACCATGGCCACGGAATGATCGTGTCGGCGAAAATTCACCCAATTTATGGCCTACCATGTTTTCTGTAACATAGACAGGAACAAATTGTTTTCCATTATGTACTGCAATGGTTTGTCCTACAAAATCCGGAGTAATCATCGAGGCTCTTGACCAGGTTTTGATTACGCCTTTTTTGCCTGACTCAACATTGTCAGCAACCTTTTTATCTAACTTATAGTGAACGTATGGTCCTTTTTTTAATGATCTTGGCATGGCTTATTTCTTTCTACGTTCTACAATGTATTTGTTACTCGCTTTGGTCTTAGATCTAGTGCGATATCCTTTGGCTGGAATACCCTTACGAGATCTTGGATGTCCTCCTGAAGAACGTCCTTCACCACCACCCATTGGGTGATCCACTGGGTTCATAACCACAGCACGAGTGCGTGGACGACGACCTAACCAACGTGAACGACCTGCTTTTCCAGAAACCAACAACTGATGGTCACTATTTGATACAGCGCCAATAGTCGCTGAACAAGTCACCAAAATCATGCGGGTTTCTCCTGAAGGCAATTTTACAGTTGCATATTTTCCATCACGCGCCATTAACTGAGCGAATGCACCTGCACTACGAGCCATAACAGCCCCTTGTCCTGGGTGTAATTCAATACAAGAAATAATGGTACCTAATGGAATTTGCGCCAAGGTAAGCGTATTCCCAATTTCTGGGGCTGCACCCTCTCCTGAAACCACATTTTGCCCTACTTGAAGACCATTCTGAGCAATGATGTAACGCTTCTCACCATCTTGGTAGTTGAGCAGTGCGATAAATGCTGTGCGGTTTGGATCGTATTCAATAGTGGCTACGGTTGCAGGAATACCGTGCTTATCGCGCTTGAAGTCGATAATTCGATAGCGCTTTTTATGACCACCACCGATATAGCGCATGGTCATTCTTCCTTGACTGTTTCTTCCCCCTGAGCGTTTTTTCGGAGCGAGCAAACTCTTCTCCGGCTTATCAGTTGTGATGGCGTCAAATCCATTCACAACTCTAAATCGCTGCCCTGGGGTGATTGGTTTTAATTTTCTTACTGACATAGCTGTCTTGATTAATCTAAATTGCTTTAGATATTAGCATAAAAATCTATTGTATCACCTTCCGCCACCTGTACAATTGCCTTTTTAACAGCTGTTGTTTTACCAGTTTGGACCCCCGTTTTCGTGTAACGAACACGACGATCTGGGCGGACATTAATTGTGCGAACTGAAGTAACTGAAACACCATATGCAGTCTCTACTGCATTTTTGATTTCGATCTTGTTCGCCTTTGGATTCACCACAAAGGTGAAGCAGTTCAAATCCTCCGCATTGCGCGTGGCTTTCTCTGTAATAATAGGTTTAATTAAGATATCCATCTTGTGTCTATTTACTTAAGTTTTCTTCAATACTTTCCAAAGAACCTTCAAACAACACAAGGCTGTTTGCATTCATAATCTTGTAAGTGCTTAATTCTGAGTTGTTTATAACCTCAGTGCCTCGCAAATTACGCGACGACAAATATACATTATTATTTGAGTCACCCAAGACGAACAAAGATTTTTTGTTTTCTAAGCCTAATGAGTGCAACAATGCTGTAAATTCTTTGGTTTTTGGAGAATCCATATTAAAGTCCTCTAAAACCACAATCGCCTTGTCTTGAGCCTTGATACTCAAGGCAGAGCGACGCGCTAAACGCTTCAAGTTTTTGTTCAATTTAAATCCGTAATTACGCGGACGTGGACCGAAGAAACGACCTCCTCCTTTAAAAACACCAGATTTAATACTACCAGCACGCGCTGTACCAGTACCCTTTTGTTTTTTCAACTTACGGGTACTTCCTGCGATCTCAGCTTTTTCTTTGGCCTTGTGCGTCCCTTGACGCTGATTAGCTAGATATTGCTTTACATCGAGATATACCGCGTGGTTGTTTGGCTCAATACCAAATACGTCTTGAGAAAGGTCTACCTTTCTTCCCGTATCTTTTCCGTTTTTGTCTAATACTGCTACCTTCATTACTTTGTAATTGTTAGATAAGCGTTTTTGTGACCAGGTACGCAACCTTTAACCACAAGTAAGTTCTTTTCAGGAACTACTTTTAACACGCGTAAGTTTTCAACTTTCACTCTTGTGTTACCCATCTGACCCGCCATGCGCATTCCTTTGAATACACGTGCTGGATAAGATGCGGCACCGATAGATCCAGGAGCACGCAAACGATTGTGCTGACCGTGGGTCGATTGACCAACACCGCCGAAACCGTGGCGCTTAACCACCCCTTGAAATCCTTTTCCTTTTGTAACACCGGAGATATCGACGAATTCGCCCTCGATAAAGTGCTCTACAGTCAATGTATCTCCTAGTTTATACTCCCCTTCAAATCCTTGGAACTCGACGACTTTTCGCTTAGCCACTGTACCCGCCTTTTGGGCATGACCCTCGGCGGCTTTGTTAGCAGTCTTTTTGTCATCGAAACCAAGTTGAAGAGCTTCATACCCGTCAACCTCTTTGGTTCTGACTTGGGTAACAACACAGGGGCCTACCTCGATGACGGTACAAGGAATATTCTTTCCTTTCTCGTCAAAGATGCTGGTCATCCCTATCTTTTTTCCAATTAACCCAGACATAATTATTTTTTTAGTTGTTAATTACTTGTTTAAAAAAACAGGACCAAAATAAATTCAGTCCTGAATATTATTTTGTTTCCGTTTTTCCCTCGCACGCAGCTCAGGACATGTGTTCACTCAAGTGAGCGGCCCTTAGACCTTAATCTCCACTTCTACACCACTTGGCAACTCAAGTTTCATGAGTGCGTCAATGGTTTTTGAAGATGAGCTATAAATATCCAATAAACGCTTATAAGAGCTCAATTGGAATTGCTCACGACTCTTTTTATTCACGTGCGGTGAACGCAACACGGTGAATATTTTTTTGTGCGTTGGCAATGGAATTGGGCCAGTTACCACAGCACCAGTACTCTTAACTGTTTTTACAATCTTATCAGCAGATTTGTCTACTAAATTGTGATCGTAAGACTTTAACTTGATTCTTATTTTTTGACTCATTGCTGTGAATATTAAGCGTTAGCAGTTCCTTTTGCTTCAGCAATTACAGCTTCAGCAATGTTTGTAGGAGTCTCTGCATAATGTGAAAATTCCATTGTCGAGGTAGCGCGACCAGATGAAAGGGTACGTAAAGTAGTTACATAACCAAACATCTCAGAAAGCGGCACTTCAGCTTTAATAACTTTAGCTCCGGCACGATCACTCATATTATTGACTTGACCACGTCTGCGGTTCAAGTCACCAACGATATCCCCCATGTTTTCCTCTGGAGTCAATACTTCTAGCTTCATAATCGGCTCTAGGATTACAGCACCAGCAGCTTTCGCAGCAGATTTAAATCCTAATTTAGCAGCCAACTCAAAAGACAACTGGTCAGAATCCACAGGGTGGAAAGAACCGTCTTTTAAGGTTACCTTCATACGGTCAATTTCGAAACCAGCCAAAGGTCCATTTTTCATGGCCTCCTTGAATCCTTTTTCCACAGATGGAATAAATTCTTTTGGAATATTACCTCCTTTAACCTCGTTAACAAATTCAAGACCAACGGCTTTCTCATCATCGGCAGGAGATAGAGTAAAGACGATATCGGCGAACTTACCGCGACCACCAGTTTGTTTCTTATACACCTCACGATGATCAGCACCACGGGTAACTGCCTCCTTGTACTCAACTTGCGGCTTACCTTGATTTACTTCAACTTTGAACTCTCGTCTTAAACGATCGACAATAATGTCCAAGTGAAGCTCACCCATTCCTGAGATAATGGTCTGTCCGCTCGCCTCATCAGTACGAACCTGGAAAGTTGGATCCTCTTCCGCTAATTTTGCCAAAGCCATGCCTAACTTATCTACATCCGCCTTGGTTTTTGGCTCTACAGCAATACCAATTACAGGATCTGGGAATACCATACTTTCAAGTACAATCGGACTTTTTTCTGCCGAAAGGGTATCCCCTGTTTTAATGTCTTTAAAACCAACTGCCGCACCAATATCACCAGCCTCGATAAAATCGATCGCATTTTGTTTGTTGGCGTGCATTTGATAAATACGAGAGATACGCTCTTTGTTGCCAGATCGGTTGTTCAAAACATATGAACCCGCATCCAAACGACCGGAATAAGCACGGAAAAATGCCAAACGACCTACGAATGGGTCAGTAGCAATTTTAAAGGCTAATGCAGCAAAAGGTTCGCTAACATCTGGCTTACGTACTTCCTCTTTTTCGGTATCAGGGTTCGTACCTACAATACCCTCCTTATCTACAGGAGAAGGTAAATAACGACAAACAGCGTCCAATAAAAATTGAACTCCTTTGTTCTTAAAGGCTGAACCACAAATCATAGGAATAATCGACATATCCATCACAGCGGCACGCAATGCAGCATGCACTTCCTCTTCTGTGATTGAATTTTCGTCTTCCATGTATTTCTCAAGAAGGTTCTCGTCATAGGCGGCAACCTCTTCGATTAATTTTCCACGGTATTCCGCAGCTTCCGCTTTTAATTCTTCTGGAATATCGAT
Organism: Candidatus Rokuibacteriota bacterium; assembly: GCA_900299425.1. Lineage (GTDB taxonomy): Bacteria > Bacteroidota > Bacteroidia > Flavobacteriales > Flavobacteriaceae > BACL21. Next base: position 30,720 of record OMJU01000156.1, read on the forward strand.
CACGTCAAAAGTCGCCCCCATTGAATCTTCGTGCCAAATGATCGCACGGTTCTTCACCAAATCAACGATTCCTTTGAAGTCCATCTCATCACCGATCGGCAAAACGATAGGCACCGCATTTGAACCGAGCATGTCTTTAACTTGCTGACATACTGCCATAAAGTTTGATCCTTGACGGTCCATTTTGTTCACAAAGCCCATGCGTGGCACTTTGTAGTTGTCCGCAAGTCTCCAGTTGGTTTCACTCTGAGGCTCAACACCGTCCACGGCGCTGAACAAAAAGACCAAACCATCTAGTACACGTAACGAACGGTTTACCTCAACGGTAAAATCCACGTGACCAGGAGTATCAATAATATTAAAGTGATATCCTTGAGTATCTTCAGTGGGTTGTCCATTCTGGGTTGGAAAATTCCAGGTACAAGTGGTTGCTGCAGAAGTAATGGTAATTCCGCGCTCTTGTTCTTGTTCCATCCAGTCCATGGTAGCTGCCCCATCGTGCACCTCACCAATTTTGTGGCTAACACCAGTGTAAAAAAGGATACGCTCCGTAGTGGTAGTTTTACCCGCATCAATATGCGCGGCAATACCAATATTTCTCGTAAATTTTAAATCTCTCTTGGCCATGCTCTAGAATCTAAAATGTGAAAATGCTTTGTTCGCTTCGGCCATCTTGTGGGTGTCCATACGCTTTTTAACTGCGGCACCTTCTTCTTTTGCAGCGGCTAAAATCTCAGCAGCCAATTTTTGAGCCATCGATTTTTCATTACGCTTGCGCGCATAACCGATAAGCCATTTCATCGCTGTAGAAATTTTGCGATCTGGACGGATTTGCATTGGAATTTGGAATGTAGCTCCACCAACACGGCGAGAACGAACCTCAACGTGAGGCATTACATTCGACAAAGCATCTTTCCAGACTTCTAAAGCTGTTTTTTCTTCGTCTTGATTTTTGCTGTCCACGATATCGATTGCATCGTAGAATACTTTGAAAGCGACGGATTTCTTACCATCCCACATCAAATTATTGACAAACCTCGTTACCAACTGATCATTAAATTTTGGATCTGGCAACAGCGGTCTTTTTTTCGCTTGTCTTTTTCTCATGTCTTCTTCTTAAAGTTTAATTACTTCTTCGGGCGCTTTGCTCCGTACTTTGACCTGCGCTGCAAACGACCTTGGACCCCTGCGGTATCCAATGCCCCGCGCACAATGTGGTAACGTACCCCTGGCAAATCCTTCACCCTTCCACCTCTAACCAATACTATCGAGTGCTCTTGTAAATTGTGTCCTTCACCACCGATGTATGCGTTTACTTCCTTACCGTTAGTCAAACGAACACGCGCTACTTTACGCATAGCTGAGTTTGGCTTCTTAGGTGTGGTCGTATATACACGCGTACACACTCCGCGGCGTTGCGGGCACGAATCTAAAGCAGCCGATTTACTCTTCTTGGTTATTTTGGCTCTTCCTTTTCGTACTAATTGTGAAATAGTTGGCATATAAAATCCTTGTTATACTTAGATAAACGATATAATTTCTCCCTATAAAGGGCGGCAAAGGTAGCAATAAAATTGAATTATCCCAATGGCCGCGACAAATTATTTGGGGTCTACTTATTTTACGCCGACAGCAATAAGAATTTTGGCCCTCGAACGTTAAGTTTGTATGAATTTCAAAATGAACCATCACCCTACATGAACAGAGGTATTTTTGTCCTTTTTATTTGTTGTGCACTCATGGCCGGAAAACTTTTCGGGCAAGAGTTATCTGCGCGTTTTGTGACGGATCCTCCCACCCATACAGATCTGCTCACCCTTCCAAACAATGCAACAAAATTCGCTACTGCGTCTTCACTTAAACAAGCCATTAATGAACAACTCGAGCATTTGCAACTCAAAGGCTATCTCGGAGTCAGGACAACAGAAAGGACAATTGTCGATCAGCGCAGCCAAAGTGTTTTGGAAGTAGTTTTTGATCTTGGGCCAAAGTGGGAAGATGTTATCTTTTATTATCATAGTTCTTTGGACCCCTACATCGACTCTGTGTCAAAAGCCGCCTCAGGATTCGAGTCGCTTGAAATTTTAAACGATTCAATTATTGAATCCCAACCCCAATCAAATGATCGATTTCAAAAGTTCAATTACGCAAAAATAGCAGTTCCAGAAATTCCAAATTTTCTGAGTACACTTAGCAATACTGTAGCTAAAGATTTCAGTCCGTTTTCTGAAATTCAATTTTCTGATCTCCAACCATTGGTATTTCCAAAGATTTCGGCGAAGCTTCAGACTAGATTATTGCCTCAACGCAAAATTGACAGTATGGTTATAAAGGGGTACACCGATGTAGATCGGGGACTTTTAAAACACAAAGCAGGGCTAAAGTTTCCACTTGAGTTTAATCAAGAGACCATCAGAAAGGCTGAAGAAGCACTTTTATCCTCTCCTTATATAAATCTGCAGCGCCAAAGCGAGACTCTATTTGAAGACGATAAAACTACCTTATATATGTATCTCCAAAAAAAGGAGGCCAATCAGATAGAAGGAATTTTGGGATTTGGCTCGGATACGGAGCGGTCGTCTCTAAAGTTAAATGGTTACCTTGATATTCAACTTTGGAACAATCTGAACAAAAGCGAGCAATTTGACTTGCGCTACAAAGCCGACGGCAATCAACAGGAGCGGCTTGAAATTCGCGCTGCATTGCCTTATGTGGCGCAGTCTCCTTTTGGAATACAGGCTTTGTTTGAACTTTTTCGCAAGGACTCTACCTTTACTACAGTAACCACTGGCGCTCAAATTACTTACAAGCCACTTGGTTTTTTTGACCTATCCTTAGGTTATACCTCGATAGAATCTACTAAAGGCTTTGAAATAGAAACAATCCAAAGCAACCTTGCGGATTACCGTCAGGGATTATGGGGATTAGAAGCCAAATTAGAAAAGCTTAGTTCTCATATACTTATGCCCAGGAAATATTTGTTTAAAATGCAAACGGAATTGGGCTCGATTAATGAAAAAAATATCTTAGCTAGTTCAGGTTCAAATACACCTTTAATTAACGCGCGTAAAAGAATCAATTTAGAACTTGATTATCTCCTTAATTTATGGCCTAGTCATTACCTCTGGATTTATCACAAAACCGCCCTTATAAACGGAGACAATCTTCGTGTTAACGAATTATATCGTTTTGGTGGAACACAGAGCTTGCGTGGCTTTAATGAGAATTTAATCGAAACATCCCAATTACACTTAATTCAATCAGAATATCGATTGTCGTTTTCCGAGGGATTTTACATTCATCATCTCACGGACCTGGCATTTTACC
>OMJU01000157.1 GCA_900299425.1 Candidatus Rokuibacteriota bacterium
ATGTATGAGTTGGCACCAGAGGATTTTGCACTTACTGAATTTGTTTGTGTATCAAAACAACCGCACCAGCGCATCATTCGAGAGGGATTGGATCTTATGTATAATGAAATAGGATAGCTATGGCACTTAAAGAAACTTTACATAACTTAAAAGAAAAGTACAAAGGGCAAAAAATGGCTCCAGCCTTTAATGCCATACACACTTTTTTATACGCTCCAAATGAAACCACTCATGGTGGGACACATATAAAAGGAGCAGACGATCTAAAGCGTACCATGAATACGGTCATTATGGCCTTGGTGCCCTGTCTTTTATTCGGAATTTTTAATGCTGGCTATCAGCACTACACGGCTTTAGATCCCAATGCTGTAAAAGCCAGCGGTGATTTTTTCAGTACCGCATTTTGGAATTGGGATAATTTAGTGTTTGGTGGATGGAAAGTATTGCCACTCGTAGCCGTTTCATACATCGTCGGATTGACCGTCGAATTTATTTTTGCCGTCATTAAAGGACATGAGGTTGAAGAAGGTTATCTGGTAACAGGGATGCTTGTGCCGCTCATTGTACCTGTAGACATACCCCTTTGGATGCTTTCTGTAGCCGTTGTTTTTGGTGTTGTAATAGGAAAGGAAGTCTTTGGTGGAACAGGAATGAATATCCTTAATCCAGCACTAACTATTCGTGCCTTTTTATTCTTCGCTTATCCTACCTGGATGAGTGGAGATAAAGTTTGGGTAGCAGGAGCGCAAGAACGTGCGAGTCAAATCGCCTCTGGGCTTGAATTAGACTCGATTTCTGGTGAAACCATACTCGGGACTTTAGCCCAGAACAAAGCGGTAGGCTATGACCTATGGGATATGTTCTTAGGATTTATTCCAGGGTCGGTCGGAGAAACCTCTACGGTATTGATACTTATTGGCGGTTTATTTTTAGTATTTACCAAGATTGGTAGCTGGCGCATTATGCTCTCGGCGGTGCTAGGAGCACTTGTCATGGGCATGATGTTTAATGGTGTGGTAGATGCTGGTTGGATTGACTCCTCAAGCAAGTTTTATAGCTTGATGAGTACACCTTTTTGGGTGCATTTGATCATCGGTGGACTTGCCTTTGGTATTGTTTATATGGCTACGGATCCGGTAACAGCCTCTCAAACCAATAAAGGAAAATGGATTTATGGATTCTTGATTGGTTTAATCTCTGTTTTGATCCGCGTGTTCAATCCGGCCTATCCAGAAGGGGTCTTCTTGGCCATTTTGTTGATGAACGTATTTGCCCCGACTATTGATCATTATGTGATTCAAGGCAATGTCAAGAGAAGAATGAATCGTTTAAAAGTTAAAAACGCATAAGATGGCGATCAATACAGAGAAAAACAGTTATACCGTAATTTTTGCCATCGTGATGGTGGTGATTGTGGGCTCAATTCTGGCCGGTCTATTTATGTTGTTTAGACCACAGATCGAGGCTAATGAGCGATTTGAAAAGCAACAGAACATCCTCTATGCCATGGGGATTAATAACAATCAAGGTGCCAATGATGTGGTATTTATTCCTACGACCGAGGTAGAGAATGAATTCAAAAAATACATTACGCGTCAGGTGGTCATCCAAGGTGATGAGGTTAAAGTGGACAACGAGGCATTTTTGATTGACATAAAGAAAGAGGCTACAAAAGCTGCTGATCCGGATTACAAAAGACGTTTGCCTTTATTTGAAGGTCAAGTGGCCGGAAAAGAGGTCTATGTGGTTCCCGTGCGCGGAAAAGGATTATGGGATGCGATTTGGGGCTTTGTTGCTATGGATAAAGACATGGTAATCCAAGGGGTATACTTTGATCATAAAGGAGAAACGCCTGGTCTTGGAGCCGAAATCAAACAGCGTTATTTTATGGATGATTTCCAAGGAGAAGGCTTTCTCGTGGACGGACAATTTGCGCCAATCAATGTGGCCAAGGGAAACAATGATCCAAAAAATAGCAACAAGAACGATCAAGAAGTTGATGCTTTAGCGGGTGCTACCATTACCGGAGATGGTCTATCGGCCATGCTCAAAAAAGACATTCGCTTGTACGTGCCTTACTTTAAAACATTAAACTAAAATCTTATGGGACTGCTCTCGAAAAAAGATTCTAAACTCATTTTTGATCCGCTTGCGGATAATAATCCGATCACGATACAGGTACTGGGTATCTGTTCTGCACTAGCGATTACTGCCCAATTGAAGCCTTCTATAGTTATGGCGCTTTCGGTAATTTTCGTATTAGGCATGGGTAATGTGGTGATTTCACTCATGCGTAACATTATTCCATCAAAGATTCGCATCATCGTGCAACTTATTGTTGTGGCCACTTTGGTAATTATTGTAGATCTGGTATTAAAAGCATTTGCCTACGAACTCAGTAAGGAACTCTCTGTTTTTATTGGACTGATCATTACGAACTGTATAATTATGGGACGTTTTGAGGCATTTGCCTTGGGTAATGGCCCATGGCGTTCATTTCTCGATGGGGTAGGTAATGCACTAGGTTATGGTATTATCCTTGTTATTGTTGGATTTTTCCGTGAATTATTGGGCTCTGGAACCCTATTCGGATTTAAAGTTCTCGGGGATTCAGTTGAAAAAACTGGGCTTTATGCTTTAGGATATGAAAACAACGGATTCATGGTATTGCCTCCTATGGCGCTAATCGTGGTGGGGATAATCATCTGGGTACAGCGTTCACGCAATAAAGAATTGATTGAAGAACTATAAAATAGCCTATTGATTCGGGTATGACCCGGTCAAAATCAAAAGATATATGGAACATTTAGAATTATTTTTTAAATCGATTTTTGTAGACAACATGGTGTTTGCCTACTTCCTTGGGATGTGTTCTTATTTGGCGGTTTCCAAGAAAGTAAGTACTGCAGTGGGCTTAGGGGCCGCTGTAATTTTTGTGTTGACGGTAACTGTGCCACTAAACTGGCTTTTAGATCAGTATATCCTGCAACGCGGAGCGCTCGTTTGGTTAGGTCCTGAATACGCAGATTACGATTTGAGCTTTTTATCCTTTATACTATTTATCGCGACTATCGCGACCATGGTTCAGCTTGTAGAAATCGTCGTTGAGAAGTTTTCTCCATCGCTCTATAACTCACTGGGTATATTCTTGCCCCTTATTGCCGTGAACTGTGCGATTCTTGGGGGTTCATTATTTATGCAGTCTCGCGAAATTGAAACTTTGGGATTAGCACTGAACTACGGATTTAGCTCTGGAATCGGCTGGTTCTTAGCAATTTTGGCCATCGCTGCCATCAGAGAGAAAATCCGTTATTCAAATGTTCCTGCTCCACTGCGCGGATTGGGGATCACCTTTATCATCACTGGACTTATGGCCATCGGGTTTATGAGTTTTGGTGGAATGCTGACCGGTGGTGATGATGCGGCTCAAGAAGTTGAAGTGGCTGCTGCAGTCACACAAGAAAATGAAATGTCTAATACTGTGCCTTCTGAAGTGGTATCACAAGAGACCCAAGCAGAGGTAAATGAAACGATAGAATAAGATGATATTAGCCAGTACACTTGGAGTAATTTTAGCAACAGTCGCTGCCTTTTTGGTTTTAGTGCTTTTGCTGGTAGCCTTATTGTTGTTTACCAAAGAAAAATTATCGCCTTCGGGACCAGTGACCATCACCATCAATGGTGAAAAAAAGATAGAAGTCGCTTCAGGCGGAACCCTTTTGTCTACACTCGGAAATCAAAAGGTATTCTTACCATCTGCTTGTGGTGGTGGAGGAACCTGCATCCAATGTGAGTGCCATGTGCTCGAGGGTGGAGGTGAGGCCTTGCCGACTGAGACACCACACTTCACCCGTAAGGAATTACAGCACGGAGCGCGTTTGGCCTGTCAAGTTAAGGTCAAGCAAAATATGTCTATCCAAATTCCAGAAGAGATTTTTGGAATCAAGAAGTGGGATGCCACTGTGGTGCGTAACTTTAACGTTGCCTCGTTCATTAAAGAATTTGTGGTCGAGATTCCAGAGGACATGAATTACAAAGCAGGGGGCTATATTCAAATTGAAATTCCTCCATGTGAAATAAAATACTCAGATATAGATATTACCGCACACCCAGAAGAGCATGAGACTGCCGATAAGTTTCAAGCAGAATGGGACAAGTTTGGGCTATGGCCGCTTGTGATGAAGAATACGGAGAGTGTAGAGCGTGCTTATTCTATGGCTTCTTACCCTGCAGAAGGTCGAGAAATTATGCTGAACGTGCGTATTGCCACCCCACCATGGGATCGTGCAAAAAATGGATGGATGGATGTGAATCCAGGAATTGCGTCTTCTTATATTTTTGCGCAGAAGCCTGGAGATAAAGTGACTATTTCAGGACCTTACGGTGAATTCTTTATCAATGAGTCTGATGCCGAAATGCTTTATGTGGGTGGAGGAGCCGGTATGGCACCGATGCGCTCCCATTTATACCACTTGTTCAAAACACTTAAAACAGGCCGTACAGTGACCTACTGGTATGGTGGCCGTTCAAAGCGCGAACTTTTCTATTTAGATCACTTTGAGCAACTCGAGAAAGAATTTAAAAACTTTAAGTTTTTCCTAGCGTTGTCTGAGCCATTACCCGAGGATAACTGGAAGGTTAAAAAAGACATTCACGATGCAGATGGGGATGGATTCGTCGGATTCATTCACCAAGTGGTGATTGACAATTACTTAAATCATCACGATGCTCCAGAGGATATCGAATTGTACTTCTGTGGACCGCCATTGATGAACCAAGCCGTCCAAAAAATGGGAGAAGATTTTGGTATCCCAGATGAAAATATTCGTTTCGACGATTTCGGAGGATAAAGACAAAAAAGACCAGCCCGCTGGTCTTTTTTTTAATTTTAAGGCATGAGATTTCTATGGAGTTGACCCAGCAAGAGATGCATTATTTGGCCATGAATATCGTGGGTGAGGAGCTCAAAGAGCAGGGTTATGAGTTTTTGGGCGTTAATTCAGACCTTAAAAAGAACCCTCAATTCGTGGCTTTAAAAGATAAGACCATTCATTTTGTTTTGGTGCGCGCGGTGCAGTTTCCTGATGATCCTGCTTTATTTGACCAGGGATTAATCAATAAAATGATCGACCATGCCAAAGCACGCGAGGCGAAATTAGCCTATGCTGGTGTGGGGTTAGGACACGGTGCAGATTATGGAAAACCGCCCCTTAAGGACCAGGCATATACTCAAGTTTATTCTGGATTGAAATGGCTATTATGAGATTCTTTGTTTGCTTGGTAGTGCTTTTAACTGTAATTGGTTGCGGGCCTAAAGAGGAATTACGTGTGTTATACGGCAATGCATTTGGGACGACTTATGCCATTAAATGTTATAGTTCGCTCGAAGCACCCTCTTTGCAACGCGAGGTAGATAGTTTGGTGCAAGGGGTGAATGCTTCCATCAGTACTTATGATCCTCAGAGTATAATTTCTCAAATAAATCGCGGCGATTCCACGGTTGTTGCAGACCACTACTTTAAAGAGGTCTTGTACCTCTCGCGCGAGGTAAATAGAGCGACTTTTGGATTTTTTGATCCTACTGTGGGTAGCATTGGAAATGCGTTAGGCTTTGGTCCTAAACGAATTATGAGTATTCCTGAAGACCGTGTTTTAGACAGTTTATGTCAATTTGTAGGCCTAGAACTGGTTTCTATAAGCGAGCAAACGGGGGTTATTAAAATTGAGCCTGGTGTTTATTTAGATTTTAATGCTATTGGAAAGGGGTATGGCATAGATGTTATCGGTCGTCATTTAGAGCAATTGGGGATCAAAGATTATATAGTCGAGGTGGGCGGAGAAATCCGTGCTATGGGCCAAAATAATGGCAAAAAAAAGCCTTGGATTATCGGAATAGAATCTCCTGAGGTGCAGCAAGATGGTCGAAGTATCGATAAAGTCCTTGCCATAGAAAATCAAAGCCTTGCCTCATCAGGAAATTATCGAAAGTTCAGGGTAGATTCGATTACAGGGAGAAAATTTGTCCACACCATCAATCCTTTGACTTGTCGCGCCGAAGAAAATTCAATTACCAGCGCGAGTGTATGGGCCTCTACCTGTGCCCAAGCCGATGCCTATGCCACGGCGATTATGGCCATGGGGCTTGAGCGAGCAAAAGATCTTATTGATGCGCGACCTGACCTTACAGTATATTTTACTTATCACGATGTGAATCATCAGCCTCAGTGGTTTGCAACCCCAGATTTGTTAACGCGATTTCAATAAATGCTACCACTCTAGATGCAGTGGGAGTGGGTTCAATCAATTTTGATAGGAGTCCATTAATCCTTAAAGGCCAGAGGAATGAGTTCACCAGGGGCCAAGCCGTATTGTTCAATTTCCGTGGGAGTAAGCTCGTGAGCGATATCAAAGGCCTCAACTCTGAACCCCACTCGTTTTAGCCGATCAAAATAGTCCATGCCATAAACACGCACATGGTCGTACTGACCAAATATTTCAGCCCGTTGTTTGGGATCAGTAATGCTGTCGTCTTGAAAAGTTTTAGTGCGATCAGCCTGATAAGGAACTTGAAGTATTGCCTGCCCTCCTGGCTTGAGTACCCGAAGTAATTCGCTCATGGCTTTTTGATCATCAGGGATATGTTCTAAAACATGATTGCAAATAATGAGGTCATAACTGTTGTCCGAAAAGGGAAGGGCACAAATATCGGCCTTAACATCGGCCAAAGGGGAGTTTAAGTCGGTAGTTGTATAATCTAGGTTTTTTAGCTTACGGAATCTTGAATAAAAGGCTTGCTCGGGGGCAAAGTGTAAGACTTTTAATGGATCGGTAAACAATTTGGTATGTCGCTTAAGGTACAGCCAGCAAAGTCTATGGCGCTCAAGGGAGAGCGTCCCCGGAGAGAGCACATTGGCCCGCATACTGCCATAACCATAGGGTAAAAATTTTCGATAGGATTTTCCATTGATGGGGTCGCTGTAATTATTTCCACGCCAGTAAAGGTCGAGCAATGGGCGCACCCACAGACTTACAGAAATCAACCAAGGCCGGGGTATGGTATTGAGTATGTATTTAAAGACACCGCTCATTTATGGGAAATTTATATTCAATCTTTTGGTGCTTTATTCATTTGATTATTTAATCAGTCTTTTGAACTGAAAGGGGCCTCTTCATTAGTTTTGATACCCAAGGCCTGATAAACATAATCAAAAGTGCTCAGCAGTAGGGGCATTCCATTAACAATAGCCACATTGTGCTCAAAATGCGCGCTGGGCTTCCCGTCTTGAGTGACTATCGTCCATCCGTCTTCAAGTTGTTTAACCTTAGGCGTCCCCATATTGATCATTGGTTCTATGGCAATGGTCATGCCTTCTAGTATTTTTTTACCGCGTCCGCGTTTACCGTAGTTAGGGACTTCAGGATCTTCGTGCAAAGTTTTGCCAAGTCCATGGCCTACGAGCTCGCGAACAACACCATAACCATGCGACTCACAAAATTGTTGCACTGCGAATCCAATATCACCTATCCGGTTGCCAACTTTAAAGGCCTCAATGCCTTTATAAAGTGATGCCTTGGTCACATCTAGAAGCTCAATAGTTTCTTTTGCAACATTACCAACTTGAAATGTATAGGCGTGGTCTCCGTAATAACCATTCATGAACACGCCACAATCAATGGCGACAATATCACCATCCTCAAGGGGTTTGTCAGTAGGTAGGCCATGGACTACAGCCTCATTAACTGAAGTTAAAAGGGTAGAAGGGCAACCGTAAAGACCCAAAAAACCGGGTTTGGCATTGTGATCGCGAATAAAGGATTCGGCTAGAGCGTCTAAGGTCTTGGTGGTAACCCCTGGTTTGACTTCTTTAGCCAACATGCCTAAGGTTTGAGACACTAAGCGCGCACTTAGGCGCATGAGTTCTATTTCTTCAGAAGTTTTTAATTGAATCATGGTGCGTTAAGCCTTGTTTTGTGGAAATTGGGCGATGTACTTGGTGAGTTCCTCAATGCGTTGACTCCCAATGAGAAATTTCTTGCCCGATTTGAGTCGGATCGCAAGTCCTTTGGCCCCACGCATATTGTAAACGGTACCATATTCTGTAAAAAGACGAATGCCCCAACCTCCTACAAATCCGTAATGCACGACCTGAATCGATTCAATTTCCTCCCAAGAGTGCTGCTTTGTTTTAAATGGGACAAAACGCATATAAATCCCCTTGTCGTCAATTCGGGTATCCAGACGCATCCATTTAAAAAACAGCAGCATGCCTAAGTTAAAGAAGTTAAAACCCAAAATACCAATGTTGTTCATGGGCTTTGAACCAAAGGGAATGTCTAGGATTAATTGTTGGATCAGCCCATAAAAGCCAACTGAAAAAATAGCCAATAGTAAGGCCCAAAGCCACCATTGGTTGAATTGCTGCGATTCAATAAATTCCTGATCTGCTTTATTCTGCATAGGCAGGGGTGTAGGGTTGTTGTTTTAGAATTTTAAGTACGTCTTGTTCTAAGGATTCTTGGGTGTATTCCACGATGCGATTGAGCTCCGCCCCATCTTTAAAAAATATTATGGTGGGAATAAATTCGATTTCGTAATCGGCCTCATAATTTTCTGGAGTGTCCTTATCATGGGTCATGGCAATGATTTCCAGCTGATTTCTATCGAACTCAGTCAATTTGAGCAATTTAAACAGGGCGGGAATTTCACGCTGACTGTCTTCACACCAGGAGCCCATAAATACTTTGATGTAACAGGTCTTTATGAGTGGTTTGATCTGCTCAACTAAAGCCATGTCTGGCGTATAAGCCTTACTATTTTCTTCAAACCAAACCGAATAGGGCTCTTGATTTAATCCCTCCTCATTGATCGGACCCAATAGCATCATGCCACCATCGATGGTGTCCGCCACTTGTCTGTTAATGTTCAACTCAGAAGACGCTAAGTTCTCTGCTGATTTTTCAAGAGTGACATTATCTTGAGTTATTTCATTTTCTGCGTCTTGATTTGGGTTTTTACAGCCAAAAAACAAGATGCTGAATACCGTTAAGGAAAATACAATAGTCTTCATGTTTTTAATCAATTAATGGGGGTTGTGTCATGGCAATGGGTTTTTCGATACCCATCAATTTTAAAATGGTTGGGGCAATATCCCCCAAAACACCCGAGCGAATATATTTAATGCTCTTGTCTACTAAAATTAGCGGCACTGGATTAGTGGTGTGGGCTGTATTGGGACTGCCATCGGGATTAAGCATGGTCTCGCTATTGCCGTGGTCGGCGATGATCAAAGTGCTGTATCCATGGTCAAGAGCCAGAGGTACAATTTGCGCCACACATTGGTCCACGGTTTCACATGCTTTAATGGCCGCGTTTAAATCGCCGGTATGACCCACCATATCAGGATTAGCAAAATTCAAACAAATGAAATCTGCCGTCTCATGCTCAATTTCAGGCATAATTTTGTCCCGAATATCGAACGCACTCATTTCGGGTTTTAAATCGTAGGTGGCGACTTTAGGAGAAGGGCAAAGAATGCGATGCTCGCCGTCAAAGGGCAATTCGCGTCCTCCATTAAAAAAGAAGGTAACATGAGGGTATTTCTCTGTTTCCGCAATACGGATCTGCTTTTTACCTGCTTTTGCTATGGTCTCTCCTAAGGTGTCATGCAGGTTATCTTTGTCATATACGACCTTCACCCCCTTAAAGGTGTCGTCATAATTAGTCAAAGTACAGTAATAAAGATCTAGCGGCTGCATATCCCACTGATCAAATGCCGACTGACTGAGGACTTGAGTCAATTCTCTACCGCGATCTGTTCTGAAGTTGAAAAAGATCACTACATCACCAGGTTTGATTAGATTGTTCGATGACTCCATATTTTCCGGTAGATCTGTCGAATTTTGAATGAGCATCGGTTCGATGAATTCATCGGTGATGCCTTTTGCGTAGGACTCTTTCAGTGCTGCTACAGGATCTATAGTTGTCTTGCCGATGCCACGAACCAAAAGGTCGTATGCTTTTTTTACACGCTCCCATCGTTGATCGCGATCCATAGCGTAATAACGCCCTATGAGACTTGCTAATTTTGCCCCTGTTGCTGCCAGGGTAGGTTGTAATGATTCAAGATAAGTCGGTGCGCTTTTTGGGTCCACGTCGCGTCCATCTGTAAAGCCATGAACAAAAACATTTGATACCTCGGCCAAGGATGCGGCCTTGATTAAGGCTTTGAGATGATCGATGTGGGCATGAACACCACCATCTGAGAGCAGTCCCAAGAAATGGACACTTTTGTTGTTTTCTTTGGCATAGTCAAAGGCCCTGATAAGCTCCGGCTCCTGACTTATAGTTTCTTGTGCTACCGCTCTATTGATTTTTGCTAGATCTTGATAAACAATGCGTCCTGCTCCCAAGTTCATATGACCCACTTCACTATTGCCCATTTGCCCTTCAGGAAGGCCGACATTGGGTCCGTGTGTGAGCAATTGTGCATTGGGATATTGATGCGGCAAGGCATCCATAAACGGGGTATTTGCTTGAGCGACTGCAGAGACTACAGGATTTTGGGTCATTCCCCAACCATCTAAAATCATCAAGAGTACCTTTTGGGACATTGGCTAAGAATTAAAGTGCAAAGATAAGCATTCAGCGGCGTTCAATCTAACAGTATGGGGTTGATATCCATGATATGGTTTTTTCTGTATTGTTCAAGAAAATTACCAGTAATTACCGAGGCGCCGAGCAAGTCCTCATCATTTAAAACCTCTGCTAAATCTAACTTTGCGAAAGCTTTTAGCATCGGAATTGAAACAGGAGCATAACTGTAGTGCCAGGGCTCATGAGCGAAGCCTTTTCTGTCAGGGTGGTTGGTATAAACCTGATAAAAACCATAAGTTGCTGCATGTGCATCAAGCCACTCCCTAAGTTTACAAAACGCACCATTACCATAGAAATGCCGCGCTTCTAAAACGGATTCAGGGGCCTTTACTGCCCCATCGATTAAATCTAAATCAGTGCCCCAGTGGTGGCGGGAAGTACCGGGAATTGTGGAATACTCAATGATGCGATTAACGGCATCTAGCGGTGTAGCACCTTCGGCGGTGAATTTTTTGTATTTGCGCTCAAAAATTTCTTTTTGACGGTCAAAACTGCGAAATGCAGAAACCACTTCTATCATGATGCCCTCTTTTTTGGCTGACACTTGCATTAAGTTTAAGGCAACCGAAGTATCTCGTTGCATGGTGGTTAAATAACTATCCCCAACTAAATCTTTGGGTGATTTTCCAATGAGCTGGTCTCGACTATAGTCTTGATCTAAGACAACTTTAGCACCGAGCTCTGAGGGTAACAGCATTCCTGTGGTCCCTATTGCCGCTAATTTCAAAAAAGTTTGTCTTTTCATAATGTTTTAAGCAATAGTTAGTTAGAGGTCCAAAATTGAGTCTGAATCGACCTCAAAGCGTGTTTCATCCGGCTTGAAAACCACTGCCGGGTGTTGTCCTCTGACATAAATTTCAGAGTCGCTAACCCTAAGCCAGGTCCCTTCGGGAAGACCGACAACGGTTATTTTTTGCTGACACTGAAACTCTCTAATTCGCGTCTCACGTGTCTCTCCCATATGGGTACTGTTTTTATCAGGCTCAATATAATGCGCGTTAAGGTTAAAGGGCACCCTGCCCAAGGTCATAAGTGAACTTGGGTGAACGATAGGCATATCATTAGTGGTGTGCATCCCCAGTCCACATATATTCGAACCTGCACTTGTGCCGAGATAAGGGACGCCTCGATCCAAGGCAAGATTTAATGAATCCATGAGCTTTAAATCATAAAGCCTTTTAACCAGTAAAAAAGTATTGCCTCCACCGGTAAAAATGCCCTGAGCATGGTCTAAAGCGGCCCTAGGGTCTGAGACTTCGTCCAGCCCGATTACATCGATATTGATTTGCGCAAAAGCCTTGCGCACTTTTAAAGTATACTCGTTTTCACTGCAGCCCCCTGGTCTGGCGTAGGGCACGAATAGGATGCACTGAACCCCGTGAAAAAAAGTTTTTAGTTCAGGTAGCAGATATGATAAATAGGGTTGACCAAAAAGTGTTGAAGTACTGGCCAGTAAAAGCTTATTCATGGATTATTAATTTTTTGAAACCAGATTACCATAGCAGTACACTGAAGGTGGTTATCGGCACTGCAAATAGCAGATCATTGTTTCATGGTTGTTAAAGTTAAACTTAATAAAGTAATGCAGCGCCCAAGAATTGTACTTAATTCCTTAGGTTTGTGTTGTTGCCAAAAATTCTATGTTCCAAAAGTTAAATCTTTTATTCTTAAGCACGGGCTTGATCCTTTCGAGCTTAACTGATTTTGGCCAGTCGCGGGTAAATCTAATTGAGGCCCATAAATTTTACGTCAGCACGGCCAATATTGAATACAATTCCACTTCAGGTAATTTAGAAATCATCCAACGCATATTTATTGATGATTTAGAAGCAGTCTTACGCGCGCGCTACGGCGATGAAATAAAACTCGCCGCTTTGAATGAACCCACCCAAAACGCTACGCTTATTAAAAAATACATACTGAATCAATGGCAGATAAAAAACAATAACAAGGACTTAGAATTGAAATACTTGGGACACAAGTACGACATTGATCAAGTGAAAATTTACATTGAGGTTCCGCTGACCCAAGCCCCAGAAATTCTTTTTTTTGAAAATAAAACACTCTTTGACTTGACTTCGGACCAACAAAATATCATTCATGTCAAAGTAGAGGATCAGCGCAAGAGTTTATTGCTCTTTTCTCAGAATCCTAATGGAGTGTTAAACTTTAAATGAGTATTTTCACAACCCACAGAAAAAGGTAAATTTAACGCAGATTTAAACTAAAACTTATGCATGCTAAATTCGGATTCATTGCCGCGTTTTTCCTTTCAATGACCATTGTACTGGGTACTCATGCGCAGGAGCAGGAAGCAAAACCAGAGCGTAAGCCTGGTCATTACAACAACAACAGGTTCAAACAGCTCTATGAAGAGTTTTCGACCCCTAATCAATATCGCTCAGCAAATGGCGCTCCTGGTCCCGCTTACTATCAGCAACAGGCCGATTACAAAATGTCCATTACGCTCAATGATGCGCTGTCTCAGATTTATGGCGAGGAAACCATTACCTATACCAATAATTCACCGGATCATCTGGAATATCTTTGGGTACAATTAGACCAAAACAAACGTGCACGAGACAGTAAAAGTCCATTGATTGAAGCTTCTGGGGCCTTTCCTGCAAAGATGGCCAGTAGTTTTGTCAGTGAATACATGGGCGAAGGTTTTGACGGTGGATTCAAAATAGATTGGGTACGCGATGAAAAAGGCAAGCCACTGCCGCATACTGTAAACCGTACTATGATGCGCGTGGAAATGCCACAGGCCCTAAAGCCGGGTGATAAGTTTGTCTTCTCAATTAAGTGGTGGTATAACATTCCTGAACATACTGTAGATCGTGCTCGTAGCGGATACGAGACGTTCGAAGACGGAAACAAGGGTTATGTTATTGCCCAGTTCTACCCGCGAATGGCGGTTTATTCCGATGTTGAGGGTTGGCAAAACAGTCAGTTTTGGGGTAGAGATGAGTTCGCACTCCCATTTGGGAATTTTGAGGTTGCCATCACGGTTCCTTCAGACCACGTACTGGATGCCACCGGTGAACTAGTAAACCGCAAAGAAGTGTTTTCTAAAGAAATGTTGGGCCGATTTGAATTGGCCAAAAAGAGTTATGACAAACCTGTAATGATTGTCACTCAAGATGAAGCAGAGCGCGCCTCTAAGGGGTTTGCCACTGGCAGTAAGACCTGGAAGTTCGATGCTAAGATGGTACGCGATTTTGGATTTGCTACTTCTCGTCGCTACATATGGGATATGATGGCCGTACGTATTGGCGATCGCGATGTTATGGCTGTATCTGTTTATCCACCAGAAGGCAACCCGCTTTGGGAGGATTGGTCCACACGGGTGGTAGCCAGTACCTTAAAGTCTTATTCGCGCATGACTTTTGACTATCCATACCACAAGGCAATTTCTGTTCATGCTAAAAATCAGGGTATGGAATACCCAATGATTTGTTGGAATTATGGGCGTCCTGAAAAAGATGGGACCTATAGTGATCGTGTAAAGTACGGCATGTTCGGGGTGATTATTCACGAAGTAGGCCATAACTTTTTCCCCATGATTGTAAACAGTGATGAGCGTCAATGGACGTGGATGGACGAAGGCATCAATACTTTTGTGCAATACGTTGCCGAACAAGATTTTGGTGCGGCATATCCTGAGGCGATTGCACCCAATGAAACTTATCCCTCACGACGAGGACCAGCAAAATCTATAGTCAGTTATATGGCTGGTGATCAGGACCAGCTGGCCCCAATCATGACCAAAGGATTAAACACCTTTAATTTTGGAGCTAATGGATATTCAAAACCGGCTACAGGATTAAATATATTGCGTAAAACCATAATGGGGGAGGATTTATTCGACTATGCCTTCAGAACTTATGCCCAAAGATGGATGTTCAAACACCCAAACCCAGAAGACTTTTTCCGCAGTATGGAAGACGCCTCAGCTATTGATTTAGATTGGTTCTGGCGCTCCTGGTTCTACACCACCGACTATACCGATATTGGTGTGGCTGAGGTCAAAAAATATTATGTAACTTCTAAAATGAATTCTGCGATTCGCGAAATGATGCAAGCGCGTGGCATGAGCGAAAGTGATTTGCCGCCACTAGTTTATTTAGTAGAGGAGGGTAGTGAAGATTTTGAGGAGGATATGCGCACTCAGACTTTAAATGACGTGGTAACCCTGCAAGAGTTCATTATGGATCGTATGACTCCAGAAGAGCGCTCTAAGCTAAAAATGCCAAAGTACTTCTATGAAGTGACTTTCGAAAAGCCAGGAGGTATTCCTATGCCGATAATTGCTGAATACACTTATGCAGATGGAACCAAAGAACGTATTACATACCCGGCACAGATTTGGCGCCTAAACGATGCCTCTGTAGGTAAAATTATCGCCTCAGAAAAGGAAATCGTAAAAATTGAGGTAGATCCGGATGAGGAGACCGCCGACATTGACACTTCAAATAATGCATGGCCAGCTCAAAAGACGGTAGGGGAGTTCCAGACTTTTAAAAGCAATATTAAAGGTCAGTAAACCTAAGATTATAGGATATATAACACACCATAAAAAACTGAGTTAAAGTTTTCAATGCTCCGATGAATTCATCGGAGCATTTGTTTAAGGTCCTATGAACTTTAATATCTTTGCAACATGATATTCCCAGTGCTTTTTATCAGCGGTGCTGAAATAGCTTTCATCGTCTTTATCGTCCTGATGGTTTTTGGGGCAGATAAGGTCCCTGAAATGGCGCGTGGCTTGGGTAAAACCATGAAGCAAATTCGCCATGCGACTGATGATATTAAAAAAGAAATTACCAAAAGTGCGGACAAACAGGGTATCGACGTTAAGGACTTCAAAAAGAGCATCGATCAGGTCAAAGAAGATGTAGACCAAATAACCGGGCCAATCAAACGTCAGTTTTAATTATTTTTTTCGCGCCAAAGAAAGCCCATCACGAATGGGTAAAAGCACAGTCTGATAATCAGGGTGTGTTTTGAGTTCTTTGTTGAATTCCTGTAAGACTTGGGTATCTAGATCCTCTGCTTTAGCTTCTTGAGTTACTTTTCCACTCCATAGTACATTGTCGCTGATCAACAATCCACCGGAACGCAACTTAGGGGTAACTAGGTTTAAATAGTTGAGGTAGTTTGACTTATCAGCGTCGATAAATACCAAATCAAATTTTTCGTCAATTTGGGGTAAAATTTCGGTTGCGTCCCCTAGATGGGCAATGATTTGATGGGTTTTACCCGAGAGATCAAAATATTTTTGTTGCAGGCTGCGAAGCTCTGCATTGCGATCAATGGTATGCAATACGCCATCCGCTGTGAGCCCCTCTGCTAGACACAAGGCGGAATAGCCCGTATAGGTCCCAATTTCGAGTATGGCTTTGGGTCTTTTGAGTTGCGCAATTAAACTCAACAATCGTCCTTGGAGCGGACCACTGAGCATGCGGGGGGCCAGCACGGTTTGCCAAGTTTCAAGATTTAGATCTTTTAAGAGTTGAGGTTCATCTTGTGTATGCTCCTGAGCATACTGCTCTATATCTTGGGGTAAAAAATCCATTACGCCAATATTTTATTTATCAGCTCTGATTTTGCCTTTTGATCGTCTCCAAAGAGCCATTGTAATACATTGTCTTCCCAAATTGCATCACATTCTTGCTCATTTAAAAGGCCTTGTTTTTGGGCCAAATCAAGAATTTTACCCGGATAGGAAGATTGTGCGGCACATTCCATTTCACCCAGAGGGTAGGGGTCGTCTAGGCCCATGAGCACCTGCTTACTGCCTTGATTTTTTATCAAAAGTTCCAAAGAGCCTGTGTCGTGGACTAAAGTGTCAAAAAATATGTTCTTGTGCCCTACACTTTTGCGTGGGTGGATTTTGCCTTCAAAGAGGTCTGGACGGCCATCAAAGCCCTGTATTCTGCGCCCTAGATTTATTTGGGCCAATTGACCACCATGAGCAAAACAGGTACGCATTCCAGGAAATTTGTCAGCATAACCATTTAGCGTATAAAAGTGGTAGGCATCGGCACATTGTGCAAGCATCCAAATCAAGTGAAATCTCCATGCAGTATTTTGGAGTTTGATGAATTTTTCACCGTCATAAGGATGAATTTCCACCGCCAAATTATACGATGAAGCCAATTCAAAAATTGGCTCATTTTCAGCATCAAAAATACTGCGCCAAGTCCCAATAGTATCCATATAATGCGTGGGTAGACAGAGTAATTTAAGGCCCATCTCTTCGACACAGCGTTCAATCTCCCACAATGCGCCACGCACAAAGCCCGGGTGCACCACAAAACCACAAGAGAATTTATCGCTGTGATCATGCTGTATACGGGCATTAAAATCATTTTGAAAACGCAGTGCTTGTTTCATTTCCTCTAAACGCAAACCATTGCCATATAGCTGGGATAAATTCAATACAACGGCGTGATCAATCTTATAGCGCTCCATCCACTGTAATTTCTCATCCAGAAAAAAACTCGAATCGGTCACAGGACGACTCCATTCCTTTTGCAGCATAAATTTTCTATCCTTATCTACCCAGAAAATTCCTTTGTCTTTCATAAAGGCGGGAATCTCCTCTGGATAAGGAAGTAAATGAGAGTGGCCATTGATGCGCAATTTTCTTTTCATGATAAAAACCGTTAGTCTGGGATATGCATGGGGTTTGTATTACCGTTTCTAAGTTACAAAGATTTTGTCCGCCCGCCATCGATGGGTAAATTGATTCCATTGATATAGCCAGCTGAGGGACTGCATAAAAAGGCAATGCCGTAAGCAATTTCCTGAGCCTCAGCAAAGCGACGAGCAGGTACCACTGAGGTCATAAAATCACGGGCTTGTTGGGGCGTTTTATTCATCCGCTTGGCTGCGCTATTGACAATGTCTTCTAAACGATCGGTGGCGGTAAATCCAGGAAGCACATTATTTACTGTAATTCCAAACGGACCCAATTCCACAGATAAGGTTTTACTCCAATTGGCTACAGCACCGCGTATGGTATTGCTTACCCCAAGGTTTTCGATGGGTTGTTTTACCGAGGTGGAGATTACATTGACAATTCGACCAAAATGAGCTTTTTTCATCCCCGGAACCACGGCTTGCACAAGGATTTGATTGCATAAAAGGTGCTGAGCAAAAGCCGCTGCATATTGGGCGGGGTCTGCCTCAAAGGCTGGGCCCGCTGCTGGGCCACCTGTGTTGTTGATCAAAATATGAAATTGATGTTTTTGGGCTAATGCCGCGATAGCGGTTTCAAAGCCGGCAGTGTCACTGAAATCGACGGCCATTGAGTCGTGCTTTTCATCAAAGTCCCGTGGTAATTCCCGCAAGGTTTGCTCGAGTTTTTCTGGATTGCGGGCCAGAAGCACAATTTGTGCGCCAAGCTGGGCCAACTCTAGGGCGGTGGCTTTACCGATTCCCGCTGTACTGCCGCAAACCAATGCTGTTTTTCCGGTAAGATTTAATTCCATTTTAAGTTGTTTCTAAGTTTGTTGCTGCAAACATGCCATTCTGGTTGTTCAATGCTTGCTGAACTTATGGTTTATAACTGATACAAATATTTTTAGGTTCGGTAAAAAAGCGCAAAGCTTCAAATCCACCTTCACGCCCCACACCGCTTGCCTTAACTCCGCCAAAAGGAGTTCTCAGGTCTCGATTAAGCCAAGTATTTACCCAAACGATGCCTGATTCAAGTTGCTGACCAAAGCGCATAGAACGATCTAAATCAGAGGTCCATAGGCTGGCCGAAAGACCATAAGGAACACTGTTAGCCATTTCGATGACCTGGGCCTCAGAATCAAAAGGCATTATGGTAACTACAGGGCCAAAAATTTCTTCTTGATTTACACGACACAAATGGTCATTTACTTCGATTACTGTGGGTTCTAAATAATAACCCTCGGGATGTTGAGGCACATCGGCTTTATTGCCACCACAGAGCAATAAGCCTCCCTGGTTTTGGGCCAGGTCGATATAATTCAAGATTTTTTGGCGATGCTCCTTTGAAATGACAGCACCCAAATCTACCTCATGGTTGGGTGGCCCCACCCGAAGTTGGGTAACTCTGCTGACAAAGTCTTCTTTAAATTTCGCGTAAATCGAACGCTCTACAAAAATACGGCTGCCGCACAGACAAATCTGTCCTTGATTGGCAAATGATGACTTTAATGTGATTTCCAGCATGCGCGGATAATCACAATCGGCAAAAATGATATTGGGGTTTTTCCCGCCTAATTCTAGGGATAATTTTTTTAACATGGGCGCTGCGACTTTGGCAATATGAGCCCCTGTGGCAGTACCTCCGGTAAACGAAATGGCCTTAATTTCTGGATGGGCGATTATGGCTTGCCCCGCACTAGCACCGGTCCCATGGACAATGTTCAATACCCCCGCAGGCAGTCCTGCTTGCTGACATAATTCAGCCAGTAAATGCGCAGTTACAGGAGTGAGTTCACTGGGTTTGGCCACTACCGTATTGCCTGCCGCTAGGGCTGGGGCAATTTTCCAAGTAAATAGGTAAAGAGGAAGATTCCAAGGGGAAATACAACCCACTACACCTATTGGATGCCGCAGCGTAAAGTTAATGGTGTTCTGGCCAACACTCTCATGGGCTTCGCTAGAAAATTGAGTCAAGGCATGGGCAAAAAATCGAAAATTACTTGAGGCCCGAGGAATGTCAATGGTTTTGGCCAAGGACAGCGGCTTGCCGCTGTCTTTTGATTCGGCTTGTGCCAAGCGCTCTAGATTTTCATCTATTAGGTCCGCTATACGAGCCAATAGAGCGCTGCGCTGCTCTAAGGTAGTTTGTCGCCAAGTTATAAACGCATTTTTGGCCGCTTGAAATGCCAGTGCTACGTCGTTATCTGAACTTTGCGGTAGACTTCCATAAATCTGCCCCGTCGCCGGCTCAATATTATCCAGACGCTCCCCCGATAGAGCGTGTTGTAATGTGCCGTTAATATAATTGAGCACCTGAGCCATTAGTTCATTGGTTTATAGGCCGTAGCTTTGATTTCAATAAGCAGCAGTGGATGAGGCAATTGATGCACAGCAACTGTAGTTCGTGCAGGGCCACTTTGGGCATTAAAATACTGTGCGTAAACCGCGTTATACCCTGCAAAGTCATTCATATTGACCAAAAATGTAGTCAAATCCACTAAGTCTTCTAAACCTGCGCCTTCCGTTTCAAGATAGTCTTTGATGTTATCGAGTACCGCTATGGTTTGTTCTTTGATGTCAAGCCGCATACTGCCCATGGCATCCACCTTATGAGCGCCTGCTATTGTATTGTCTGGTTTTCGCGCACTGGTCCCAGAAATATACAGATAGTCTCCCACACGTTTGATATGGGGATAAGCGCCTCGGGGAGTAGCTTTGCCTTCGACAAGTTTATTGTTTGATTGTGCCATAAATACCGTTTAATCGTTAGGTTCTTTTTGTTCCAAAAGGGCATTTGTATGCCCTTGAATGAGCAAGAGCTGCTCATCAAGTTCTTGTGATTCGTTTAATTTGTTTTGTCGCAAAAGCTGTTCAATGGCCCTATCTTGCGCCCGACCTCTAGTCATGGCTTGATGATAGGTGAGCTCAGGACTGAAGGTTACCATGGAGTATTTACTTTGGTATTGCTCTGATCGCTCTTGTTCCAAACGGACCTCAATTCCTCTTTTGCGCTGAAAAATAGGATCAGCGGTATGCTCTTTCATTTCGTGGAAATTATCCAAAGCGAGATCAGCGATGGCATCAGCATCCTTTTTGCGTTTTTGTGCAAACTGATCAAAAAGCGCGCTCCACTCTGTAATTCCTGAATCCATGAGTTGATCCAGTACCAGAACATCTTCAAAAGAGGCATTCATGCCTTGCCCGTAAAAAGGAACAATGGCATGGGCTGCGTCTCCTAGTATCAGGACATTTCCTTTGGCATTCCAGGGGCCGCACTTTACCGTTCCTAAGGGTCCTGTAGGATTTTCTTGATACTGCTCGATAAGATCGGGGATCAATTGCAGTAACTCTGGATATTTTTCCTCAAAATAGTGGCGAATTTGCGGGGCACTTTCTATATGATCGAAGCCATGCGGATACTCGGTGTGACTCATGAATAAGGTCACTGTAAAACTATGATCTAAATTGGGTAGTGCGATAATCATATCCTGTCCACGAGGCCAAATATGAAGTGCATCAGCCCTGAGTTGAAATGAGCCATCAGCCCCTGGGGCGATAGACAACTCTTTATAGCCATGGCTGAGCCAGTCCAAAGAAAACTTAAAATCTGCGCCATTTTGCTCCTGAAGGGTTTTCCTGACCACAGAACCAGCACCATCGCAGCCAAAAATCACATTGGCCTGGATTTCAAGAACGGATTTGTCCTGCTGCTCTGGATCGGATGAATTTTGCTCAAATTGGGCAGCACAAGTTTCTAGGTCAAGACCGATACAGGGGGCATCAAAATATAAATTTACCTTGCCCAATGCTTCAATGGCATCAAGCAGGAGTGCATTGAGCCCTGGCCGTGAGATAGAATTGATTGCGGTATTTGGATTGCCACTGTAGGGGCTGAAAAATGGATCCCGCTGAAGTTGATGAATCATGCGACCGTGCATGGGCAGACTAATGGCTAGTGCTTTTTGGTCCATCCCGGCCATTTTGAGCGCGTTTAATCCGCGATCACTCAAGGCCAAATTTATAGAGCGGCCAGCGTCTAGACTCTGGCGTCGCAAATCGGGACGCTTCTCCACAAGAGTGACTTGATGTCCTCTTTGAGCCAGTCTTAAGGCCAAAAGGCTGCCACATAAACCAGCGCCAATGATTAATATTTTGTCATTTTTGTTCAAGGACATCACAGACATTGGTTTAAGCGTTGAACAAAATTATAGACATCCTGGTAGCTATTATAAAGTGGGGCAGGGGCCACGCGTATAACATCTGGTTCCCGCCAATCACTGACTACGCCTAGATCGGTTAAGGCATCATGGAGTGAGCGGTCGCTGTCTTTAATCTGTAAAGAGAGTTGTGCCCCCCGTTGCCCAGGATCAAGTGGAGTCATTATTTTTATTTTATCGGTATTCAAATTGGTCAGTAATTCTGCCAAGTAGGCCGTGAGTTGAACTGATTTGTCCCGAATCGCTTTCATTGTGGCACGATCAAAAATATCTAAAGAAGCGCGTATGGCGGCCATGGATAAAATAGGTGGATTACTCAGTTGCCAGCCCTCAGCTCCTTCAATGGGCTCAAAAGCATCGCGCATTTTGAATCGGGTGACTTTATCATGCCCCCACCACCCTGTAAATCTCGGAAGGTCATGAGCCTTTGCATGCCTTTTATGGACAAATACACCACCCAAACTTCCTGGTCCGCTATTGAGGTATTTGTACGTACACCATACACCAAAATCTACATTGTTGTCATGCAGGTCACAAATGATGTTACCAGCGCCATGTGCAAGATTAAACCCAACCTTTGCCCCGTAGTGATGCCCAAGTTCGGTGATGGCTCCTATGGGATAAACTTGGCCTGAGTAATAATTAGAATTCCCTAACATGATCAGGGCGACGCTATCTTTGTGCTGCTCCATTAATGCTTTTAGACTGGCCATTTGGCAAAGCCCAGTTTCTGGATCAGGCTTCCACAGCAATAAACTCTGGTTAGGATCATAGCCATGAAATTTTATTTGGCTCTCAACAGCATAACGATCACTTGGAAAAGCATCGGCCTCGATAATTATTTTATGACGCTGCCCCGTGGGCCTGTAAAAGGAAACCATCATCAGATGCAAATTTACCGTCAGGGTATTCATGACCACAACTTCTTGGTCTTGGCCTCCCACAATTTTTGCCATTTGATGGGTTAAAAGCTCATGGTAAGGCAGCCATGCGTTGTGCCCTTGGGTATGACCTTCGACGCCCCATTTAGCCCAGTGCTCTAATTCGTCACTGATGAATTTTTTTGTCTGCTTGGGTTGCAGCCCCAGAGAATTGCCGCAGAGATAGACTAAGGGATTCCCCTTTACATCATTTGGCATTTCAAATTCTTGGCGATAGGTGGCCAAAACATCGCTTTGGTCGAGCAATTTGGCCTTATTTAGTGCTTGATCGTTCATCCGTTGATTAAAGTGGAAACTTCAATCCCTAAATTTACGGAATATGCCCTAGTCCTCCTATAATTTACTATTTTTAAGTCTAGAAAAAATTAATCCCCAAGCGACAAACGCTTGAACCTAATAAAATGCTATGACTACAGAACACGTTACTCAAGTAAATTTAATCGAAAACGGCCCGGTAGTGGTCGTTGGAACCATTGACCTGCATCATCCCGATGGCACTGTGGAACGCCGTGAGCGGCGCAGTTCTTTTTGTCGTTGTGGTAAAAGCGCGAGCATGCCACTTTGCGACGGAAGCCACAAAAACTAAAGCAGCTACTTTCATGGTTTAAATAGCTGTGGCAGTTTTGCCATGACGCGTTTTAATCGCGGGATAGAGGTATTGACAATGTAGGGGTGATAAGGGTGGTTGGCCTCATAATCCTGATGATAATCTTCTGCAGGCCAAAATTTATCAAAAGCCATAACCTGTGCAGCCACTTTGCCTTTGCCTAATTCTTGTTCTAAGTCACTGATTTGCTGCGCTATAATATTGGCCTCTTCCTTATTTTGGTAGAATAGAATACTGCGGTATTGATTGCCTTGATCGGGTCCTTGACCATTAAATTGACTTATATTTTGCGAGGCGAAATAAACCTGAATTATGGTTGCGAAATCGATGAGGTTTGGATCGTAGTAAACTACCACAGCCTCAGCATGGCCAGTCAGTCCAGTATTGCTGGCGCCATAAGTAGGATATGGGGTATGGCCTCCAGCATAACCAGAAATGACTTCTTGGACGCCGGTAAGTCTTTCATAAATCGCCTCAACACACCAGAAACATCCACTGGCTAAATAAGCTTTACTGAGTCCTGTTTGGTCCATCTTCTCAATATGCTCAATACTCTGTGTGAAGTCTGCGGCATTATAACCTGTATTGATGGTTGTTTTGTTTTGACAACTAGCTAGGTTTGGGGTCAAAAGTGCTATTGTCACAAAATATCGAAAGAGTCTTTTTAAATTCATAAGCATATTTTTCAAGAATAAAGGTCAAAAAAAACGCCTTCGAAGAAGGCGTTTTGAGATTATTTTAACTTAGCAAATAAGGCTTCCATTTTCTCGCGCTCTTCATCGGCAAGATTTGGATCAACCAAGATTCGTCCGCTGTGCTCGTCTGTAATAATTTTTTTTCTGGCAGCAATTTCCATCTGTACTTGTGGCGGAATCGTAAAGAACGACCCTCCTGAAGCACCGCGCTCAATGGCCACTACGGCAAGTCCGTTTTTCACATTGCCACGGATGCGTTTGTAGGCGTTATAAAGGCGCTCTTCGATGTCTTGTGCATATTTTTCAGATTCCTTTAAAAGTGCTTGTTCCTCTTTTTCAGTTTCTGCAAGAATTTCATCGAGTTCCCCTTGTTTGTGCTTAAGGTGCTCTTCACGCTTTGCCAAGCGCTCTTTGGTTTCCTCGATAATGAGGTTCTTTTGTTCAATCTGAGCCTGATGCTCGCGAATTTGCTTTTCGGCCAATTGAATTTCTAGCTCTTGGAATTCGATTTCCTTGCTCAAGCTATTGTATTCACGATTGTTACGTACTTTATCTTGCTGACCTGTGTATTTTTTAATCAGGGCTTTGGCCTCCTCGATCAGATTTTTGCGATCTTTAATACCATCTTGAATCATTTCAAGATCAGCATTGAGTTTTTCCAAGCGTGTATTTAAGCCAGCCACTTCATCGGCCAAGTCTTCTACCTCAAGGGGTAACTCTCCGCGGACA
Organism: Candidatus Rokuibacteriota bacterium; assembly: GCA_900299425.1. GTDB lineage: Bacteria > Bacteroidota > Bacteroidia > Flavobacteriales > Flavobacteriaceae > BACL21. The sequence goes on from OMJU01000157.1 coordinate 24,531, forward strand.
TTGCGAATTTCATCAACTCGAGAATCGATGAGTTGAAGATCGAACAATGCGCGCAACTTTTCTTCTACCGTGGTTTCTGTTTTCTTTGCCATACAGTTTAGTAGTAACTTATAGGATTGGTCTTAACGTTTGATTTTTTCACCTTGACCGTGGGCAAGGAGGGTGCAAAATTAGTAAATTTTTTGCTAAGGTAATCAACAATTAGGTCTTTTGTGAATTGTTCACTTTCATAATGACCGATGTCCATCAAGGCAAAGTCCTTTTGGCCCTTAAAAAAATCGTGATATTTAAGATCAGCGGTGATATAGACTTGAGCGCCAAGAGCTTTGGCCTGATCTATAGCAAAACTTCCGCTGCCCCCTAAAACCGCTACCGAGGTGATTTGCTTTAATTCATTATTGCTGTGTTTGATGCATCCACAGTTAAAATCAGATTTAACTTTTTTCAACAGGGCATCAAAGGACAAAGCACTGGGCAGAGTGCCAATAAGTCCCATGCCGACCTCGGGACAAGTTTGATCCAACGGAACAATGTCAAAGGCTACTTCTTCATAGGGATGAGCCTGTTTCAAAGCTGCTATTATGGCCCGTTTTTGATGCTGCAAAAACGTCATTTGAATTTGGGTCTCTTGTTCAGAATGCCGCAATCCAAGTTTACCGAGTTTAGGCTCTGCTCCGTCCATGGGTTTGAATGTTCCCGTGCCCTCAAGGTTAAAACTGCACTCCTGATAATTGCCAAGTGCTCCGCCGCCCGCCTCAAAGAGGGCTGTCCTGAGGGCTTCTGCATCTTTTTGGGGTACATAGGTAACGAGCTTAAACATTACCTGCTGTTTGGGCATGAGTACCTTTGTATTTTTCAAGCCTAAAACTTGGGCCATACCAGCGGAAACTCCGTGTGGCATATTGTCTAAAGCAGTATGTAATGCGATTATGGCGATATCATTTTTAATGGCCTTGACCACTGTGCGAGAGACATAGTCTATGGGTTGGAGTGATTTTAGCCCAGAAAAAATAATCGGATGAAAGCTGACAATAAGGTTACAATCCTCTGCTAAGGCCTCATCGACCACGCTTTCTAATGTGTCTAAACTGACCAGTACGCCAGTGATCTCAGTCTTGGGATCACCCACCAGCAATCCTGTATTGTCAAAGTCCTCGCTGTAAGTTAGTGGCGCCCATTGATCCAAAATCCTTAATACGTCTGCTACCTGCATAAGTGAAATTTTATGGTAAAGATAAAAAAGTATACTTTCGTTGTGATGACAGCGTTTACTTTAGCCCTAGTTAGCCATTGAATGAAATTTATCACAGCGCCATTTTCTTTGTTTTACGGCAGTGTGCTTGCACTGCGAAACTGGGCTTTTGACCGTGGTATATTGCCGCAGCACGAATTTAACATTCCTGTGATTTGTGTAGGCAATCTCAGCGTGGGGGGAACTGGCAAGTCTCCTATGATTGAATACTTGGCCGATTTACTTTCGCAAGAATATACAGTGGGTATCGTGAGTCGGGGCTATGGCCGCAAAACCAAAGGTTATATTGAAGTTACGGATCAGCATACTGCTATTGAGGTCGGTGATGAGCCTCTTCAGTTCAAACGTAAATTCCCAAAATTGACTGTTGTGGTTTGTGCCGATAGAGTAGAGGCCATAAAATCAATAGAAAATCACTGCGAAGTGATCCTCTTAGATGATGCTTTTCAGCATCGATATGTGCGTCCGGCCATAAATATACTCTTGACTCAATATCATTTGCCTTATTACAAAGATCGGGTGCTGCCTTGGGGCAGGCTGCGCGAATGGGCCTCTGGCGCAAAACGTGCTGACCTAATCTTAATGACCAAATGTCCAGAGAACCTGGCCTACGCCCAAGGACAATCCTTGCAATTTGATTTAAGGCTCAGCGAGGACCAAAGTTTTTATGCCACAACTATCGACTACAGCGACCAATGTATTGGCCCCCATGAAAAAATAGAACTCGATGAATTTGTCAAATTACCATTTACATTGGTTACGGGCATAGCCCGTCCAGAACCTTTGGTCGCTCAGCTCGCGAAAAAAGGTGCAAAGTTTGCGCATTTTGCCTTTGCGGATCATCATAATTTTACCAAGGCGGAAATCGAAAAATTAAGGCAACAGGACCTTATTCTTACCACAGAAAAGGACTTTCAAAGGCTAGGAGACCAGCTCCAAAAACGCGCCATTTATTATTGGCCGATCAAAACTAAATTTCTCTTTGATCGCAAGCAGGCTTTTGATTTAGAAATTTTAAGACGTGTAGCGCATCACCGATCATTTGCTGGCTGAAGTATCCTGTGTTAGAGTACGGTGAATCTTTTCGAAAAACTCCTCTGTTTTAAATGGTTTTAGGATTATTTCACTGAAACCAACTCTGTAGAATTCATCTAAATTTTCTTCTATGGTTACTGCGGTTAACGCAATAATCGGAAGATCGGGCTTGAATTTTCTTATCTCCTGGGTTGCTTCGATACCACTAATACCAGGCATATGTATGTCCATGAGCACCACATCAAAATCGTTTGACTCAACTAATTTAATGGCATCCATACCATTGTCTGCGACTTGACATATGATATTGCGCTTCTCCAAAATTTTACGTGTGATCATTTGGTTGATCTTATTGTCTTCCACCACGAGTATGTGACGGTTTTCTAAAACGCTGTATTCATTTTCAGCTAATTGTTTTGCTCCTTGCTCTTCGGTTGCCCCCTGGGTGGAAATTTCTAGGGCCAAATCAAACCAAAATTTGGATCCTTTACCCAGTTGACTCTCGAGCTGTATACGGCTGCCCATGAGCTCTAAAAGACTTTTTACAATGGAAAGGCCAAGGCCTGTACCCCCAAATTTTCGGTTAATCTGAAGAGAGGCCTGTGAAAAGGACTCGAAAATACTTTTTTGCTTCTTCTTTGAAATTCCGACTCCATTGTCTTCAATCTCAAAGTGGAGTGTGATTTTGTTGTTCTTTTCTCCAAGTTTACTCACGCGCACAATAACGTCCCCATTTTGGGTAAACTTCAAAGAATTCCCGATGAGGTTGATTAAAATTTGGGACAGTTTTACTGAGTCGCCTTCGAGTTTTTCGGGTATTTCATCGTCATATTCAAGACGTAAATTGTTTTTGCGATCTACTGCTATTTTATTTAAGGCAATCAGTACATCGTTAAGGCGTTTTTTGAGGTTAAAGGTGGTTTTTTCAATTTCAACCTTATTGGCCTCAAGTTTGTTGAGATCCAAAATATTATTGATCAAATTTAACAGGTATTCTCCCGAGAATTGAAGGGAGCGCAGATGTTCTTTTTGTTCAGGTTTTGGGTTTTCTTCTAAGAGTAAATGTGTGAGTCCAGTAACAGCATACATGGGTGTCCGTAATTCATGGGTAATGGTCGACAGAAATTCTGCCTTTACCATGGAGGCCTTTTCAGCTTTCTCTTTGGCCAATTGAAGCTCGCTATTTTTATCCTGAAGCAGGATATTTGCCTTGGCACGCAGGTTATTGTTTTTATAAAGGGATAAGGTGAGCAAGGACAGTATTATGATCAGTGCAATGCTCAATCCAGTAGTAATTTTACTAAAACTAATGGAGCGCTGCTGTCGGTCTAAATCACTCTTTTGCTGATTGATGATTTGATTTAAACTGGCCAAATCACCGTTATCGGCGCCAGATTGGGCAATAATGGTATTTAAGTAATGCTGGTGTAGGGAATCACTCTTTTGTTCATAGCGAGTGAGAAATTCCTCTGCTTCGTTAAATTTATTGGCTCTTAATGACAAATAAGATTCCAATCTTAGGCCTTCAATTCCAATGCTGACAAAGCCATTTTCTGAGGCTAAATTAAGCGCTTTAGCTAGAGCATCTTTTGCTTTATTTAATGAATTGGGCAAGAGTTCAGGATCGATTTTAATTGAGGCCTCTGCAAGCAACAATTCTGTTTTAGCCAGTTTTGACAAATCCTGTTGATTGTTAAAAGTGTTCTTAGCGGCTTCCAAATAGTTTATGGCCTCACTAAATTGCTTCTGCTTTATTGACAGCGCACCATAGCCTAAAAGCACTTGAGCTCTTGATTCAATGGCTCCACTATTTAAAAAATACTGATCGGCCAGATGCAGAAAGATTTCCGCCTCTTCCCATTTGCCATTTTCGACATAGATATAGCCAAGTAAAGTCTGGGCCTGAGCAATCAATGCTGTATTGTTTTGATCGCGCAACAATTCTATGGCGCTATGGACCTGAAGGGCGGCCTGATCAAAGTTATGTATGTTATAATGCAGCTGGGCTAAGCTCAGTTGAATAGAGGCTTGAGCGACTTTATTTTCGGCAGCAGCCGCCTCTTGTATGGCCAGTGACAAGCTAATTAAGGCCTCTGGATAATTATTTTGCTCCAGCGCCAAAACACCCTGTTCATGAAGTCGGCTATACTCCTTTGCGCTCTGTGCAGTTTCCTGAGACCAGGAATGTGCAGGGAGGGCAATTATAAAGAATAACATCAGCGAGATGGACCGCAGTGTAAACAAAGTGTATTGCATTCTAAGAAGCTACTTAGTGAATAAATATAATTAATTTGAGACTAATTGAATTGGCTTTTGCATTATTCTAGACCAATGACACCATCCTCCTGAGAAAAGAAGGCCCAGCAATACGTCGATAAATCCATATTTGTGGACCTAAAAATCAATAAAAATATAAAAGACTTGTTTTCAGAATCACAGCAAATACGGCTGATTCTGGTCAGAAATTATGGCTTAGAGGATATGTTTCTGTGCTTTGTAGGACGAGCGCACTAAGGCACCGCTCTCAACATGGCGAAATCCCATCTCCAGGCCTATTGTTTCGAATTTTTTAAATTGCTCCGGTGTGATGAACTCCTTGACAGGCAAGTGCTTTTTTGAGGGTTGCAGATATTGCCCAAGTGTCACAACATCGACCTGCGCCTCACGCAAATCCTTCATGGTTTGTATGACTTCCGCCTCGAGTTCACCGAGGCCTAACATGATACCGCTTTTGGTGCGGTTAATGCCCTGCTGCTTAAGGTAAGCCAGTACCCCTAAACTGCGGTCGTATTGGGCTTGAATGCGCACTTCACGCGTGAGCCTTCTTACAGTTTCCATATTATGGGATACCACCTCGGGAGCCACCTTAACAATTCGATCGAGTGGTTTTGTCTCTCCTTGAAAATCAGGGATCAGCGTCTCAAGGGTTGTCTCAGGATTCATGCGGCGGATGGCTTTTATAGTTTCTGCCCACATGATTGAACCCATATCTTTTAAATCATCGCGATCGACAGAGGTAATTACCGCGTGCTTGATGTTCATGAGTTTTATGGAACGTGCTACTTTTTCTGGTTCATCCCAATCGACATCTTGTGGTCGTCCGGTTTTTACCCCGCAAAATCCACAAGAGCGCGTGCAAATGTTGCCTAAGATCATGAATGTAGCCGTACCTTCAGTCCAGCATTCTCCCATATTTGGGCAGCTTCCAGAGGTACAAATGGTATGCAGCTTGTACTGATCCACAAGAGCGCGTAATTCAGTGTATTTCTTACCTGTCGGAAGTTTGACTCTAAGCCATTTTGGCTTTGGGGCTGGTTTAGCAATAGGGGTCTCAATCTCGCTCATGGCTCAAGTCCAAATTTTTGACTCATGCAAAGATAAAACATTCTGCGCCTTAAAGTGTCGACAAATACCACAAACTGAACCCGATTAACAGGACAATGGCTGTCAGGCTCAAAAATTTGACAAGAGGACTTGGATGGAATGCTTTATCCAAGCTGGGGCCTGTCACCACACGATAAATAATGATGGCGTAAAAGGGCGCTGAAATAAACGAGAGCACTGTACCAAAGGCAATTAAGGTGCCCATTTGGTCGGTAAGTCCCAGATAGACCAGCACACTGCCAATGACCAAGATAATCAGCCACGCCAGGTAGCCTATGCGATATCCAGGGGCAAAAAGTAAGTTCGAGGTTTTAGCCATGACCCTGGGAGATCCATCCAAGGTGCTCAATGAAGTGCTGAACATGGTCGTAAATGCCGCAATACCAATAAACACTTTGGACCACTGGCCTAAACTATCGGTATACATACTGATGAGTTGATTGGCAAAAATGGCCCCACTGTTTGAAAATTCTTGGCCTTGATCAAACATGACTATGCCGCCCAATAAAATAAAACTTAGGCCAATAATAATGGTCGTTGAATAACCAATATTAAAATCCCAGCGCACTTGACTGGATTTAAGCTCTGGATCCAGTTGTTTTTTTTCAACGGCCCAGAGTGATTGCCAAATGGCCAAATCTAGAGGGGCTGGCATCCAGCCCATAAAAGCTATTAAAAATGCAATTCCAGCCGTGGTAGTGGGAACGGTTTGAGCCCAGCTCGGCGAAGATGTAGTGTTGGACCAGGCAAATATTAAGGCCATTACAGTAGTGATAGTCAAGGCCAAAACCACATATTTCATGACCGTATCGAGTACCGCAAATCTCCCGCGCAACAATATCATAAAACAGGCCAGAAGAATTAAGCCGGCCCAAAGAACAGGAGTGCCAATCCCTGTCAAAGAAGTGGCAATACCAGCAGTGACAATGGTTACTGCTGTTTGAAACGTGAACATGGTGCACAGTGTAAGCATAAAAAACACCACCAATACCCAGCGCCCCATTTTGCTAAAAGCAGTCAATAAATCTTCGCTAGTGCGACTTGTATAATGCACACCAAAGGCAAAAAAAGGATACTTGATCAGGTTAATTAACAATAAGGCCCAAATAAGTCCGAAACCATAATCCGCCCCTGCTCGAGTGGATTGAACTAAATGTGAGACGCCAATAGCCGCACCCGCAAACATAATTCCGGGGCCTAATTTTTTAAACCACTGCATTATAATTCTCGATTTTGCTGTATGAGTTCTGCCATTAATTTTTTGGCCCTGAGCAGGCGCACCTTAATATTGGTGAGGGGTTCGCCCAGTTGCTCTGCCATATCAAGATAGGGCATTTCTTGAAAGTATCTCAATTGAAGTACCTCACGATACATGGGTTTGAGCATTTTCATCATTGTTTGTAATTGCACTAAATTTTGCTCTTGAATCAGCGCGTCCTCTTTCGTGGGACTGTCGTCTACCACTGTATTTCCCTGATCCTCTTGTTCTTCCAAAGGCCCCGTCACAATTGAATTTCGCTTTTTGCGATATTGATCAATTTGAATGTTTTTTGAAATGGTGATGACCCATGAGCTGAAGTTGTAATTTGGGTCAAATTGCTCGATTTTATCGAAGGCTTTGGCAAAGGCCTCTATAGTAATGTCCTCTGCATCGGATTCGTTGTGTACGCGTTTGAGCTGAAAACCAAAAACCATATTCCAATAGTGATCCAAAAGTTGTTTATAGGCCTTTTGATCCCCTGATTTAGCTTTGGCGATGACTTGGAGAATGTCCTCTGGGCTTAGTTCCAATGGATAGGTTTTGAAAAGCGATTCCAAACAAATATAAATAATTGCAGGCAAATAAGTAGTGGCTCGAGAAGGGGAATCCAAGGCAGGAGGTCTGCTGTCTGTAGCCTTCGGAACAAGGACGCCATTTGACCGATTAAATAGGCTGAGCGCAAGAATAATAACACTAAAACTGCTTGAAAAATCGCAGAATTCCAGGCCAGAAGTATGCCCAAAGTTACAACACAGGTGTAAAATAGCATCAGACTCCCAGAATATAAGCCTAGCATTAATTTGGTGCTTTTACGGTAATAGTGTGCAGTGCTTTGGTGCCTTCTTTTTTGCCGAACAAGACTCCACCAAGATTCCTTGGGCGCAGACCACGTAAAGGCTTTTGGCTCAATGACCACAGCAGTGTCCACAGCATTAGCCCCGTGATTAATCAAAAGATCATCATCCCCAGACGGGATATGTTCGTGCGATTTAAATCCATTTTGAGTGTAAAAAAAGTCTTTACGGTAAGCTAAATTGCGTCCCACACCCATATAGGGTCGACCTGAGAGTGCTTGACCTAAGTACAAGCCTGCGGTTAAGGAAGTTTCAAAGCGTATTAAGGCATTTAAAATTCCAGGTTGTTTAAGATAAGCTCCATAACCCAATACTATTGATTTTCCATAAACAAAGGGGGTGGTCATCGCGCTGATCCAATGTTCTGAACCAGGAGTACAATCCGCGTCAGTGAGCAACAGCAGTTCATATTTGGCCCTATTGATGCCGTAACTCAAGGCGGCTTTTTTGCCCTGAACTGCCTCATTTTTTCTGTCGAATTTCACACACTGCACTCTGGAGTCTATTTTTTTCCAGTAAGTCAACACCTGCTGAGTGCGATCGCTTGAATGATCATCAACGATCAAAAGTTCAAAGCAAGGATAGTTTTGATTGAGTATTTGAGGAATCAGAACATCGAGTCGCTCTGCTTCATTTTTAGCACAAACAATCACGGAAATCCCCGGCTGACTGAAATCTGCCTCAGGATATACTGCACTGCTCTTTGTAACTGAGCGCATGCGTGCGATAAAAAATGCGTGGATTAAGGCGGCGCCTAGAGCAATTAACAATAAGCTCCAGGACAAAATCATTAGGCCTGTTCAGTGCCTTTACATTCTGAAAATTGATCAGGGGTTTTCCCGCAAAAACTACATGAGTCACCCTCTTTATTTAAAAAAGGGCTTTGTGAGGCACAGGTTCCTGCAAATTTTCCGTCTTTTTTGCCCCATATTTTTATGGCGATGCCTGCAAAAGCGAGAATCAAAAGTCCGATAGTAAGCAGTAATAATTTCATGGCA
>OMJU01000158.1 GCA_900299425.1 Candidatus Rokuibacteriota bacterium
TGCTCTACTCCACTTTTTGCCACCGCACCATCCATACACACAAACTCAATACGTCCCGTGGCTTTTTTAGTGAACTTGGCCTGGGTACCTATCAATAGCATGGATATAGAACGACTTTGATTTCGGACGGCTTGCATCACAAGCATCCCACACGCGAGCTCTGCAGCCATACCCTGAACCGCCCAAAACATAGAACGAAAAGGATTTTGATTGATCCATCTATGGCGCGCTGTAACACGAGCACTGTTTTGATCAATAGCCCTTAAACGTACCCCACAGATATATGCGGCCGGTAATTTAAATAGCATAAAGCTGTTGACTTGAAAAGGGGTGACTTGCTTCATAGAGACAAGATAGAGCAATTTTCACAATAACGAAAAGTCGTGCGCAAATGTTAAAATTTAATTAATATAGTACTATGCAATACAAAATACCATTTATAAGATATATATTTGCCATGTAAAATAATCAAAATGAATATAGAAAATACCAAAGCACAAATGCGTAAGGGCGTTCTTGAGTTCTGCATCTTGTCCGTTTTACAGGATCAAGAAGCGTACACAAGTGACCTGTTGCAGACGCTTAAGTCGGCCAAAATGCTCGTGGTTGAAGGGACGGTTTACCCCCTACTTACCCGATTAAAAAACAGTGGGCTGCTTCAGTATCGCTGGGAAGAATCCACTAGTGGCCCGCCGAGAAAATATTACGCCATCACACCCGAGGGACAAGAGTTCCTCAATGAGCTAAAAGACACTTGGAACGAATTACAAAATGCTGTTGACGCCCTAACCCAATCAAAAAAATAGTCATGAACAAAACAATAAATATCAATTTAGGCGGTACATTCTTTCATATTGATGAAAACGCTTACAATCATTTAAGGAGTTATTTGGAGGCAGTACGCGCCACATTAAGTCCCGAAGATTCCATTGCTGAGATTATGGACGATATCGAGGCCCGAATCGCCGAACTCTTTAATGAGTCAATTAGCAATAAAGATCAGGTCATCACCCTGGGAAGCGTTAAAGAGGTTATCGAGATCATGGGGCAGCCTGAGGCCTTTGATCCAGATAATGATGAACCTCAAAACAGTGCGCAAAACGCTCATGCCGAGCCCAAAACACCAAAACAATTATTTCGAGATGAAGAAAATAAATATCTCGGCGGGGTTGCTTCGGGTCTAGGGCATTATTTAGGCGTAGACTGTTTATGGATAAGAATTATTTGGCTTTTACTTTTCTTCTTTTCCAGCGGAACCTTCTTTATGATTTACATTTTGTTTTGGATTTTAGTACCTGTGGCCAAAACCACCTCTGATAAATTAAAAATGAAGGGAGAGCCCATCAATATTTCCAATATTGAAAAACGCGTCAAAGAGGGATATGAAAAATTCAGCGACAATGTAAAATCTGTGGACTACGACAAATACGGTAACCAAGTCAAGCGTGGATCGAATCAGATCGTAAGGCTTATTGGAAATTTGTTAAAGGGTGCCCTCACTGTACTGGCAAAATTACTCGGTGTATTAATGCTTATCTTTAGTGTTACCCCATTACTGGCACTGGCCATTGGTTTGTTCTCTGCTGGATCATTAGAATTCTGGGGGAAAGCGGACCTAATTGAGTACTATCAGGCTGTATCGGTGACACAAATTCCTTTTTGGGCCCTACTAACGATTGTGTTTTTAGCTATAGGACTGCCGTTTATAGTGCTCTTTATCGTGGGACTTAAATTGCTCATTCCAAATCTAAAATCAATGGGTTGGACGCCCAAAATCTTGATTTTTTCCCTTTGGATCGCTTCAATCTTGGCGCTTATATTTTTCGGGGCCCAGCACGCTAGTTATACTTCAGTAACCGGCCAGTTTCAAAGAGAAATTCCATTGCCAGTTGCCAAAAACGATACGCTCACCCTGAGTATGAACCAGAGACTCTTCTCGGGCAAATCTTCAGAGAGAGACGACGATTTTTTCATCAAAATGGATGTAGATAATAATCCGATTATAGTGACCAATAATGTGCGCCTAATAGTGCGTGCCACACAAAATCAACAGGGCTTTATCAAAGTCGATAGTTATGCCAATGGTGCTTCCCTTGAGCAAGCGCAAGAAAAAGCCATGCAAATCAATTATCAAACTCAATTTGCCAATGGCGTCCTCGAACTCGATCCTTTTTTGACCACGGCTTTGGAAAACAAGTTTAGAGACCAGCATGTCGAGGTAATTGTTTATCTCCCTTCAGGTTCAGTTTTATGGGCGGACCACAATACGCATTCATACCATCAAAACACAAGGGCCTATAACGACCTTTTGGATTCAGGATATGAAGGGCATTACCTCAAGGTTTTGGATCGCGAACTTAATTGCTTGGACTGTGCATCCGATGAAAATCAACAAGACACCCTAAATAACCAAGACACAGAAGACATTAAAAACATCAATATCGAAATTCAGGGCAATATTAAAACACAAGTAAATCGCGCTTAAATAAAAATCCTGAAGCTTGCGAAAGCCAAATCAAAATACAAAGCATTTCATATACAACTTATCAAACTAAAAAGCATGAACACTAAAAA
>OMJU01000159.1 GCA_900299425.1 Candidatus Rokuibacteriota bacterium
AATTCCTTTTTTGGCTTCACAAGTTAATGCAGAACGCACCTCAATACTCTCTACTGGTGATCCATCAATTTTAGCAGCGATAACGTCAGTAATATGACCTCCGGCAGCAACCAATAACTCAGAAGTTAATGGATCGTATACATCGTTTAATGACGTACGTCCTTTGATGCGCTCTCCTAGTGACTCAACTACCTCTTCATTCTTTTTCAATGGTGTCACCTCGATTCCACGCAGTGTACCACAATCCTCAGAATTGATGATTACGTCTTGAGAAACATCTACCAATCGACGGGTCAAATAACCAGCGTCAGCCGTCTTAAGTGCTGTATCCGCCAGACCTTTACGTGCGCCGTGTGTAGAAATAAAGTATTCCAAAATCGAAAGTCCTTCTTTGAAGTTCGATAAAATCGGGTTTTCAATGATTTCACCGCCACCAGAATTGGATTTCTTTGGTTTAGCCATTAATCCTCGCATACCGGTCAACTGACGAATCTGCTCTTTAGATCCTCGCGCTCCTGAATCCAACATCATATAAACAGAGTTGAATCCTTGCTGATCCTCACGGATTCGCTTCATGGACAATTCCGTCAATTCGGCATTAGTTGCGGTCCAAATATCAATAACTTGGTTATAACGCTCATTGTTTGTAATAAGCCCCATGTTGTAGTTCATGATGATGTTATCCACTTGAGCGTTAGCCGCATCAATCATACTCTGCTTTTCAGCAGGGATAATGATATCACCTAAACTAAAGGACAAACCACCTTCAAAGGCAAATTTATATCCTAAGTTTTTTATTTGATCTAGGAAATCAGCAGTCTGAGGAACAGAAGTCACCGAAAGAATATGTCCGATGATATCGCGTAATGACTTTTTAGTCAATACCTCATTGATATAACCGGCCGCTTCAGGAACTGAGTCATTAAAAATAACACGTCCTGTAGTGGTTGTGATCACTTGATTAACAAGCGCGCCATCTTGGTTAAAGTCCTTGGTTCGTACTTCAATTTCGGCATTCAAATCTACTTTGCCTTCATTGTAGGCAATAAACACCTCTTCTGCCGAGTAGAAGGTTAATCCCTCCCCTTTGACCTTGTGATCTTCAGTTGACTTACGCAACTTGGTCATGTAGTAAAGACCAAGTACCATATCTTGAGACGGTACAGCTACAGGCGAACCATTGGCTGGATTCAAGATATTGTGAGACGCCAACATAAGTAGTTGTGCTTCCAAAATTGCTTCTGGCCCAAGTGGCAAGTGTACTGCCATTTGATCCCCGTCAAAATCCGCGTTAAACGCCGTACACACAAGAGGGTGCAATTGAATTGCTTTCCCTTCAATTAGCTTTGGCTGGAAGGCTTGAATCCCTAATCTGTGTAATGTGGGGGCCCGGTTCAATAAGACCGGATGTCCTTTCAACACATTCTCTAAAATATCCCAAACTACGGGTTCTTTCTTATCGATAATCTTTTTTGCTGACTTTACCGTCTTGACAATCCCACGCTCAATGAGCTTACGGATGACAAAAGGCTTGTATAGCTCGGCCGCCATATTTTTTGGCAAACCACATTCGTATAATTTCAATTCAGGCCCTACAACAATTACCGAACGCGCTGAATAGTCAACACGTTTTCCAAGAAGGTTCTGACGGAAACGCCCTTGTTTTCCTTTTAAAGAATCAGAAAGGGATTTCAGTGGTCGATTACTGTCTGTTTTTACGGCCGAAGCCTTGCGCGTGTTATCAAATAATGAATCAACAGATTCTTGTAACATACGCTTTTCATTACGCAAAATCACCTCCGGAGCTTTGATTTCCATCAAACGCTTTAAACGATTGTTACGAATAATTACACGTCGGTATAAATCATTCAAATCAGAAGTCGCAAAACGTCCTCCATCAAGCGGCACAAGTGGACGCAATTCTGGTGGAATCACAGGTACAACTTTCATAATCATCCACTCTGGACGATTTTCACGGTTTAAAGCTGCTTCGCGGAAAGACTCAACAACTTGAAGACGTTTTAAGGCCTCTGTTTTACGTTGCTTAGAGGTTTCGTGGTTTGCTTTGTGTCTCAATTCAAATGACAAGCTATCCAAATCAATTCGGTTGAGTAACTCTTCCAAACATTCAGCACCCATTTTGGCAATGAATTTATTTGGGTCGCTATCGTCCAAGTACAAGTTCTCTTGTGGCAATGAATCGAGAATATTCAAATACTCTTCTTCAGTCAAGAAATCCATTTTTTGAACTGGCTCTCCTTCTTCATTAGTAGCGATACCAGGCTGGATAACCACATAACGCTCGTAATATATGATCATATCCAATTTCTTGGATGGAAGACCGAGCAAATAACCGATTTTGTTAGGTAAGGATCTGAAATACCAAATATGGGCTACGGGAACTACAAGGTTGATGTGACCTACACGATCACGACGTACCTTTTTCTCAGTAACCTCAACACCACATCGGTCACATACAATTCCTTTGTAGCGAATTCTCTTGTATTTTCCACAAGCACACTCGTAATCCTTTACAGGTCCAAAAATGCGCTCACAAAACAATCCGTCACGCTCAGGTTTGTGTGTACGGTAGTTGATGGTCTCAGGCTTTAACACTTCTCCACGAGACTCAGCCAAAATAGACTCTGGCGAAGCCAAACCGATAGAAATCTTGTTAAATCTCTGTACTGTGTTTTCTTTATTTCTTGACATAATGCTTAAAATAATCTTTAATTTGTTAGTTGTGTGTTACAGACACACTGTTTGTCGCTCAGAGGCATATGCCCCCATAAACTATTCCTCTAATCTGATGTCCAGACCCAATCCTTTGAGTTCGTGCATCAATACATTAAAGGACTCCGGCAAGCCTGGTTCAGGCATGGTTTCTCCTTTAACAATAGATTCATAAGTTTTGGCGCGACCGATTACATCATCTGATTTGACGGTCAAAATCTCTCTGAGCGTACTTGAAGCTCCATAAGCCTGAAGTGCCCATACCTCCATCTCTCCAAATCGCTGACCACCAAATTGAGCTTTACCTCCAAGAGGCTGCTGGGTAATCAATGAGTATGGACCGATAGAACGAGAGTGCATTTTGTCGTCGACCATGTGACCGAGTTTCAACATGTAAATCACACCAACTGTAGCTGGTTGGTCAAAACGTTTACCGGTACCACCATCGTAAAGATAGGTGTGACCAAAACGAGGGATTCCAGCTTTATCAGTCAATTCATTAATTTGGTCAATAGTAGCACCGTCAAAAATTGGCGTTGCATATTTCTCGCCTAATTTTTGTCCAGCCCAACCGAGAACCGTTTCATAAATCTGTCCGATATTCATACGAGAAGGTACCCCTAGTGGATTCAATACAATGTCCACTGGTGTTCCATCTTCTAAGAAAGGCATATCTTCCTCGCGAACAATACGCGCAACAATACCTTTATTTCCGTGACGACCGGCCATTTTATCTCCTACTTTTAGCTTGCGCTTTTTGGCGATATAAACTTTGGCTAATTTCAAGATCCCTGCAGGAAGCTCATCCCCGACTGAGATTGTAAATTTCTCACGTCTTAGGTTACCTTGAAGGTCGTTTTCTTTAATCTTATAGTTGTGCATCAAATCACGAACCAAAACATTGGTTTGATCATCTGTAGTCCAAGTTCCGCCGACAAGGTGCGTGTAATCATCCACAGCGCCTAACATTTTTAGGGTATATTTCTTTCCTTTTGGGAAGACAACCTCGCCTAAATCATTGGTAACGCCCTGTGCCGTTTTACCACCTACGATAGCAAATAACTTTTCAACAAGCACATCTTTTAACTCTTGGAATTTCACCTCATAGGCTGCTTCCAATTCTGCGATATCCTCTTTGTCCTGAGCACGCTTACGCTTGTCTTTAACCGCTCTTGAGAACAATTTTTTATCGATGACCACACCACTCAATGATGGAGAGGCCTTTAAAGAGGCATCCTTAACATCGCCCGCCTTATCTCCGAAGATGGCACGCAATAGTTTTTCTTCAGGTGTTGGATCGCTTTCCCCTTTTGGTGTAATCTTTCCAATAAGGATGTCCCCAGGTTTAACTTCTGCACCAATACGGATCATTCCGTGTTCATCGAGGTCTTTTGTCGCCTCTTCAGAAACGTTTGGAATATCGTTAGTCAATTCTTCGTTACCCAACTTAGTATCACGAACATCTAAAGCGTATTCATCAATATGGATCGAGGTGAAAATATCATCGCGAACCACCTTTTCAGATATCACTATGGCATCCTCGAAGTTGTACCCCTTCCATGGCATGAAAGCCACTTTCATATTGCGCCCAAGTGCTAACTCACCTTTTTCAGTGGCATACCCTTGACACAATACTTGACCTTTTTTCACGCGATCGCCTTTTTTAACAATCGGCTTGAGGTTAATCGAGGTACTTTGGTTTGTTTTTCTGAATTTAATCAGTTCATAAGTTATTTCATCACCGTCAAAACTCACCATACGATCTTCTTCGCTTCGGTCGTATTTAATCGTGATTTTCTGTGCATCAACATACTCAATAACACCATCACCCTCAGCATTGATCAAAACACGTGAATCAGAAGCGACTTGACGCTCCAATCCAGTACCAACAATCGGTGACTCGGCGCGCAATAACGGCACTGCTTGACGCATCATGTTTGACCCCATCAAGGCACGGTTCGCATCATCGTGCTCTAAAAATGGAATCAAAGAAGCCGAAATTGAAGAAATCTGGTTTGGTGCAACGTCTGTGTAGTGTACCTGACTTGGCTCAACTACAGGGAAGTCACCTTCCATACGCGCGATCACGCGATCTCCATCAATAGTTCCATCCTTTTTAGTTGGAATATTGGCTTGGGCGATCAATTTTTCTTCCTCCTCCTCAGCTGAAAGATAAACCGGGGCTGAAGTTAAATCTACTTTACCGTTTTCAACCTTGCGATAAGGCGTTTCGATAAACCCTAGGTTATTGACTTTGGCAAAAACCGAAAGAGAAGAAATAAGTCCAATATTTGGTCCTTCAGGAGTTTCGATCGGACAAAGACGACCATAGTGTGTATAATGTACGTCACGAACCTCAAATCCAGCACGCTCGCGAGAAAGTCCTCCGGGTCCTAGGGCAGAAAGACGACGCTTGTGCGTAATCTCAGCCAATGGGTTGGTTTGATCCATAAATTGAGACAACTGGTTGGTCCCAAAGAATGAATTAATAACCGAAGAAAGCGTCTTGGCATTAATCAAATCAATCGGAGTAAATACCTCGTTGTCACGAACATTCATGCGCTCACGAATGGTTCTTGCCATACGGGCAAGTCCCACACCAAATTGAGAGGACAATTGCTCTCCAACGGTACGGACACGACGATTGCTTAAGTGATCAATATCATCAATCTCAGCTTTAGAGTTGATCAATTGAATCAAAAACTTAACGATAGTAATGATATCCTCTTTGGTCAAGACCTGCTTGTCCATTTCAATATCAAGACCTAATTTTTTGTTCATTCGGTAACGCCCTACCTCACCCAGGTTATAACGCTGGTCGCTAAAGAACAACTTGTGAATGATGCCACGCGCTGTTTCTTCATCTGGTGGTTCGGCATTACGCAATTGACGGTAGATATGCTCCACAGCTTCCTTCTCAGAGTTCGTTGGATCCTTCTGAAGTGTGTTGTGAATGATGGCATAATCCGCCTGTTGATTGTCCTCTTTGTGCAATAAAATTGTTTTACTGCCAGAGTCCAATATTTCATCAAGGTGTTCCTTTTCTAAAACAGTATCGCGATCTAAAATGATCTCATTACGTTCAATTGAAACCACCTCACCTGTGTCTTCATCCACGAAGTCCTCATGCCAAGTTTTTAACACACGAGCGGCAAGTTTGCGTCCAAGATACTTTTTCAATCCAGTTTTTGAAGCTTTTACCTCCTCTGCTAGATCAAAGATTTCCAAAATATCCTTGTCACGCTCAAAACCAATAGCGCGGAATAGTGTGGTAACAGGTAACTTTTTCTTTCTGTCAATGTAAGCATACATCACAGAGTTGATGTCTGTGGCAAATTCGATCCAAGAACCTTTGAATGGAATAACACGCGCAGAGTACAATTTAGTCCCGTTAGCGTGGAATGACTGCCCAAAGAAAACCCCTGGAGATCGGTGCAACTGAGAAACAACAACACGCTCGGCGCCATTGATCACAAAAGTCCCACTTGGTGTCATATAGGGAATAGTTCCCAAATACACATCCTGAACAATGGTTTCAAAATCTTCATGCTCCTCATCGGTACAATACAATTTGAGTCGAGCCTTGAGGGGTACACTGTAGGTAAGACCACGTTCGATACACTCTTGGATGCTGTATCTCGGTGGATCTACAAAATAGTCCAAAAACTCGAGGACAAATTGATTACGGGTATCGGTTATAGGGAAGTTTTCCAAGAACGTCTTATAAAGACCTTCGTTGCCTCTTTCTTCTGATTTGGTTTCCAACTGGAAAAAATCCTGGAAGGATTTTATTTGGATGTCCAAAAAGTCCGGGTATTCCGGTCTGTTCGCTACAGAGGAAAAATTCAATCGTTCAGTTTGCGTTGCTGACATCTATAGATAGAATTTTAATTAAAAAAATAAGTTTGCGCCTACATAAAAAATTTCAAAACCTTTATATACGCAAAATGGTTTAGGCCTGAACTCACTCGAGTAAAGACCTAAACCTTAAGGTTTAAAGCTGTTGGGCTTACTTAAGCTCAACCTCAGCTCCAGCCTCTTCTAATTGGGCTTTAAGTGCTTCTGCTTCGTCTTTAGCTACACCTTCTTTAATTGGAGATGGAGCGTTATCAACTAAATCTTTAGCATCTTTCAATCCAGCACCGGTCAATTCTTTTACCAATTTAACCACAGCTAGTTTAGAAGCACCAGCGGCTTTAAGGATTACGTCAAATTCTGACTTTTCCTCAGCAGCATCGTCACCTCCAGCAACTGGACCGGCAACAGCAACTGCAGCAGCAGCAGCAGCTGGTTCAATACCATACTCATCTTTTAGGATCTGAGCTAACTCATTAACTTCTTTTACAGTCAAGTTAACTAATTGTTCTGCGAAATCTTTTAAATCTGCCATTTTCTATCGTTTTTAATGTAATTTTTAATTTATATAATTTAGTTAGTGCAATAATTCGGCGAATTAACGCTCAGAAAGAGTCTTGACCACTCCAGCAATTGTATTTCCACCACTTTTAAGAGCTGAAATAACATTTTTAGCAGGAGACTGTAACAAGCCGACGATCTCACCAATAAGTTCATCTTTCGACTTGATGTCAACAAGGGCATCTAATTGTCCATCCCCAATGTAAACCGCTTCCTCAACGAAGGCGCCTTTTAAAATTGGGCGGTCAGACTTCTTACGAAAATCCTTGATCACTTTTGCAGGAGCATTATTTACTTCTGCAATCATCAATGAAGTATTCCCTTTTAGAACTGATGGTAAATCACCAAAATCCTTATCAGAAGACTCCATCGCTTTAGCTAACAAAGTATTCTTTACTACATTTAACTTAACACCGGCTTTAAAACAAGCGCGACGCAAGTTTGACGTTGCCGTAGCATCAAGACCCGAAATATCAGCCAAATAAATGGTTGAGTTATCGGCGAGCTGGGCAGTCAACTGTTCAATTACTAATGATTTTTCTTCTCTAGTCATTTCTTACGGTTTTTCTACTCAGCAAATCTCTTAGCATCGACGGCTACACCAGGACTCATAGTACTTGAAATGAAAATACTCTTGATGTAAACACCTTTAGCTGCCTGAGGCTTTAGCTTCACAAGGGTTGTAATTAATTCTTTTGCGTTTCCAGCAATTTTATCTGCATCAAATGACGCTTTACCAATTGCAGCGTGAACGATACCAGTCTTGTCAACTTTGAAGTCAATTTTACCAGATTTCACATCGGAAACCGCCTTAGCGACGTCCATAGTTACTGTACCAGTTTTTGGGTTTGGCATCAAACCACGGGGACCTAAAATACGTCCGAGTGGCCCAAGTTTACCCATAACACTTGGCATGGTAACGATGACATCGACATCGGTCCATCCTCCTTTTATTTTGTCGAGGTATTCGTCTAATCCGACGAAGTCCGCCCCTGCTTCTTTGGCTTCAGCCTCCTTATCAGGAGTCACCAAGGCCAAAACCTTCACATCTTTACCCGTTCCGTGTGGAAGAGTCACCACACCGCGTACCATTTGGTTCGCTTTACGTGGATCAACGTTTAGGCGCACAGCAAGGTCTACAGACGCGTCAAAATTAGCGTTTGTAATTTCTTTTACTAAAGCAGAAGCCTCAGATAAAGAGTAAGCCTTATTGGGCTCAATCTTTGCCGCCGCTTCTTTTTGCTTTTTTGTTAATCTTGCCATTGTATAGATTATTTTTCTTAATTAAAAAGGTGCAGTACCTCTCACTTTAACTCCCATAGAACGCGCAGTCCCGGCTACCATTTTCATAGCAGACTCGATGGTAAAAGCATTCAAATCTGGCATCTTATCTTCGGCGATTACCTTGATTTGATCCCATGAAATGGTGGCCACTTTCTTAATATGCGGTTCTCCAGAGCCCTTCTTTACCTTAGCAGCTTCAAGGATTTGTACCGCAGCGGGTGGGGTTTTAATGACAAAATCAAATGACTTGTCCTTATAAACCGTGATCGCTACAGGCAATACTTTTCCTTGTTTATCCTGCGTTCTGGCATTGAATTGCTTGCAGAACTCCATGATATTAACTCCTGCAGCACCTAAAGCGGGTCCTACCGGTGGAGAGGGGTTAGCCGCTCCCCCACGGACTTGCAACTTTACAATTTTACCTACTTCTTTTGCCATTTTTTAAAAATTTAAAAACCGGTTTTTCTATTTGTGGAAGCTTAGAAAAAACCTATTATAGCGTAACAATTAAACTTTCTCTACTTGCATATAGCTGAGCTCGAGCGGTGTCTTTCTTCCGAAAATCTTCACCATAACCTCAAGCTTGCGTTTTTCTTCATTAATTTTCTCAACGTTTCCATTGAACCCATTGAACGGACCATCAATTACCTTGACAGTCTCACCAATGACAAATGGAATATTGATGCTCTCATCCTGTACCGCCAATTCATCTACTTTTCCGAGCATGCGATTTACTTCGCTTTGTCTCAGTGGCACAGGATCACCACCTTTGACTTCACCTAAAAATCCGATCACACCGTTAATTGCACGGATGATATGCGGAATTTCTCCTGCCAAATTGGCTTGGATCATAATGTATCCAGGGAAGTAAACACGTTCTTTGTTTACTTTTTTTCCATTGCGAATCTGAATAACCTTTTCGGTAGGAACCAAAACTTGCTGGATATACTCCTCCAAGTTCAATCGACTGATTTCCGTTTCTATGTAGGACTTGATTTTATTCTCTTGCCCACTAACGGATCGTACGACGTACCACTTCTTATCGCTTTTGGTCTCTGACATAATCCTGATTAAGCTTTAATCCATTGGAAGTATTGACCAACTACACCGCTAAACACGGTATCTACACCCCATATGGCTAACGCAAGAACGACTGAAAAAACAGCAACAACTACAGTAAGTTTTTGCGCCTCAGACCAATCAGTCCAAGTCACGTGATTCTTGAGTTCGTTATATGATTCTTTGATATAGTTTATCATGGTCTTTTCTTTTTTTACTCTGCTTTGGGCAGGACTCCAGCACGGGTTGAGAGACTCGAACTCCCGACACCTGGTTTTGGAGACCAGTGCTCTACCAACTGAGCTAAACCCGTAAC
>OMJU01000160.1 GCA_900299425.1 Candidatus Rokuibacteriota bacterium
CCCGCCCCAAAAGCCAAAAGAACAAGACCCATAACCACTCCTCGAGCGTTAAGTTTCAGATATCCGTAGTACGCCAAGATCATCAAAATGAGTACGACAATCATGGTCCTTGAGAAATACAGTAAAAAAGATACAATCAATACCCCAACAGCAATTTTGTAAAACAAGGTGAAGCGCGTCTTTTTAATGGGCAGGTCGCGGATACAAGCAATCAAAAATAAAGCGACCATTTCCACGTGATTGAGCTTGCCGAACAGTTCTCTAAACTTCTGGAGATTTGGCCTGTAGCGCAACAAACCAATCCCAATATCCAACAAATGAATCAGCGCAAAACCAAATCCCACCAGGACAATTAAGTTGTAAAAATCCGCTTTGGATTTTAATTTTTGTACCGCGTAATAAGTCGCTAACATCACCGTAAGTGGCCTTAAAAAATAGACCACATCCTTGACAAAGCCATACAACCCTGCTTGGCGGGTCATGATCCCAAGCGAACCAACTGCCATCATGGCTAAAATTAACAGTACAATTTGCGAAAGTCCACGCGAGATACGTCCATTAAAGTGCAGCAAAAGTACTCCTAGAGCAACTATAAAACTCAGCTCTACACTCTCGGCCCAAAGTGCAATGATTATGGCCACAAGGCCTATTTTTGCTGTTAACTGATTCATTGTTCTATCTCATAACCAAAGGCCTGAAAGTCCTTTGCATACCACTGATTTAACCCCGCTTTTGCCTTAGTGGTCAGCGCCTCTTTTCTGGATTTCTTGTCGTGGCCTAAAGCCAAATATTTAATCAAAATAGGTTGTTCCATCCATAGGCGAATCACTCGTTTCCAACCCCCGGGTTCTTTATTGGCATGGGGCATGGTCAAATGCTCGATACCACTTTTTTGTTTGGGCAGCAGCAAATCCTGGTCGAGTCGCTCTAAATGCCCTACATAATCTACGAGCAATTGCCCTTGATTGTCATGAAGATAGTCGTATTGTGGCAGGAAAAAAAAGTGTTGCTGCTTTATTTTATTGGGCAGAACCTTTTGGACAAAATTTTCAAAACTCAAAACCCGAGCATAGCCTAAAAAGTGATAACACGAAAGCGCCCTTTGATAGGGATTGCGCACCAAGGCCCATTTGAAGTAGGCCTTAAAAACATCAGGGGCAATATAGCCAAGCGCTGTGTATTGTTCAGCAGTAAGATGTGCCAAACGCCCCGGCCCCTGCTCCTGTTTTTCTTTTGGACGTAAAAGCAAAGTCCCGCGCTGATTCCAGTTAAGGCCCAAATCTGTCAAATACATTTGTTCTACGCTTTGGCCAGCGACCTTGGGAATATGAACAAATATGGTTTTATGTTTATGACTGATCATCCCAATATTATTAAGCCTTGTTGATGCCCCATAATTCAAGTATGGGTTTTTGCACTAGATCCTCTAGCTGTCTCAATGACTCAATATTTTGATTCATGAGTCTGTTTTTTAAGTCTTCTGGGAGCGTTTCCTGTGCAGGACCTCCTCCAAATAAAAAGGCCTTCATTCGATCGCGCGCTGATGCCCCCATAATCGAATGCATAATGGTTCGCGCCCAAGGGGTCCGCAAAGCATTTAAGGCCCCTTGATGTTTATAGGCCAAAGTTTGGTTGTGTTGATCCCCAATGGCGTCAAGGGCGTGATGTTTAAGCCCTAAAAATTTGGCAAGGGCTGCAAGAGCTGTTTCTTGGTCTTGAACCCATTGCTCAAAAACCATCACATGGATTTGATCTTTTGGAAAAGCAGCATAATAGGCCTTAAGTGGGCCAATATAATCGCTCCACTCCAAATAGCGATTACCTCCGCCCCAATGCTCGGAAAGCGGTGCGTGAATGGCTTGTTGAAAATCCTTGCTCTGATCGTAACCTACGCTTTTGGCCATCAAATAATGGCTAAAGGCGCGCTCTACAGGGTGGCGTAAGGTCACTACAATTTTGGCCTCGGGGTTATGGGCCTTAATGGCTGCAGCAGTCTCCTCGTGCCATAAATATGAAGGGCTGATGTCTCCCTTTATTTGGCTGGATTTGGCATTTAGATAAAGCCCTTTATACACCTGGGAACTCTGAATTATTTTTGTGTGATATTCTTTTTCCGGCTTTGGCAAATCGTAATCCTGAGGCTGATTTGAACTCACCTTCGAAAAGTAATTCAGCTCTTTAACCCGAGGCAGATAAACCTCTGGGTGCTCAGAAAAATATTGATACAAGGTCGTAGTGCCAGAGCGCGCGGCTCCAACTACAAAAAAGTCGACTTTAAACTCTTTTGCTACCATGTTAAAAAGGTTTTAATCCCGTCGCTTTTATAAACATAAATCACGGCGATAATATTCCAGGCCATCATGCTGGCCGCGGTGGC
This sequence comes from Candidatus Rokuibacteriota bacterium, assembly GCA_900299425.1. GTDB lineage: Bacteria > Bacteroidota > Bacteroidia > Flavobacteriales > Flavobacteriaceae > BACL21. Next base: position 2,378 of record OMJU01000160.1, read on the forward strand.
CCATGCCGCCCCATTCATACCATAAAGAGGAATCAAATAAGCATTTAAGGCCACATTCAAAACAAGAGCACTGGCCACAATCCATTGAAATGCCTTTTGCTTGCTGGTCATGTTGAGATACACCCCTACAGAGCCACACAGGGTATTGACCGCCTGGCCCAAAAGCAATATCAGCAGCGGTGTTTTTGCCGCGCCATAGACTGGGCCAAACCAAGACAAAATCCACTCCGAACCAAGTGCCAGAATTATAATGGCTGGGGCCGTTGATAAAAAAATCAAGCGTGTGCTTTTTTTGACCTTTAGTGCCAAGGCCTTAAACTCGCCCAGATTGTAATCTTCTGCAATTTTTGGGGCCAACACCGCATTGACAGAGGCTAGGGCCACGGACAAAAGTAAGGTGAGTTTTACCGCCACACTATATACTGCCACCACAGAGTAATTCTCAAATTGCTTGAGCATCAGAACATCCAAGCTCTGCATCAGCAAAAAAGACGCGGCGCTGATGGCCATGGGTGCTGAACGTTTTAAAATCGCTTTGGCGCTTATCGAGTTATTGACCTCGAATTCTTTGAGCGGAGGGCGCGTTAAATAGAACACGAGTATGGCTGTTGAAGCGATTGCCAGCACCACAAAACTGCCTAAGAATAGCCATACCAACCATTGAGGCTGACCGATTAATACCAGAGCCACTACCCCCAAAAAGAAAATCAGATAGCGAAAAATATTGCGAAACAACTCAGAGACATAGATTTTGTCAATGGCCCGAAGCACATCGATGTTGAGCATGGTGATGGCATAAAATAAGATCCCCGTAAAAGTTTGATACACCAAGGTCCCAATTGGGTTAAAACCCAAAACGCCCAGTAGTGGATCCAGGGCGTATAACAGGACATTCAGTCCAACCGAAAGTAAAACAACAAGCCCGATCATGGTTCGATAAACCTGTCGTATTTGGCCTAAGTTATTTTGTGCACTAAATAGACCAGAGTAAAAAATTACGGATTGTTGCATGCCAAATAAAGCCACTGCCCCGACAAACAATAGTAGAGCACGGCTGTAATCGTATTGCCCGACTAAATCTGGAGGCAATTCATTAGTTAAATAAAGCGTGCCCAGGAAAAACAGGCCTACGCCCAAGAGCCGCAAAAACAATACACCTATGCTGCGGCCCGTAAATGAGTTAATATGTGTTTTGCCTGGCAATAACTTCATAGGCTAGATCGCTGTACTGGTCAACTAGGCCGCTGAAGCGTGCTTTTTCCCTTTCAGATACAAGCCTTTCAGCCAAAAGAAACCAAAAAACACAAGCAACAAACCTATTGGAATAAGGGTGCCTTTTTTGTCTAAAAACTCCGCCGTCATCACCAGTCGAGGACTGTTAACCACCGCTACAATCGAGCCGTATTTAGTGCGCTCGGTCATGAGTTCTTCGTTTTCTGCAATGAGCTCAGTTTTCTTTTCAACAAGCTGGTGCAAGTTGGTGTTATTGATCCGTATTGTAGGGATATTCAGATCATTAGACACAACCGCCTCGGCCTCATTTTTACCTGAATACTCAGAAAATAACGCATCGATAAGCTCGATGGTCTTGTTGTTGCGCTCAATGCGCAGGTCGGTCTCTGCAATTACGACTTCTTTTATGGTGTTGAAGTTCTCATTGCTGTTCAAATAAGCCAAGATCTTATCTAGAACTCTTGAGTCAGGAGTGTTTGTAGTTACGGTTATTTTATGGTAATGATATTGAGGATAAAAGATCTCTGATACCATTAAGTCCTCTTCGATATCAATACGCGAAATATAGGTGTCAATGTTGCGGTCGTTTGGCTCGCTGACTTTTAAAAGGTCATTGACACTTACCACTGGCTCAATAACGATGTCCAAAATTTCAGGGGTTTCGGTATTGAGTCCCACCTGTTCTAGAAAGGTTTCGTCTATTTGCTTGCACTTGATGTTCAGAATTTCCACAGCGTCATAGACGTAGCTTGAACTGCCAAAGTTATTCTGTACAATCATCACTGCTTGACGCTTTGGCCTTTGAGATTGCTGCCAAAATTTACCGGCAAAATGTCCTGCAACAATCATTATTGCCAGAGCAATCCAGTATTTTTTAAGAAATTGAACCGCGTGGTACCCTCGTGCAAGCCAGCCCAAATAAACATTTTTGAGTTTTTTCAACACGTAAAACAAATCGACTTCTTCTGTGTGCTTTTCCATGATGTGTGTTATAGTTGGTGAATCACCTCAGCCAAAGCATCTTGCCATGACCGAATAGGTTTTTGTAAGGTTTGAGTTATTTTATTGGTGTCCAATACACTGTAGTTTGGACGCTTTGCAAAAGTAGGATATTCAGCGGTTTCAGCAAGTTGGACCTGGTCCAATTGATGGGTTTGACTAAATATTTCTTTAGCAAAGCCATACCAGGTCGTCTGTCCGGTATTGCTGAAATGATATATGCCGTAAGGGGCCTCTGTTTCTATGAGCTTTAAAATTGCGTCTGCCAAATCCAAAGTGCTGGTCGGACTTCCTGTTTGCTCTGTGGTAATAGTCAAGGATTTACCTTGTTCGGCAAGCCTCAGCATGGTTTTGAGAAAATTATTCCCATAAGGACCATAAAGCCATGAGGTGCGCACGATATAGTGGGGTGGATTAATTTGAGCCACTGCCAATTCACCTTGCTGCTTGCTTTGGCCGTAAATGCCTAGTGGGGCTGTGTCGTGATCCTCTCGGTAAGGTTCGCTTGACTGGCCGTTAAAAACGTAATCAGTGGAAACATGCAGCAGTGTTATGTCTCGCGCAACACAGAGTTGGGCGAGGTTGGTTACCCCTTTGGTGTTTATGGCAAAAGCGCGATCGGGCTGATTTTCTGCTTCATCTACTGCAGTATACGCCGCGGCGTTTATGACAATACTTGGTTTGAGCTCATTCAAAACACGCGCCATTTGGTCGGGTTGTTCCAGATCAAAGTCCTCACGGGTATAAAAATGCAACTTCATTCCCGGAAAATCCGCGCAGCGCTGGCGAAGGCTTTGCCCAAGCTGGCCACTGGCTCCGGTCACCAAAATATTCTTCATGCGGTAGCGTCTAAAAACGTCGGCAATATTTGGTCTTTTTCGGAGACCAAAACATCTTCATGTTTTAGATGCCAATCTATGGCTAAGGTTGCGTCATTATAGAGAATTCCTCCTTCGGCTTCTTTGTTATAGAAAGCGTCGCATTTATAGCAAAACGTGGCCTGAGGGCTTAGGGTGATAAAGCCATGGGCAAATCCTTTGGGCACAAAAAGCTGAATTCGATTTTCTGCAGAAAGCTCTATACTGTAATGCTTTCCAAAAGTTGGGCTCTCTTTGCGCAGATCGACAATCACATCGAGCACCTTCCCTGCCGAAACACGTACGAGCTTGGCTTGGGCGTGGGCTCCTGATTGATAATGTAAGCCGCGTAGTACACCATACTTAGAGGTCGACTCATTGTCTTGGACAAAGTTCACCTCAAGCCCGGTAACCCGCGCAAAATTTTTTGCATTATAGGTTTCTGAAAATAGCCCCCGTGCATCTTCAAACTGTGGGGGAATTACATAAAAAGCATCTTTTAATGGCGTGTCAATCCGCTCCATATCAGTCTAATTGCATTAAGTGTTTGCCATACCCGCTCTTGAGCAGCGGCTTGGCTAATTTTCTGAGCTGGGCCTGATCAATATAGCCCATACGATAAGCGGCCTTTTCTATGGCGCCTATTTTAAGCCCTTGACGCGCTTCAATAACTTGAACAAATTGTGAGGCCTGCATCAAAGAGCTGAATGTTCCTGTGTCGAGCCAAGCTGTACCGCGGTCAAGGACCCCTACACTGAGCTCACCCATTTGTAGATAAGCATTATTAACTGCGGTTATTTCGAGTTCGCCACGTTCACTGGGTTTAATCGACTTTGCAATTTCCACCACGCGATTGTCGTAAAAATAAATCCCTGGCACTGCATAATTAGACTTTGGCTTGCTCGGTTTTTCTTCAATAGAAAGGGCATTGCCTTCTTGGTCAAATTCAACGACTCCATATCGTTCTGGGTCTTGAACATGATAGGCAAATACAACACCTCCGGTGGGGTTATTTTGTGCTTGCATCAGTTCGCTCAGTCCTGCGCCATAAAAAATATTGTCCCCCAAAATCAGTGCGACTTTGTCTTTGCCGATAAACTCTTCTCCAATAATAAAGGCCTCTGCCAATCCATTTGGCTCGGGTTGAACCGCATAGCTAAAGGCGCAGCCTAGCTGAGTCCCATCTCCTAAAAGCTTTTTAAATAACGGCAAATCCTCTGGTGTAGAGATGATCAATATTTCGCGTATGCCCGCATACATCAAGGTGGTCAGCGGATAATAAATCATGGGTTTGTCGTAAACCGGCATGAGTTGTTTACTCACAGCCAAAGTAAGTGGATGTAAGCGTGTGCCTGAGCCTCCTGCCAAAATTATTCCTTTCATGATGTTGCGGTTTATGGGGTTCGTTTAATGGATTCCTCTGGTGTTGATGTTCGCGTGTTTAAACCGGCGCTTGTTTATTCTTGTAATAAACGTTCCGGGTGGGCCAAATACCACTCTATGGTTTTGACAATACCTGTTTCAAAAGTTTCCTCTGCTTTCCAGCCTAAATGCTCTTCGATTTTAGTTGCATCTATAGCATAACGAAAATCGTGGCCTGGGCGATCTTTTACAAAGCTAATTTGGTCTTTATACTGCCCTTTAGCCTTTGGTTTTAGGCCATCTAATGCGGCGCAAATGCGCTCGGCAATATATAAATTGTTGCGCTCATTGCGACCGCCAATATTGTAGGTTTCCCCTAAAACGCCGTGGTCAAGAGCCTTCTGAATGCCCTTACAGTGATCCAAAACATAGAGCCAGTCACGAATATTTTGACCATCTCCGTAAATCGGGATGTCTTGTCCAGAAATAGCCTTGCGAATAATGGTTGGGATCAATTTTTCCCAATGTTGGTTCGGGCCATAATTGTTCGAACAATTTGTCGTCACTACAGGGAATCCATAAGTGTGAAAATAGCTGCGAGCCAGCATGTCCGAGCCGGCCTTGGACGCACTATAAGGACTGTTCGGTGCATAAGGGGTGTCTTCGCGAAACAAACCGGCCTCCCCTAGAGTGCCATACACCTCATCGGTAGAAACATGCAAAAAGCGTGCGTGCGCGAACGCACTTTTTAAAGCGTTGGGGCCCTCCATCCATAATTCATAAGCCGCATGCAATAGTTCAAATGAACCCAGCAGATTGGTTTCTATAAAAGCTCGAGGGCCGGTTATGGAATTGTCTACGTGGGATTCCGCTGCAAAATGCACCACTGTATCAAACTGATGCTGCTCAAAAAGCCCTTTGAGCAAGTCCTTGTCGCAGATGTCTCCTTGAACAAATGTATAGTTCGATAATCCTTCTAATGACGAAAGGTTTTCCAAGCTCCCTGCATAAGTAAGCTTGTCTAA
>OMJU01000161.1 GCA_900299425.1 Candidatus Rokuibacteriota bacterium
ATGACCCGGCCTTCGGACTTGATTTCCTCCTGTCCCAAGGCTTTGATTTTTCCTTGATCAATGACCAAATGAGCTTGCTCGATGATGGACCCATTGCCGGTATGCACTGTTGCGCCGACTAAAGTGATCGTTTCCGATTGAACTGGAGCTGGGGTCTGTTGCGCAAACCCAACAACCATAACTAAAGGAAGTATTAATGCAGTAAAAGTATATTTAATGTTCATGGCAATTAGTTTATGGTTTCACAATCAAATTTAATCCGATCTCGCTTACGAGGAGCCCTTCCGCTATTTCCTGAGGACTTTTGTTCGGACAACATCATTTGAATGAGTTGATTTTTTTCTTTTTGAAGTGCTTGACGCATGGCTTTGTCTTCTTCAATGTCGAAGTACACAGCCCCATCAATCAAGGTTTTTTCAGCATGAGCGTAGACCGAAAGCGGATGATCACTCCAAAGTACTAAATCTGCGTCTTTACCTTTTTTTATGCTACCTGTACGGTGATCAAGATGCAATAGTTTCGCTGGATTTATTGTGACCATTGCCCAAGCGTCTTGCTCGTTCATCCCACCATACTTGACGGTTTTTGCCGCTTCTTGATTTAAGCGTCGCGCCATCTCATCGTCATCACTATTAATGGCAGTTGTTACCCCAGCACGCGCCATAATTGCCGCATTAAATGGGATCGCATCTTTGACTTCGTACTTGTAGGCCCACCAATCGCTAAAGGTTGAGCCACCAACCCCGTGGGCGGCCATTTTGTCGGCTACTTTATAGCCTTCCAGAATATGGGTAAAAGTGTTGACGCGAAAATCAAAAGACTCAGCTACTTTCATGAGCATATTGATCTCACTCTGCACATAACTGTGACAACTAATAAAACGCTCTCCCTCCAGAATTTCTCCCAAGGTTTCTAGTTCTTCATCAACACGATATGGGGCACCACTTTTTTTCTGGTCGAGATAAGTACGGGCACGATTAAAATAATTGATGTACAATTGTTCTACACCCATACGCGTTTGTGGATATCGACTGAAACTACTCCAATTGCTTTGCTTGACATTTTCACCAAGAGCAAATTTTATGAATTTTGGCGCCTGGTCATACAGCATGTCCTGAGCTGAACCACCCCACTTCAATTTAATGATGGCAGATTGCCCACCGATGGGATTGGCAGAACCATGAAGGATTTGTGCAGAGGTAACGCCTCCTGCAAGATTGCGATAAATACTAATGTCTTTTGGATTAACCACATCACTAATACGCACTTCCGCTGAAGAGTTTTGCCCACCTTCGTTAATGGTCAGGGCTGCAATATGCGTGTGCTCATCAATTATTCCAGCAGTTAAATGCTTGCCAGTGGCGTCAATAACTCGTGCTCCTTTGTCTGATAATCCAGTCCCGATGCCTTGAATTTTACCGCCTTTTACCAAAACGTCAGTGCTTGTGAGTATGCCTTCTTTTTCTCCTGTCCAAACCGTTGCGTTTTTAAACAGAATAGTTTGCTCAGCAGGCACATTTGATCTTCCATAACCCACATTGGGGTAGGTCACAGGCATAATTTCAACCGATGAATCCGATACATTTAGTGGACCTAAAATCGTTTTGTCATTTTTTGGTGCATTCGGGTTAATGCCAGGGGTAAAGGCTGTAGGGCTAGCCACAAACCAGCGTGATGCGCCGTCTTCGAAAAAGAGCTGACCACTGAGTTCCAGATTATCTGGATTGATCTGCGCCATAACTCTGAGCACACCAGAACGATCTTTATCTTTTAACTGCCATTTGAGCCATTGGCCTTCTTGAGTTATTTTACCGGTTTCTAAACTGTCGCCCTCACCGTATTTTAAGGACAGTTTCCCATCTTTATTCTCTAGGATAAAACCTTTGCTGCTGCCAGCGATTGGGATTTGATATTCCGCACTGGTTTGAGGATCTTCAGCTTTTATGTCATAAGGTTTGCCCAATACCCAATGGGTCCTCAACTGGTTGCCTTCTGTAAATAAGGGTTTATCACTGACAAGAAAGTTTGCCAGTTTGCCAGGGTCGAGCGTCCCAACTAAGGAACTGACCCCTAATTGAGCCGCTGGGGTGCTGGTCAAGGCCCTTAAGGCTTCCTTATGATCAAGACCATATTCAATGGCCTTTGATAAATGTTGCTGGAACGATTTGGGACTTTTTAATTCGTGCGTACTGAGGGAAAATTTAATTTTTTGCTCAGCAAATTTCATGGGATTTACCGGAGCCTGATTCCAACGTCTCAAATCTTCCAAAGAAAGCTGAGCGCTGTAATAGGGGTCTGAAACATCATAGGCGTCAGGAAAATTAATGGGCAGGACAAATTGAGCCTTGGTCTGTGCGATTTCTCGCAAATACTCATAACCGTCCGAGGCCCCTACAAGGATATAGAGTTGATTGAATTGAGCGCCTATGCTATGGGCTCTGAGCGCATTAGCGTTATCGCCAGCTTCAAAAAATGCGGGCTTTTTCATGTTGGCCAAAAGTGCATCAAGTGTTTGGTCAGTTTGTTGGGCGTTTGTTTTATACCAATTTGCGTCGTGATACATCTGACGCAGTAAGGCCATTGATCCCATTAGAGACCCTGGATAGGATTGGCTGCTTTGATTACTTTTTTCAAAAGAAAAACACTGACTTGCATTGGTTTCTAGCAAGCGATCAGCATCCGTTGATTCATCTGAAAGGGCGACAACAAAACCACTGCCACGGGCAATCCCATCTTGCAGCAGGCTATGGACGACCCCAAAGCCTTGCTCACGCATACTTTGTGCAGTTTTTTGATCGTATTTATAGTGTTCGACTCCATTTTGTTCAGCGCGAATGTGATCATTCCAGTAAAATCCTTCTCTAGAGGGTTCATACTCAGGGGAGCGTCTTCCACCCCCTTGAGATTTTGGCTTATCGACCCCAAAACACGTATAGGCGTCAATAAACGAAGGATATAGATGTTTTCCTCCTAGGTCATGAATTAGCGCGTGCTCGGGAATGGCAATTTTGGCCCCCACGGCAATAATTTTACCAGATCTGATCAATAAGGTCCCGGAGCTAATTTCTCGATCGGCATCGAGGTGAATTACGGCATTGGTCAGCGCAATGAGCCCGTGGTAATTCTCTTTGAGTTGATCATTTTTTGGAAAGTAGTCTTGAGCTATTAAGGCACTGAAAAGTCCAAAGGTCAATAAGGAAAACAAGTACTTTTTCATGCAAGTGAAATTTAAAGGGCCATAAATATAGAAAAGTAAAGGCTTAAAATAAGCCCGAAAAGGCAATTCTTTCTAAAGGGTGGCGCTGGTCGTACTGCACTAATAGTGCCACCATATAACTG
>OMJU01000162.1 GCA_900299425.1 Candidatus Rokuibacteriota bacterium
CCCAAGATTTAGAACAAAAATTTACTTAATGCGACAAATTTCAGAGACGATAAAAGTTTTATTGATCAGTAATGTACTGTTCTTTTTGGGCACGCTAGTTTCTGGCGATGCCATATATCAGATCTTTTCGCTGTATTATTTCGACAATCCACAGTTTGCCTTTTGGCAGCCGCTCACCCATATGTTCATGCACGGAGGGTGGATGCATTTACTGTTTAATATGTATGCGCTTTGGGCCTTTGGTGCCCCTCTTGAGGCGCAATGGGGCCGTCAAAAGTTCCTGTTTTTTTATTTCTCGGCGGGACTTGGGGCTGCATTGATACATTCATTGGTAAACTGGTATTATGTGTCTCAAGGCATTGAAACCTTGATGGCCATGGGGATGAGTGCTCAGGAGGTTTCTGAGCTACTGAACAATACCTTATCGCCTGGATCTTATCGCGTAATTCCCGAGATAGGGGCAGGCATGGATCAACAATTTTTTACGGCCTACAATACCCCAGCTGTGGGCGCCTCTGGAGCAATTTACGGTATACTTGTAGCATTTGGCATATTGTACCCTCATGTTGAATTGATGTTGATATTTGTGCCTTTTCCAATTAAGGCCAAATACTTTATTCCTATACTCTTGGCTCTAGATTTATTTTCGGGACTAACTGGATCTTCACTATTTGGACAAAATATTGCGAACTGGGCCCATTTGGGTGGAGCGCTTTTCGGTTTTATCATGGCTTTCTATTGGCGAAAAAACAGTTTTAATCATAAACGCTGGTATTGATTATGGCATCAAACGAGAACTTATGGGATCAATTTAAGCGGCAAGATGTCATGACCAAAATCATTATTCTGAATGGTTTGGTGTTTTTGGTTTTCAGTATTGGGGCTGCCCTGATGGGTTGGGCTCGCAATAGTGTCTATTCTTGGTTCGCCCTACCTGACGATCTCATGCGCTTTATCGGTCAGCCTTGGTCATTGTTGACCTATAGCTTTTTGCACTCAGGCTTATTTCATTTGATTTTCAACATGATATGGTTGTCTTTTTTTGGCCGTTTTGTGTTAAACCTTTTTCCCGCGCGTCGCTTTTTGACCATATACTTACTCGGAGGTATTTTTGCTGGTATTGTATATCTTATGTCATACAATATTTTTCCCGCTTTTATCGGTGGGCCTAGCGGTCAACTCGTGGGTGCCTCAGGGGCGGTAATGGCCATAATGGCCTTTGCTGCATTGTACAGTCCCAATGCCACGGTGCGGATATTTTTCTTTAGTCTGAAATTATGGCAACTCGCTGTTTTTATGGTCTTATGGGATTTAATTCGTTTGCCTGAGATGAACAATGCAGGTGGATTACTGGCTCATTTAGGTGGGGCTGCATTTGGCTACTATTACGGGCGTAATTTGCGTGCTGGTAAAGACGTGGGCATATGGTTTGATCGTATTGTTGATCGACTGGTAAGCTCGTGGCCGACGAACTCAAGTGGCGGTCGTTCTGCCAATAAAAAATACGGGCGTCCGACAAGGAAAAACAATGCCAGTAAAACTGCTCAAAGCGCTGAGCAGGAAAAAATCGATGCCATTTTGGATAAAATAGGACAGAGTGGGTATGAGAGTTTGACCAAGGAAGAGAAGGATTTCCTGTTTAAATCGGGGCGTAATTAACCCAGAACATTGGTACCATGACACGCAAAATACTTTTTGGTATCAATATTTTGGCTTTGATGCTTTTGTTGCTTTCTTTTTTGGTGCCTTTGGTGGCACCGACTCAATTCCCAGTACTGTCATTGATGAGTCTATTGACTTTGCCTATTATTGGCCTTAATGCAGTTTTTGTTGTTTATTGGTTGATTCGATGGGACAAACGATTTTTCCTTTCTGCGGTAGTGTTAATTACGACGCATCTTTATTTTGGCCCTTTTCTACTCGGTCGAAAAAACGAAAAGCCTATCCCTGAAAGCAGCCTTAAAATTTTGTCGCATAATGTTCATCTATTCGATAAATATGCCGAGCGACCTAAAAAACCTACAATGGCTCAGGAATACACGGCATTGATTGCACAACGAGTACCTGACATTCTGTGTTTACAAGAATATACCGGGGTGCATGAGGTTGATTTTAGCCAATACCCTTATCAGTATATTTATTTTAACCCGCCTTTTAAACTCATGGGACAGGCCATTATGTCTCGATACCCTCTTATAAATCGGGGCAGTTTGGCGTTTGAGGATACCCCCAATAACGCGATTTATGCTGATGTATTGGTGGGTAAGGATACCCTCAGGGTGTATAATGTGCATCTTCAGTCTATAGGTATCAACCCTACGGAAAACATTGCCAATCAGGGCGGTGCTGAACGAATTAAAACCAGAATATCAACTAGCTTTATCAAGCAACAAGAGCAACTAGAAAAGTTATTGGGTCATATGTCCACAACAGCAAATCCAAAAATGATTGCTGGTGACTTTAATAATACCGCCTTTTCTTATGTTTATCGCTCAATTTCGGCAAATTATCAAGATGCCTTTCAATTAGAGGGACATGGTTTGGGGGCCACTTATCATTTCAATCGCTTGCCCCTGCGCATTGACTTTATATTTGTGGACCCTAAACTAGAGGTTTTGGATTTTGAAACTTTTGGGGGCTCACAATCGGATCACTTACCCATAATTGCAGATATCAAACTTTAGTCGGTAAGGCGCCTTAGAAATGCCCTCGATTCATCATCTCACAAACTCGGAAACTCTTCAGGTCAAGTCTTGCAAGGGTATGCTCTTGAGATACGTCAAAGTTTGGGGGCCTAAATTAAATAAGGCGTCGAGTACCGAGCAATTAGCAATGAACTCATTCATGTTCTGGAACACCTGTGTGTATTCAGGAAAATTAACGGGACTATTGCGTTTGCTCTCCCCATAACGTCGCCAATCTCTGCCGGGAAAGTCAGTCTGATAAGCCTCGGTCTTGCTGTATTTAAATTCTTGCCCAATCAGTTCCATCAAGCGTTCGATGATGGCTAAGTTGTGCTGTTGTAAAAAAATTGATTCTGAGTCAAACAAATCTTTTAAATCGTCTTCATAAAACTCAAAAAAAGGAGCAGTGCGGTAGGCAGTTTGTAGAGATTTCCAATGATTAGCCGCCCATCCAAAGGCACTTTCGCTTTGTACCATTTTAGTCTTTTGACGTCCCTTGGTCTTATTGTGCTTTACAGGTACAAACATGGCGAGGGTTCCTTGTGCATGAGCAATATAGGTGCGGTTGCGCAGGGTTTGTTTTTGGTAATTATCACAAACCTCGAAAACAATATTGTCGCTTTGGACCAAAGCAGACATCTGTAAAATGTCTGGAAAATATGTAGGAATAAATAAATCCAAAGGCATTAAAAATAGGCCGAGTCTACTCGAATTATTTCTTTTTTCTGCGTTTACGCAAATAATCCCATCCGTAATAGCCCGCCAAAGCAATTAAAAAATAAGTGAGGTAGGATTTTGGCTGTCCTGATCCACCTACAGTAGTAAACATGCGTTCCCAACGAATTTTACTGAACCCTTTTTTATTGGCATCAAGGCTGAGCCAGATGAAGACCGGTTTCCCTATGACGTGATTTTCTGGGACAAATCCCCAACTACGGGCATCTTGGGAATTATCGCGGTTATCACCCATGAGCCAGTAATAATTCATCTTAAATGTATATTCACTTATAGGAGCACCATTGAGTAGCACTTGATTGTCGCGGATTTCGGTTTGTTGCGTCACACCGAGCTCGCGTCCTTCATAAACTTCGATGATTCTGCGATAAAAGGGCAATGTCTTTGGGGTAATGGCTACTGTCGCGCCGGACTCTGGAATATAAATAGGCCCAAAATAGTCATTGTTGTTTGGGAAATCTACACTGTAGGGAAATACGGATCGATCAAAATTTCCTGCTCTATTTTTAATTTTTGTCACGGACACTACGTCGCTCAAGGATTCTAGCTGACTGGCTACAGCCTCACTCATATGTGCCCTTTGTTTGATTAGGCCTGTAGATTGATCCATACCCGCAAAACTGATGTCTGAAATTTTGAACCGGTCGTAAATTACAGGATTTGGCTCGTTATAGACACGGCCGCCGCGATCAACCTTTATCAGCGGTTTTTTTGAAACTACCTCATAAACGAATTGAATCTTCGCACGATCTGGCAGACTATTCTGTTCTCCATTGATATAAACATAACCATCGATTACAGAAAGTGAATCGCCAGGAATTCCGACACATCGCTTGACGTAATTTGACTTTTTGTCAATCGGTTTTTGAACACTGCCGCGCATATATCCAGGGCGAATATCCACCAGTGTGTCCACGGGCCAGTTAAAAACAACAATGTCGTTGCGTTTGATGTCTTGAAAACCAGGGATTCTGAAGTAGGGGAGTTGTGGGCTACTCAAATATGATTTTGTTCCAACAAAAGGAATCGTATCGTGTACCATGGGCAACGCCACACTGGTCATTGGGGTTCTGGCTCCATAATGGAATTTACTGACAAACAAATAATCCCCCACCAAGAGTGTTTTTTCCAAAGATGAAGAAGGAATCGTAAAGGGTTGCATGAAATAAGTATGCACCAGGGTCGCCGCCACCACGGCAAACAAGATACTGCTGACCCATTCTCCCGCAGAACTTCGCGGCATTAGACTACGGTCCTTTTTATGATTTAGTGTCTGAGTGTAGTTGATGTAAAACAAATACAGTCCCAAACTCAATACCACATAGGCATTTTGTGCGCGCTCATTAAACCCAAAACTCCTCATGGTTTCCACCCAAACTACTGGTAACATGATTAAATTAATGATGGGTATGTATAAAAGCACCACCCACCATTTTGGGCGATTGATGATGCGCATTAAAACAACGGCATTATAGACAGGAACTAGGGCCAAAATAGGGGCAAAGCCAGCCGCTTTATACATTTTCCACGTCCCCAAAAAATGGACGACATGAATAAGGCCTAAAAAAATCAACCATTGAGTGATTGTCATGATTCTGCGTTTTACGGGTGCTTGTTGTCTGACAAATGTAAGACATCTTTCATTGAATATATTCCGGTTTTTCCAATCAGCCATTGGGCTGCCAGAAGGGCGCCGCTGGCAAAACCTTCTCTTGAATGGGCTTTGTGCTCTATAGTAATTTGATCAATAGCGCTTTGGTAAAACACTTTATGGGTCCCCGGGATATTGGGCTCTCGTATCGCCTGGATCGGCAATTCATCTTCATTTTGTGCCTCACCCAGAACCCATTTATTATAATTTGAGGTGTCCAGTGTGATCTCCGCCAAAGTGATGGCAGTGCCACTCGGGGCATCCTTTTTTTGGGTGTGATGGCTTTCTTGAATCGATATTTTATAGGCTTTCTGACGACACATGATCTGCGAGAGATGTCGTTGCATCTCAAAAAATATTTGCACCCCAATACTGAAGTTTGAGGCGTAAAGTAGCGCACCTTGCTGGGCTGTGCAATGGGCAATAATTTCATCCCAGTGGTCAAGCCATGCTGTAGTCCCACAAACCACGGGGATTTGCGCCTCAAAACACCGCTTGAGATTATTTGGTGCAGCTTCAGGGGTGGAAAATTCTATGGCTACATCGGCCAGATGGAGATCGCCTTCGCTTTTATTACTGGTACTTTTGAAGACAATCTGATGACCTGCCTGGGTGGCTAAGGACTCGATGATCTGTCCCATTTTTCCATAACCCAAAAGTGCGATGTTCATGGCAACGAAATATTTAGTGAAAGTCCGTATACACTGGGTCTAAAATCAGATTGATATTGAAATTCAGGGCGTAGACTTAGATCTTCATTCAGATTATAACGCAACAGGTGGGCGTCGACATTTGCGTCTAAAATATTGAGTAAATATACACCGATAGCCATGGCCAAACTCACATCGCGGTTGCGTCCTGCTGTTTTTTGCGCATCACGCAGCCGGGCGTCAGAGACGCCCTGAAATTCGTCGTCTTGATAACCCGCCAAACGCCGCTTATAGGCATCGCGAAATCGGTTGTAATCCTTAGTGTTGCGCTGATAGAAGTAAACCCCGGCAGCAATTCCTCCATACACCACCGGAATTTTCCAGTATTTTTTGTTGTAAGCCTGTCCAAGACCAGGGAGCACCGCGGAATAAAATGCAGCTTTTGCGGGGGCTAAGGGGTTGTAGGGCTCCTCTGTTGTATCATCACTCATGATCGACTCAGTAGACACCGATTGTAGTTCAGACACTTCTGAACTTGCATCGGAATCAAGGGTTTCAGCAGTCATTACTTGGGTTTGGGAATTTGCAGGTTCAGGCTTAGCTTCATTCCCAGTATTCTGCGCCCAGGCCACTGGGCCAAAAACCCAAAATAAACAAATAGCCAGGCCTATGTTTTGGTTAATTTTCACCCAGTAATTTTTTGCGCAAGGCCTCGAATTCCTTTTGATTTTTAAATTTAATCTGGACCATTCCAGCACCTTTGGCGTTGCTTTTGATCAGCACTGTAGTGTCTAGCTTTTGCGAGAGTTCCGTATCATTTTGCTGACTTGGCTTACTGGTTTTAACCGTTTTTTGCCCAGAGGATTTCAGCGCTTTTACGCGTTCTTCAGTTTCACGAACAGAAAGCTTTTTATCTAAAATTTCTTCATATAGGGCCAGCTGGTCTTCAGTATGCTCTATATTGATCAAACTGCGTCCATGTCCCATTGAAATAAAACCATCGCGTATTCCCGATTGAATCAGTGGATCTAGTTTCAGCAGACGAAGATAGTTCGTGACTGTGGTGCGATCTTTTCCTAAACGATCCCCAAGCTCTGTAATGGATAGAGAAACATCTTCGAGCAATCGCTGATATGTAAGTGCTATTTCAATTGGATCTAGATCTTGACGCTGGATATTTTCCACCAAGGCCATTTCCAGGAGTTCCTGGTCGTTCGCTGATCGAATGTATGCGGGAATCTCTTTTAGTCCAATGTTTTTTGACGCGCGATAGCGGCGTTCTCCGCTCACTAGTTCGTAATACCCATCCTTAGTTTCACGCACAGTAATGGGCTGAATGAGCCCTAAGGCTTTTATGGAACTTTCCAGTTCTTTTAAGGCAGACTCACTGAATCTAGTGCGCGGCTGATATGGATTTACTTTAATTTGATCCAGACTTAGCGCGACAAATTGGGCCGCTGACTTACTGGCATGGCTATGGCTGCTTCCTTCATCATTTAATAATGCAGAGAGACCACGACCGAGGGCTTGTTTTTTGATTGCTTTTGCCATCTTGAGTTAACGGTTTTTTTCAATTAATTCGTGTGCGAGATGCAGGTAATTATTGGCTCCAGTACTCCCAGCGTCATAACTGATGATACTTTCACCATAACTCGGAGCTTCACCCAGGCGCACGTTACGTTGAATGATGGTCTCAAATACCATCTCGTCAAAATGCTTTTTGACTTCATCAACGACCTGATTGGACAATCTCAGGCGTGAATCGTACATGGTCAGCAATAATCCTTCAATATCCAACTCGGTGTTGTGCAGTTTTTGGACGCTTTTAATGGTATTCAGAAGCTTACCCAGCCCTTCCAAAGCAAAGTATTCACATTGAATAGGGATCATTACTGAATCGGCAGCCGTTAGTGCATTCAGGGTCAAAAGACCTAAACTAGGGGCACAATCTATCAAAATATAGTCATAATCGTCCTTGATTGATCCAAGGGCTTCACGCAGCATATATTCACGTGCCTCTTTGTCCACGAGTTCAATTTCTATAGCCACTAAATCAATGTGCGCGGGAATCACCCAAAGGTTTGGCGAACTCGTACCCACGATACACTCTTTTGCGGTGGCAGTATGCTCCAAGAGTTGATAGGTCCCTACCGTTGACGGAGTCACTGCAACACCGAGTCCCGAGGTTGCATTGGCTTGAGGGTCCGCATCGATCAGTAGGACCTTTTTTTCCAAAACCCCAAGAGAGGCGGCTAGATTTACAGAGGTTGTGGTCTTTCCGACACCTCCTTTTTGATTGGCTATGGCAATAATTTTACCCATAAATTGAGCACACGTATTCAAGTTTAAAAATACAACTAATAAACTGCACACGAAATTGTATTTGTTAACAACAAGTCAACAAATATCAGTCCTTTGTGGGGCTCCAGTAATATTATTTAAGCCACTGAAGATGAATTATGTTCAGGATTTAACTGCCTTTTTTGGCGCGTATCATGGCCTCTAACATATCCCAAAGTTCTTCCGGAATATCTTCGAGTAAATTGAATTGGCCGGCACCCTTGAGCCATTCGCCACCATCTATTGTGATCACCTCTCCATTGATATAAGCAGAAAAGTCAGAGACTAAATAAGCAGTCAAGTTGGCTAATTCTTGATGAGCCCCGACACGTTTCAAGGGCACTTTTTTTGCCAGGTCAAATTGTTCTTTAAGGTTGCCAGGCAAAAGGCGATCCCAGGCGCCTTTGGTTGGGAAAGGCCCTGGCGCGATGGCGTTAAAGCGCATTCCGTATTTTGCCCATTCAACAGCCAGTGAACGGGTCATGGCCAGAACACCCGCTTTGGCCGTGGCGCTGGGTACAACATAAGCCGAGCCAGTCCAAGCGTAAGTGGTCACAATATTTAGGACGACTTTTTGGGTTTGTTTTTGCTCGATCCAATGCTTTCCAAAGGCCAAAGTACAGTTTTTGGTGCCCTTCAAAACAATATCAATGATGGTGTCGAAGGCGTTTGAGGACAAGCGCTCGGTCGGAGAAATAAAGTTACCTGCGGCATTATTAACTAAAATATCGACCGAACCGAAGGTCTCATTGGCTTGTTTCACTAGTGCCTCTACTTGATCGTAATGGCGCACGTCACAAGGCGCGGCCAAAACTTTCCCGCCAGTTTGAGCCTCGAGTTCTCGGGCTGTGGTTTCAATTTTCTCTTGATTGCGTGAACTGATGACCACATTGGCCCCGAGTTCGAGAAAATAGGTGGTCATTGCTTTACCCAGTCCGCTTCCGCCTCCGGTGACCACAATGGTTTTTCCTTTAAGCGCGTCGGCTTGCATCATTTTTTGGGTATAGTCCATAACTAAGATTTTAAAGGTTTTACTCTGGGCTTGAACCCATGAGTATTTCAATCAATTCTAGCGCAGCCTGACTTAAGTTGGTGCCAGGTCCATAGATGGCAACCACACCGGCCTCGTAAAGCGCCTTGTGGTCGTCCTCGGGAATCACACCCCCCGCGATAACCATAATGTCTTTGCGTCCGAGGTTTTCTAGAGCTTTGATCACTTGAGGGACTAGCCGCATATGGCCCGCTGCCAAAGAGGACACCCCAAGTATATGCACATCATTCTCTACCGCTTGTTTGGCCGTTTCTTCCGGGGTCTGAAACAAAGGCCCGATATCAACATCAAATCCTAAATCCGCATAACCCGTGGCCACGACTTTTGCCCCACGGTCATGTCCGTCTTGTCCCATCTTGGCCACCATAATACGAGGCTGGCGCCCTTCTTGCTGGGCAAACTCGCGCACTGCCTGTTGTGCCTTTTCAAACCACTGATCGTTGCTTATTTCTTTTTTATACACGCCACTAAAGGTTTGTATTTGTGCTTGATAACGGCCAAATTCTGCCACTAGAGCCTCAGAAATCTCTCCCAAGGTCGCTCTGTGTTTGGCGGCCGTTATCGCTAAAGCTAATAAATTTTGCTCATTGCCCTTTGCTGCTGCGGTTAAATTATTCAAGGCCTTTTGCACGGCCACCTCGTCGCGCTGCTTTTTAACATGAGCTAGTTTTTCCAGTTGGGCCGCTAAAACCTTGGCCTGATCCACCTTGAGAATGTGCAAGGGCTCATCACTATTGCGTTGATGCTTATTCACCCCGACAATGACCTCTGTACCTGAATCAATCCGTGCTTGTTTGCGTGCAGCCGCTTGTTCAATGCGCAATTTTGGCAAGCCATTTTCGATGGCTTTGGTCATGCCTCCTAAGTCCTCTATTTCTTGAATTAAATCCCAAGCTTTTTCCATGAGGTCCTTAGTCATACGCTCTAATTCAAAACTGCCAGCCCAAGGATCCACAGTACGGATAACTTGGGTTTCGTGTTGCAAAAATAGTTGGGTGTTGCGCGCGATACGGGCTGAGAATTCGGTGGGTAGGGCCAAAGCCTCATCCAGAGCATTAGTGTGCAGGGACTGTGTTCCACCACAAACGGCTGCTAAGGCTTCAACCAAGGTGCGCGTGACATTATTAAAAGGGTCTTGGGCGGTTAAACTCCATCCACTGGTTTGGCAGTGGGTGCGCAGTGCCATGGATTTGTTGTTTTTCGGCTCAAAGGTTTTGATCATTTTAGCCCAAAGCATTCGCGCAGCCCGCATCTTGGCAATTTCTTCAAAATGGTTCATGCCAATGCCCCAAAAAAACGACAGTCGCGGTGCAAAATCGTCAATATTTAGACCAGCATCTTGGCCCTGACGCACGTATTCTAGGCCATTGGCCAGGGTATAGGCCAGCTCTAATTCTGCTGTCGCGCCTGCTTCTTGCATGTGATAGCCCGAAATCGAAATAGAGTTAAATTTAGGCATGTGTTCACTGGTGTACCTAAAAATATCTCGGATTATGCGCATGGAGGCTGCAGGAGGATAAATATAGGTGTTGCGCACCATGAACTCCTTCAAAATATCATTTTGAATGGTACCTGAAAGCTGATCAGGGGATACCCCTTGTTCCTGAGCTGCGGTTATAAAAAAGGCCATAATTGGCAATACACCGCCATTCATAGTCATCGAGACACTCATCTGATCCAAAGGAATTTGGTCAAAGAGTATTTTCATGTCCTCCACAGTGTCGATGGCAACTCCAGCCATGCCTACATCTCCGGTAACACGTGGATGATCGCTGTCATAACCTCTATGGGTAGGCAAATCGAAGGCTACGGAAAGCCCTTTTTGGCCTGCAGCTAAGTTTTTTCGGTAAAAGGCATTACTGTCTTCGGCTGTAGAAAATCCTGCGTATTGCCGCACGGTCCATGGCCGTTGCACATACATAGTCGCATAAGGACCGCGCAAATAAGGGGGTGCTCCAGCACCAAACGCACCGAGCTCAAGAAGATCCTGACTTTGATCTGACTCCTCCCATTTTTGTCCTTTACTCAGACTGATATGTGCTACAGCTTTGCGTGGGCTCATCTTCTGGCGCTACGATTGATCAGGGGTTGATAATAGCCATCCAAAGCCAGATACATAGCGAGATTTGGATCTGCCATGACTTTTTGAAAGTTAATCCTCATAGTCTCGGCAATGAGTTCGGGGGTCAGAGATTTTGCCTGACGTAGATTTTGTAGAGACACTCTCAAGTCGTCATCGGCCACCCCATCAATAAGACACTTTAGGTAAGGGTGATTGTAATTCAGCCGTTCTTGACCGTCCTTTACAATCCAAAATTCCTTTTCTTTTCTGAGTTCTTGCAGAAGGGCGCGGCTGTGCTCAGAGGCGATATCATCAAAGCGAGCAGTCCCTGAAAATCCAAAGTAAATGTATTGGCCATAGGCCTCGAAATAGTAACTTTTTGACCCTTCAATATAGTCAGAGTATTGATTGTAAAAAGTGCCAATATCCTCTCTAAAACTATAGAGGAGTTCGTGCATAAAATCTTCTGACATTCCTGGACAATCCACTACTACAGGTTGATCTTGATAACGATACTCAGGCCCTTGATGACAGGCGGTTACCGTTAAAATTAAAATCAATATTCCTATAAGGTTTAATGGCCTTTGGCCATTGAAAGAGTTAAAATTGTACAATTTATTTTTCATCGTTTAATCTTTGTAATTCAATGTGTTGGGTTAATCTGCGCGGAACAATGGGTGCCACTAAAGTTTTTTGAGGATTCATTTTTTGAAAAGGATACAATTCGATTTGATCCTGCATTTTTTGCGTCGCATCGGGGTATTTATTGAGCCCCACCACTATGGCTCCCATAGTTTCTAACTCATTAACTGATTTCTCGTGCCGCTCTTTTATTTTCCGTTGTATGGTTCCGTTTTTAATGGTCGTTAGCCAGCCTCCTGTGGCTTCAATTGACTTAAATAATGTCAAGGCTTGTTCCGCTAATTTTTCAGTAAGGTGCTCTATGTAGTAGGCACCACTGGCCATATTTGCGTTAGCAGTTCCAAAGACTTCTGACTCCAGGATAAAAAGCTGATTTTCTGCTAAACCTTGAGAAAAATCATGACTCTTTTTGTAGTGATGATCGTACGGGAGGTTGCACAATGCGTCGGCCCCTCCCAATACTGCGGCCATCATTGCTGTACTGTGGCGCAGTAGATTATTATTGAAATCATACAAAGTCATATAGCGCTGGGCCGGAAGCGCAGTGATATGAGTTTTTATGGTACAGTTATGTATTGCTCCCAATAAGGTGCTTAACTGACGTAGGGCGCGCAGTTTTGCAATTTCAAAAAAGTAATTCGGACCAAGGCTCACGGTATAATTAAGGCAAACACTTTCAGGTAATGTACCAAATTGACTCAGTTGTTCCAAAGTCTCATTTGCTTGTGATAGGGTATAGGCCAATTGCTGAATATTGTTAGCCCCAGATTCGGCATAGAGTAAAGAGTGCACCCCAAGTGCAGAGCCCTCATACTTCATGTCCTTGAGTACCTCATAGAGCGGTTTAAACACATTATCAGGATGGGCTGGCCAATTGCCTGTTTTTGCCAAGTGATGCAGAGGGTCTTGATTCAAATGCAATCTAATTTGCGCTGCTTTTGCCTTATCCATGCACTCCTGCAGCCAACTTCTATTTAAAAAACTGCATTCTAAAATCAGTTGCACATTTTTATGGGCTAATAGATCAATGACTTTGGACGGGTCAAAAGGCGAATCACATACCAAAATAAATGATCGTATACCTTGATCGAGCCTCTTTTTTAGGAGATGTTCCACCACTTGATTATCTCCCATATAGATCTGTGCGCTGTGCTGCCAAGTACTTGGAAGGTCCTCGATTGGGGTGACTTGGCTATTGTTTTTAGTGTAAAAAGGTTGGACGGGAATACCCTCTGGACTCTCCCAAATTAATTCTTTATTGTAGTCTTTACCTTTGAGGTCGAACTGGATTTGTTGCTTCCATAGCTTGTCATCAAAGGGGTCAAATTCTGAAAAATCTAAAGCGCTCATTGATCAGAATTATTTTTTGTGCTGTCGGCCTCTTCGATAAGAAAAATGGTTTCGTTATCCTTTTTTAAATAGTATTGGCTGCGTGCATAGCGTTCCATTTCAAAGGTGTCTTGCATTTGGGTGACAAAATCGTCGTCCTTTTTAATGTCCTGCTCGAACTGAGTTTTGCGCTGCTCTAGAACTTCTATTTCTTGGTCCAGTTCTCTGTGGATCAACCAGGAGTTCGTGTCGAAAAAAACCATCCACACCACAAAGGCGATGCTCAGTAAAACATAGCGATTGCTGATCACAGTAAGCCAGGGTATTTTGGATTTGTTTTCACTCATAGCTTTGAACTATTGACGGATTAGATTTTCGATTCAATAAAAGTTTGCAGCAGTGCCACCGCTTGGGGATTTTTTTGATGAGACAAAACCACTATATCGGCATAGGCCTTTGTGGGCTCAATAAAGGTATCGTGCATTGGCTTTAAGGTCTGAGTGTAGCGCTCTATAACTTCTTGCTCATCTCTGCCGCGCTCGGTTATATCGCGCTGAAGACGTCTATCGAGCCTCAGAGGAGCAGGGGCGTCCACAAATATTTTTAGGTCCATCAAATCTCTGAGTGCTTTGTGATGCAACACTAATATGCCTTCCACGATAAATACGGGTTTTGGTTCAATCCGCGAGTTTTGCGCCGTGCGATTGTGTATTTTATAGTCATAAACCGGTTGATCAATTTCTTGGCCTTGCTTTAAAGCCTTTATTTGGTCAACCATAAGATCAAAGTCAATAGCATCGGGATGATCGTAATTCAAAAGGCAACGCTCCTCAAAACTCAAGTGGCTGTTGTCTTTGTAATAGGCGTCCTGAGCAATATGGCCTACATTTTCGGTCTCAAAACCACTTAAAACCTCATGGACAAAGGTTGTTTTTCCACTGGCTGTACCTCCGGCAACACCGATGATTGTCATGTTAATGCGTTTTCACAAAGATAGTAATTTCTCACCCGAGAATTGACCTCTGCCGAAGGTCAAAATATCAATTCATTGGCTTGAGAAGCACCACACCTTCTCCTTCAATACCCACGTAAACAATATCGTCCGGCCCCATTTTTACATTGCGCACACGCCCGATGTTTTCAGCAATTTTTTGACGGCCAATGACTTTTGTGCCTTCGAGCTCGAGCATTTCGATGTAGGCAAATTTTAATGAGCCCACCAGGAGTTGATTCTTCCAATTTGGGTAACGGTCACCGGTCACAAAGGTCATACCGCAAGGGGCAATGGACGGTACCCAATAATACTGGGGTTGTTGCATTGCTGGATCTTCAGTTTGTTCTGTGATTGTGGTACCATTATAGTTGATGCCATAGGTGATTACGGGCCATCCATAGTTGAGGCCCGGCTCGATGATGTTAATTTCATCTCCACCGCGAGGCCCGTGTTCGTGTTCCCAAAGCACACCTGTTTCTGGATGCATGGTCAATCCTTGGGGATTGCGATGCCCGAAAGAGTAAATGGCTTTTTTGGCGCCCGGGGAATTGTAAAATGGATTATCCTCTGGAATGCTGCCATCGTCATTCAGGCGATAAATTTTACCCCCATCGATGTTGATGTCCTGTGGATATTGGTCACGGTGAAAGCGATCGCCCACGCCAAAAAACACATGACCTTGTTTATCAAACGCAATCCTCGAGCCAAAATGCTGTCCGTCGGGCACATTGGGTGTGGCTTTGTACAATATTTGTAACGAGTCCAGGCGATTTTCTATGAGCTGTCCGCGCACGAGTGTGGTGTTTCCGCCTTCACCACCACCAATAGTGGTGGCCATAGTAAGATACACCCAGCGATTCTGAGCAAAATCAGGATGAAGCGCCACATCGAGCAGCCCGCCTTGTCCCCAATTGAATACTTCGGGAAGGCCAGAAATTTCTGTAACCTCTTCGCCTTTAACGTGATACAGTACCCCGCTTTTTTCTGTGACCAGCATGCTGCCGTCGGGAAGCCAATCCATACCCCAAGGATTTTGTACCCCATCAAAAACCATCTCTATGGTGTAGGGTCTTTCGTTGGGAATTTTGAGGGTTAAATCGCTTTGCGCATTCTGGTGCTGACAACTGATAATTAAAAGGGATAAAAGGGGTAAAAACTTGGTCATTTTGGTGCTTCATTAGTGCAGTAAAAGGTAGTGAAATAGTTTGAATAAAGAATAAAAGAAATATCTTTGCACACCTCAAAATCGGGATGTGGCGCAGTCTGGTAGCGTACACGCATGGGGTGCGTGGGGTCGCTGGTTCGAATCCAGTCATCCCGACCAAGAAAAGCCGAGCGATTCGCTCGGCTTTTTCATTTTTCCTAATGTCAAAAGCTATATTATTTGCGATACATCACCCCATCCAAGGCATCCCTCTGGATTTGCAGTTCGCTCCACTGGCCAGCGCGCGATGGCTGCTGGTCCGCAGGCGAAGGCTGACCTAAAATTTCTGAAATGGCCCTAGCGAGCAGGGGTTCACCGACTTGCCCTAGTTGCCCAAGATTACTGAAATCTTCGGATAGTTCGATGTCAGGCGTTAAGCCATTGGCATAATCAGTGACTCCGGCTGCGTTTAACGTTTTAAAAACCAGAGGCAGCATGGCGTAGCGGTGTCCGGTATTGGCCTGATTTCTGCTAAAGGAGGGGGCTGGGGCGTCATAAAGTAAAAATGAGGCTTGATATTTTCCGCGGGTCGGCAATCCGATCTGCACCACATCGATATAGGGCTTTAAGCCGTTAATCACCAGTTCGCTGGCTGAGGCCGTGCGGCCTGAAGTCAATACATAGACCCGCGTGAGTCCCAGACTGTTTAGGCCAGCCCCATTGGCCAAAGTGCTTACAAAATATCCAGGCTCAGCGTATTGGGCTTGACGGTCAGCATTCCACTGCTCGGTATAGAAAATATCCCCTTGAAATTGCCCGGTAATCATGCCCGCTAGAGAGGTGGCCGTGCGCACTGAACCACCTCCATTATAGCGCAAATCTAAAATCAGATCGGTTACCCCTTGGGCCGCAAAGGTGCCGAAGGCGGCGTTGAGGTCGTTGTCATATTCATTGGTAAAACCGTTGTACATCAAATAACCGATGGTATGTCCATTTTCTGCAAAGACCGCCGTTTTATGCACTGGATTTTCCGAGAGCTGGGTTTTGGTCAAAGTCGTGGTTTCGCTCAGCGGGGTAATGTCGGTGCCATCAAAAGTGGCCCATCCCAAAGTATAAGTGTCTGGCGATAGCAGGTCATTATAATTTGTGGCCGTGAGTTGAGTTCCGTCTACGCGATTAAAAATCATCCCGCGTTGCAGATTTTGAGCTGCCGCATCGCTGCCAGGAATCACATAACGCACATAACCAAAAATAAGAGAATTGTCTTGGGGATAATAGACCAGTCCATATTCCATTCCATTACTGAGCGAGATACCGGCCAAAGAATTTTCTAGGGTCACATAGTCCTCAACCAAAAGACTGAAAGGGTCGCTTGAATCGGTCAAAGCCTCGAAGCAATCTTCGGGCGTGTCGAAAGAGGCTAAATAGGCTTTTTTATCGCCCTGCGAGGCAAAGGCGTTATCCTGCAGTTGAGTAACTGAGCCTTTGTAGAGGTAAAAATAGTTCAGCCCACGCCAAATAAAGTCATTGATTTCTGTGGTTGAGGCATCACGGTAATTGTCGTCTAAATCTTCAAAACAAGAGACACTCAAAAGGCTAGCCCCGACCATGACTATTGCCATGAACGATTTTCCAAAGCGCGTTCTGGACCAAACATGCCGTAGTTTCCCACTAAGGATTCTGGCAATTTTCGGTCTTGAAGCGCCTGGAGCTTTCATGACCTATATACCGGTATAACTTTGAGGACTAATGGCCTTGAGTTCATTTTTAAGGGCCTCAGAAATTTCAAGTCCCTCAATAAAGCTGTGAATCGCCTGTTGATCGATGCGCTGATTGGTGCGCGTAAGTCCTTTGAGCGCCTCATAAGGATTGGCAAAACCTTCACGACGCAAGATTGTCTGAATGGCTTCGGCCACTACGGCCCAATTGTTTTCGAGGTCTGCGTTTATTTTTTCCGCGTTCAAAAGCAATTTACCCAGCCCTTTCAAAGTCGATTGAAAAGCGATCAGAGTATGGCCAAAAGGCATCCCGATGGTACGCAAAACCGTACTGTCGGTGAGGTCTCTTTGTAGGCGAGATACAGGCAATTTTGCTGCCAAATGCCCAAGCAAGGCATTGGCAATACCGAGGTTTCCTTCGCTATTTTCAAAATCAATCGGATTGACTTTATGCGGCATCGCCGAAGAACCTACTTCACCAGCCTTAATTTTTTGCTTGAAGTAATCCAAGGAAATATAGGTCCACATGTCTCGATTCAGATCTAAAATGATCGTATTGACCCGCTCCATAAGGTGGAACAAAGCCGCCATATGGTCGTAATGTTCGATTTGGGTGGTCGGAAAGGAGTGGTGCAGCCCTAAAGACTGCTCCACAAAATTACGCCCAAATTCCTGCCAATCGATCTTTGGATAAGCGACGTGATGGGCATTAAAATTTCCCGTAGCCCCGCCAAATTTAGCGGCGTGTTTCAGACTACTGAATCCAGCGATTTGCTCGTTTAGACGGGTCACAAAAACTTGAATTTCTTTACCGAGTCGGGTGGGAGAAGCGGGCTGACCATGGGTACGGGCCAGCATCGGAACTTCGGCCCACTCTTTGGCGTAAGCTTCGAGCTGATCCTTAAGCGCCCCGAGTTGAGGCAGATAAACGGCGTCTACGGCCTCCATCATACTCAATGGAATCGCTGTATTGTTGATGTCTTGAGAGGTTAGACCAAAGTGAATGAATTCTTTGAACGCGCCAAGTCCCAAAGCATCAAAACGTTCTTTGATAAAATATTCGACGGCCTTAACATCGTGATTGGTCACGGCCTCAATATCCTTGATGGCTTGTGCGTCATCAGCAGAAAAATTCTTATAAATATCGCGCAATGCTTGCGTCTGACCAAGATCAAAATCTTTGAGCTGTGGCAAGGGAATAGCGACTAAGGCTAAAAAGTACTCAATTTCTACCCGCACGCGATACTGGATCAGCGCTGCTTCTGAGAAATAAGGAATAAGACTTTTTGTTTTGGCAGCATAACGCCCATCGATAGGGGTTATGGCTTGAAGGCTCGTGTGTGACATCGTTTTGCGATTCAAAAAGCAAAGATAATCATCACCCATGAGTTGACCCACGACAGAAGGAATTTTTTAATCTAGGCTTGCCGCCCACTGATTTCGAATTAAATTATCTTGAAATTTAAAATAGAAATATTGGTTGCCATCAAATTTCATAGTGGTAAATTAATAAATAATAGCAGGGTAAGTAAGCAAGGCTAAAAGTATTTATCAATTAGTGCTCGACAATTTGACCCAATTCAAACCTTGTCACTTATTCATTATCTTGCAGGCCATATTACAAAGGCATCTAGATTCTATAATGACTCCAGAATTATTGGCATACCTCCAAAGTCTTTTAACTCCGCGTCGTCGTGAACTCTTCAAAAAGGTTCTTGAGCAACGTACGCGTCATTTTACTGTGGTTACCGAAGATGTTTATCAAATGCATAATACCAGTGCAGTTATGCGCAGTTGTGATGTGTTTGGAATACAGGATCTACATGTAATTGAGGCACGTTTTGGTAAGCGCGTGGATAAAGAAATAGCCATGGGAGCGCAGAAGTGGGTGGATATTCACCGACATTCAAATGCTGAGGATTGTCTTAAAACCCTGCGCGCTGATGGTTATCAAATCGTCGCGACAACCCCTCATGATGGCGTGCCACTTGATGCCTTTGACGTTTCGCGTAAGTCTGCTTTGCTCTTTGGAACAGAGAAAAAAGGACTCAGTCCAGAACTGATGGCTCAGGCCGATGTGGCCCTTACCATCCCCATGTACGGATTTACAGAAAGCTTGAACATTTCAGTATCTGCTGCAATTATTCTCAATGAACTCGTGGGTCGAATGCGCCGTGAAGAAGCACCATGGCCGATGAACCCCCAGGAGCGCTATGCTCTGGAATGTGCCTGGACTGTAGCTTCTATCAAAGACGCCCCACGCATTATCGAACGTTATCATCAAGATCAACTGTAATGAATTTAATATTTGCTACCCATAACATCAATAAATTCAAGGAAGTAAAGGCCCAGATGCCCCCTGGGATTGAATTGGGTTATCTGGGTGATTTGACTCAGGATCCGCCACTTGCCGAAACAGCCGATACCCTAAAAGGTAATGCTGAACTCAAAATGATGGCTTTGGCCAACAGCACCCGTCTCAACTGTTTTGCCGATGATACGGGGCTCGAAGTAGCGGCATTGAACGGTGCGCCCGGTGTTTATAGTGCCCGTTATGCAGGACCTGAGGCTTCAGATTCCGACAATATTCAAAAACTACTCAAGGCCCTTGATGAGCAAACCAACCGTCAAGCTCAGTTTCGCACAGTCATTGCTTTATACTGGGAAGGATCAGTTCATTTTTTCGAGGGGATGTGTCGCGGGACGATCCTTCAAAATCCTATTGGAAATCAGGGATTTGGTTATGATCCCATTTTCATGCCCGAGGGATACGACTTGTCTTTTGCCCAAATGAGTCTTGAGCAAAAAACCCAAATCAGCCACCGCGGTTTGGCCATGCAAAAACTCATAAATTGGCTTCAGGAGCAGTTCTAGTGGCATGGCACTTACTTTTTAAGAGCGTAAGCTAAAGAGGGGTGGGCCAAAATAATAGATCGCCCAAGAATCATTTATCAAATAAATTAAACGTAGCTTTGCCGCAAATTCCTCAGGGTGAGGAAGTGTTGTAGATAAAGCTTTGGGTTAACTCGGGTCGTATGCTTTAAACAACACATAACGAGTAAAACCATAAAATGACAACATTTCAATCACTAGGGTTGGGGGATGTATTCCTTCAAGCCATTGCCGATTTGGGTTTTCAACAACCAAGTGAGGTCCAACAAAAAACTATTCCATTACTGCTGCAGCAAGAGACCGATATTGTGTCTTTGGCGCAAACTGGTACGGGTAAAACCGCAGCTTTTGGCTTTCCAATGCTCCAAAAAATAAATATCGAAAGCCGTACGACACAGGGGCTTATTCTTTCGCCTACTCGTGAGCTTTGTTTACAAATTACACAAGAATTAAAACTCTACGGAAAGTACCTTAAAGGGCTGAATGTTGTCGCGATTTACGGAGGAGCAAGCATTACCGACCAAGCCCGTCAAATTAAAAATGGAGCACAAATTATTGTAGCGACTCCAGGGCGCATGAAAGATATGATCGGCCGAGGGATGATCGATATTTCCAAAATCGAGTACTGTGTGCTGGATGAGGCCGATGAAATGCTGAACATGGGCTTCTATGAGGATATCACAGAGATTTTATCCTATTCTCCACAAGATAAAAATACTTGGTTGTTCAGCGCGACCATGCCCAAAGAGGTGGCAACCATAGCGCGCGAGTTTATGCACCAGCCTCAAGAAATTACGGTTGGGGCCAAAAATGTTGGGGCCAGTAGTGTCACTCATGAATATTATACCGTGGCGGCACGTGATCGCTACCAAGCCCTCAAACGTTTGGCTGATGCGCATCCAGATATATTCTCGGTGGTGTTTTGTCGCACCAAACGCGACACTCAAAAAGTGGCCGAAATGCTCATTGAAGATGGTTATAACGCTGCCGCTCTGCATGGCGATTTAAGTCAGAATCAGCGTGATTTGGTGATGAAATCCTTTCGCAGTAGACAGATTCAGATGCTCGTGGCGACTGATGTAGCTGCTCGAGGTATTGATGTTGATGACATTACCCACGTAATCAATTATCAATTACCAGACGAAATTGAAACCTATACCCACCGAAGTGGTCGTACTGGCCGTGCAGGCAAAACAGGGGTATCCATGGTTATCATCTCAAAAAGCGAGGCACGCAAGATTAAGGCCATTGAAAAAATCATTCAAAAGTCTTTTGTGCCCAAAGAGATCCCTTCAGGTATTGAGATCTGCGAGAAACAACTGTTTCATTTGGCTAGCAATATCGCCCAGACCGAAATCAATCACGAAATCGATCCTTACCTTCCGGCCATTGGTGAGGTGCTAAAGGATTTTGATAAAGATGAGCTCATCAAAAAGTTTTTCTCGGTCGAGTTTTCACGATTCTTTAATTATTACAAAAAGTCAAAGGACTTAAATGTTCCGCATGGGACGGTACAAGAGGGCTCATCGGGTTCGGAAAAATCTGAAAATAGCGTACGCTATTTTATTAATCTGGGTAGAAAGGATGGTTTGGCTTGGATGGATCTCAAAGATTTGGTGCGCGAAGTGACGGGATTGGGCAAGGATGAGGTTTTTCACGTGGATACCATGGATACCTTCTCTTTCTTTAATACCGATGCCGCCCATGAAAAACGCGTGAATGAAACTTTTCAAGGGGTGTTTTTTCACGACAGAGCTATCGAAATAGAACGATCAGACGATCGCGGATCCCGTGGCAAATTTAAAGGAGGCAAAGGTTCGGTTAAAAAGTCCAAAAAAGGAAAGTCTTTTGGGGGCGATAGACGAGGAAATTCCGATTTTGAATCTTCGGGACGACCAAAGCGAGGCAAGAAGCAAGAATCGACCACGAGCTTTAAAGGCAAGAGCCGACGTCGTGGTGAAAGGCCCGATGTGCCAGGCACGCGAGGAAAGCGTCGTCGTCGTTAAAACAGGGTCGCTATTTTCACAAAATTTTCAAATTTAATTGTCGGTAATTGGTTAATTTTAGCCGAAATCGCTGTGATGAAGTACCGTTTATTGTTTTTAATGTTGGTTCTGCCCTTTTTTGCATGGGCCCAAGAGACAGATTCCAATGCGGTATCTGAAGATGATCCTGGGGTGATCATTAATGGTGTTGTGATTAATGACGCTGATGACAGTGAACTTGAAAACGTCAATATTGTAAATCTAAACAAGGTTATCGGGACTACCACAGACGATAAGGGTGCATTTAAACTGCGCGCTTCTGTTAATGACACTTTATATTTTTCTTACTTAGGGTTTAGATCAATTCGCGTTCGTGTGACCAATGACTGGCTCAAATACGATTTTATAAAAGTAAAGATGACGGAGCTGGGTATCGCTCTTGAAGAGGTTGTAGTCAAACCTGTTCAACTTACGGGTTATGTCGAAGTAGACGCCAAAATTATCCCAATTTACGACAATTACAGATATCGAATCGCCGGATTTGGCGGGGGATATGAAGGGGGTAAATCGCAACCTGGTGCGGTGACTAAAGTGCTTAGTGCGTTGTTTAACCCTGCAGATTTCCTTTATAATGTCTTTGGAAAGCGCCCCAAACAAATGCGCAAGCTCAAACAAATGAAGCAAGATGATGAGATCCGCAATTTGCTTCAATCAAAATTCGATCGCGAAACCTTAATGGCTGTTTTACAGCTCGAGCGTGCCGATATTGATGAAATTCTAAACAACTGCAGTTATTCTGAAGAGTTTATCAAAACGGCAAATGACTTACAAATTCTTGATGCCATTAGTGAATGTTACGAGGAATACCGTATCTTGAACAGAGAAAAACAGTAATTCCGTGTCTTCTTTTCACGAGCAACAACGCACTTATTTTGACTGTGGTTTAACCCTGAGTTACGACGCGCGTATGGCGGTGTTGCATCAGTTCGATCAGGTCTTAAGGTTTTACGAAGATCGAATTGTCGCCGCTCTGTATCAGGACTTTCAAAAATCTGAATTTGAAAGTTTTACCACTGAATTTGCTCTTTTGTATGAAGAGATCCACCGAGCAAAAAAGAATCTCAAAAAATGGATGCGCCCGAAGCGTGTGCGCACCAACTGGATCAATTGGCCAGCGAGCAGTGCTGTTTTACGCGAACCCTTGGGGGTTAATCTGATTATCGGGGCTTGGAATTACCCTGTGCTCTTACTGTTGCAGCCCGCAGTTTCGGCCCTGGCTGCCGGCAACACCGCCGTGCTGAAGCCTAGCGAAAATGCCCCTGCAGTAGCTGATGTTTTGGAGCAGATGATTAACACTAATTTTGACCCAGGCCATTTAGTGGTGGTTCAGGGCGATGCCAAAGCAACCGGGGAATTATTGAGTCTCAAATGGGATCATATTTTTTATACCGGCAGTACGCAGGTAGGCAAAATTGTTTATCAAGCCGCGGCAAAGCATTTGACCCCGGTGACCTTAGAGCTGGGTGGAAAATCCCCAGCCATTATTAGTCAATCGGCGAATCTTGCCTTAACCGCAAAAAGATTGATTTGGGGTAAGTTTTTAAACGCGGGACAAACCTGTGTTGCTCCGGACTATGTTTTAGTGCATCAGTCTGTACGCGAGGCTTTTTTACAGGCCTGTACTCTTGAATTAAAGCGCAATAATTATGCCCACGGTGAGCGCCACTATTGTCAGATCATCAACGAGCGGCATTTTGATCGTCTTATGGGACTGATCGATTCGGAAAAAATATTTTTTGGTGGGGTACATGATCGAAGTCAGCGATTTATCGGCCCAACAATTATGGTCGATGTGACTTTGGACGACGCAGTGATGAAAGAGGAAATCTTTGGGCCCATATTGCCTGTGATGACCTATGATAAAATCGATGATGCCGTAGCCTTAATTAAAAAGCTTGAAAAACCTCTGGCCGCTTATGTCTTTAGTGACAACAAAAAGGAATATCAAAAAGTGCTCTCTCAGCTATCCTTTGGGGGTGGTGCCGTCAATGATGTAGTCATGCACCTGAGTAATCCCTATCTGCCTTTTGGTGGGGTAGGTCACAGTGGTATTGGTGCCTACCATGGTGCGCACGGTATGGATTGTTTCAGCCATAAAAAAAGTATCCTTTACAAAAAGAACTGGTTTGAAGCACCGCTAAAATATCCGCCACTGGGTAAGAAAAAGCTTCAGTGGATTAAAAGAATCATGAAGTAATCACGAATTAATCACGAACGCATCGCAAAGTCATATATCCGGAATACAAGTCAAAAAAATCTGCTGCGACATGAATAATCATCCTTTTAAAAATGTCTTAAAACTCAACAAGATTTTGGTCTTTAAAACATGTTTACTTGGTATAACGAGCATGATGGTTCTTTTTGGAGGGCCTGTACAAGCCCAGACCCAGGGCGGCTTTTTTGCCGAGCCAAACCCAGACTTCTACCCTGAACGTTCTGTTGTTTCAACAATAACGGCCAATATTGCTTATCAGGGATATGGCGAGTCCCAAGCGTATTTTGGACAAGGGGAATACGAAATATTTTTAGACAATGTCGATGGGGTATTGGATCGTCCAGTAATTGTCCTAGATGGTTTTGATCCGGGCGATGGCCGAGGGATCGGAGCCTTGTATGCCAGTTTGAGTTATGGAGGTCAGAATTTGGCTGATGAACTACGTGATTTAGGGTTCGATATTGTGATTTTGAATGCGCCGAATTATACCACCGATGGTTATGACATCAATGGAGGTGGCGATTTTATTCAGCGCAATGCCATGGTACTCGTAGCCTTAATTCAAGAAATTAATGCGCAAAAACAAGGCAATGAAGAGCTCGTGGTATTGGGGCCAAGTATGGGCGGATTGATTGCTCGATATGCTTTGGCTTATATGGAGCAGGAGGGGTTACCTCATGAAACGCGCTTGTATTTATCGTTTGACTCGCCGCATCGTGGGGCCAACATTCCTATTTCCTTGCAGTATTTGATCAATTATTTTGCCGTGGTGGGTGGTGATCCTATGGCGCAGGCCACTGTTGATTTCGTGCTGAACTCCACTGCTGCCAAACAGATGTTGATCGATCATTTGTCCGGGCATTTATTGGCGGGCTCCGATTTAGAACAAGACCCTAATCTGCTTTTACCTGCAGGAGCGCCTAATTTTCGCGATGAGTTTCAGCAAGAACTCGACGCTTTGGGCTTTCCACAAAATGTACGTAATGTGACCATGATCAATGGTGATATCAATGGCGCTACCATTGGCAGTCCCGGTATGGAGGTGGTAAACACCAGTATCGAGGTGGATGCCCTTACGGATATTGAGATAGCATTGTATTTCACCCCAAGTGCGGGCCAGAACATTACGGTAACCGATGTATCTACGTTTTTTATAGGGATTCCTATTTCTAGTTTTTCAGCCGATGCAGAATCTCCGACGACTTCAGATGGTATTGATAGTGCGCCGGGTGGGACAGGTAATATTTCTGCGGCACTCGCCGGCGGTGGGGGTAGTCCAGTGCTTCAGGAATTTATTGACGCCTTAAACCAGGATGAATACAGTTTTATTCCGACCATGAGTGCTTTGGCCATAGATACGGACAACTGGCACGGGCCCGCCGATATTTCAGCCTCGCCTTTCGATAATATTGAAGCCTCTACAGTGAATTCTGGACATGTTAGTTTGACCCAGTCCATGGCCAATTTTGCCATTATTGAGATTTTTGGTTCACTGTCCAATGATGATTTCACGACAGATCTTGCCCCTATGGTTATCAATCCTGTTCAGGAGCGCATAGACATTTATTTGCCACAGAGCTGGCAGCAAAATTCTGTTGGTGCCAAATTATTCAGTTTGGACGGCCGCCTTATCGCGGAAAAACAGTGGCCTGTGGTGGAGCAGAATTTAAAGTGGAATCAGCCCTTGCCACAAGGGGTGTATCTTCTAGAGCTGCAAAACGGGGTACAATCGTATTATTTGCGCCTGCTCAAGCAGTAGGTTCAGGCACCCAACAACATTAGCCAAACGGAGCGCGAATAATTACTCGTGGTGATAGGGCTCTCCTTTGAGAATGGTAAACGCGCGGTAGCATTGTTCTACCATAAATAGGCGTACCATTTGATGGCTAAAGGTCATGGCTGAAAGAGAAACACTACTCATCGCGCGCTTGCGGACCTCAGACGAAAATCCATAAGGTCCACCGATGATAAAGACCAGTTTTTTTCCTCCTGCATTGAGTTGTTTTTGCATGAACTGAGAAAAGCCTACTGAGCTCATTTGCTTTCCTTTTTCGTCGAGCAAAATGACTCGGTCCGAGGACTCAAGGGCCCCTAAAATCATTTCGCCTTCTTTTTGACTTTGTTGCTCAGGACTTAAATTTTTGGTGTTTTTTAGGGCCGTGAGTGTCTGTAAATCAAACTTTATGTAATGATTTAAACGCTTAACATAACTCTCTATGAGTTGACTTAAGAGGGGATCGTCGGTAGCCCCAACCATGAGTAAACTTATGTTCATGTGGCAAAGATATTCATTTTGGCGCTTGTGATAAGTTGCGCGCTTAACTGGGCTTTAATTGTTCGGTATTTTAGTAATTTAGCTCAAAATCCATCCATTGATTTCAGCAGAACAACAGCTAAAAGAAATTGAGGGCATTATCCAAAATGCCTTGCGCGAAGATATCGGTTCTGGAGACCATTCGACTCTAGCCTGTATCCCGACATCAGCGCGGGGTAAAGCCGCCTTACTGGTCAAAGAATCGGGCTATATCTCTGGACTTGAATTTGCTCAAAAAGTATTTGCCGCCTTAAGTCAGGATATTGTTTTCGAACCTCTACAGGAGGATGGTGCATACGCCGAAAAAGGGAGTATTGCATTTACCGTAGAAGGCCCCAGTCATATTTTATTGCAGGCTGAGCGATTAGTACTCAACGCCATGCAACGCATGAGTGGGATTACCACTAAGACCCGTGCCTATGTCGCTCAACTCGAGGGTACAAAGACACGTCTTTTGGACACGCGCAAAACTACTCCTGGCATACGTGCGTTAGAAAAATGGGCGGTTCGTTTGGGAGGCGGAGTGAACCACAGATTTGCGCTGTATGATGCCATCATGCTCAAAGACAATCACATTGATTTTTGTGGCGGTATGGATCAGGCCATTTTGGCGACAAAAAATTATTTAAAGCAGCATGAATTTAATCTGCCCATTATTGTTGAGGCCCGCGACTTTGATGAAATCAAAGCGATTCTCAAACACAACGGGATTACGCGCATATTGATTGATAATTTTAGTATTAAAGACACAAAAAAAGCAGTGGCCCTGATTGGTGATCATTGCCAAACAGAGTCGAGCGGAATGATTAATCTTCAGACGATTCGCGATTACGCGCTTTGCGGTGTGGATTTTGTCTCCTGTGGGGCCATAACCCACTCGGTACAGAATTTGGATTTGAGTTTAAAGGCCATTAACGATTAAACGCTTTGGATAAAACTGACAGTCGTACTTACTCTTTTGAACGTTGGCCCGTGGTTGGGTCCCTAACTCGGCTTTTACGCTGGGTAGAACTTCCTGGTTTTCAGGGGTTGTCCCTTTTTGATTTAATTGAAATCTACAGTGTAGGACTTGTAAAAGGGGCCTTGTCCTCTAGGGCAAGCGCCATAGCCTATAGTTTTTTTATGGCCATTTTTCCGTTTTTGCTGTTTATGCTGAACGTGATTCCCTATATCCCGATACGTAATTTTCAGGGGCGTTTTTTGCGCTTTATTGATGAATTGTTGCCGGCACAGACCCATGATTTCTTTTATCCAGTAATAGAAGATATTGCTACCAATCCTCGGACAGGACTTCTTTCCTTTACCCTTATTTTAGCCTTATTTCTCATGGCCAATGGGGTGAGTGCTATTTTTAGTGCTTTTGAATATTCGGTACACGTTACCATTAACCGGGGCTATATCCGGCAATACATTATATCGGTTGGGGTGGCTGTTTTGTTGTCGCTGATATTGATTATAACGCTCGGGGGCATCGCTTATGGCGAATACTTGATCAATTGGCTTAAATCAGACACGCTTATCGACAACGATTTGTTTTGGATTTCGGTGGTGCAGTATTTGTTTTTTGTGGTCATGCTCTATGTGATTGTGGCCTCCCTTTATTTTTTTGGCGTTCAAAGAAATGGCAGTAAAGGGTTTTGGTCTATTGGCGCCTTGGCCACGACGATACTGATTTTGTTAACGACCTATGGATTTGGAGTCTACATCAATAATTTCTCGAAATATAACGAGCTATATGGTTCGATAGGCGCCTTGCTGATTATGCTATTTTATATTTGGCTTAATGCCAATTTATTGCTATTAGGCTTTGAATTAGATCAGTCATTGCGCCGATTAAAAGAGCGTACCAAGTCCGCAGTACAATCCGTTTAACATATCTATGCCGTTTATTGATGTCATCGTACCCTTGCCGATCAAACAAACCTTTACTTATAAGGTTCGTGAGGCAGAGGCTGCGTTTCTAAGACCAGGAATGCGCGTGGTGGTGCCTTTCGGTCGTAATAAACTGCGCACGGCCGTGGTGTTTGGCGTTGGGGCCGAAGATTTACCGGAATATGAGACCAAAGAAATAGATCAAATACTTGATCAAACCCCTGTAGTAACCAAAACACAACTGTCTTTTTGGCAATGGATGGCCGACTATTATATGTGCACTTTGGGAGAGGTCATGAAGGCTGCTTTGCCTGGAGCGATGCTTTTAGAGAGCGAAACCTTCATACAAGTGCTAAACGCGGATCCTCAGCAATGGCCCGAATTAAGTGATGCGGAGTATTTAGTCATGGAGGCGCTTTGCGCCCAACCAGAACTCTCGGTAGATGAGGTGCGCGCGATTTTGTCCCGTAATTCGGTGATGGGTGTGATATATGCCCTAATCGAACGGGGTTTAGTAGCGGTTCAAGAGCAGCTGGATGATAAGTATAAACCACTGATGCGTCGATTTGTTCGGCTGAACCCCGATATTCTTGGAGAGGCCCAGTTAAATCAAATTTTAGATGGGCTCGATAGGGCGCCAAGGCAGCGTGAAATGATGCTCTATTTGCTGGCAAGACCGCATCTAGAAGAAATACAACAAACGTATTTGCTTAAAGCACTACAAGCCACTTCTGCGACACTCAATGCTTTGGCGGAAAAAAAATGGCTATTGGTTCAAGAGCGCGCTATTGATCGTGTCCCGCCGCACGAGGGGCCTACCGAGGTGCTTTCTACATTGTCTCCCGCTCAGCAGCAAGCCCTAAACCAGGTTCAAGCTTATTTTAGAGAAGGTTCTGTATGTCTATTACACGGTATTACTTCGAGTGGAAAAACCCGTTTATACATGCATTTGATGCAGGATATTTTGGCGCGTAAAAAACAGGTATTGTTTATCGTTCCAGAAATTGCTTTGACCACACAGTTGATCATGCGGTTGCAGCGGTTTTATGGCCCTCATGTCGGGGTTTATCATTCCAGACAATCTCCAGCAGAGCGGGTTGAATTGTTTCAAAAAGTCAAAGAGGGAGATCCTTCTGTGCAAATTGCAGTGGGCGCACGCTCTGCGATATTTTTGCCTTTTAGTGATTTGGGACTTGTAGTTTTAGACGAATCTCATGAGCCTTCATTAAAGCAGCATAGCCCCGCGCCGCGCTATCATGGTAGAGACGCAGCCATTATGCTCGCCCATATGCATGGGGCTAAAGTACTTTTGGGATCGGCAACGCCCTCACTGGAGTCCTATTACAATACGGAGCATAAGAAATTTGGTTTGGTGACCTTAACCGAGCGATTTGGCGGGGTGAGTTTGCCAAAAATTCAACTGGTAGACCTCGCTGAGCAGTACCGCAAAAAATTAATGAAGCATCATTTTAGTACCCCACTAATTGAGGCGATAGAACAAACTTTGGCCAAGGGTGAGCAGGTACTATTATTTCAAAATAGACGTGGTTTTTCGGCCATGTTAGAGTGTCTGACTTGTGGTCATGTACCGCAATGTCCTAATTGTGATGTCAGCTTGACCTATCACAGTTATCAAGAGCTTTTGCGTTGTCATTACTGTGGTCATGAACAGGGCGTTCCGCCTTCATGTGTGGCTTGTGGTAGTCATGAGTTGGACCGTGTTGGGCTGGGGACACAACAGATTGAAGAGACACTAGGGGAATTATTTCCTGAGGCCAGACTGGCGCGTATGGATCAAGACACCACCAAAGGTAAATACGCGTTCGCTCAACTTATCGAGCGCATGAATCAAGGAGAAATTGACATCCTGGTGGGGACTCAAATGCTGGCCAAAGGCTTGGATTTTGATGGTGTTACTTTGGTGGGTATTCTCAATGCCGATCAACTCATGAATTTTCCAGATTTCAGAGCGCAGGAGCGGGCGTTTCAATTGATGGCTCAGGTCAGTGGACGTGCGGGTAGGCGCGGCGCACAAGGACAGGTGATTATTCAAACTTATGCCCCAGAGCACCAATTATTAAAACAAGTGGTCTCTGGTGATTATATGGGCATGTATCAGCATCAAAGTCTTCAGCGTCAGCAGTTTCAGTACCCACCTTATTGCAAGTTAATTAGAGTAACGATTAAACATAGGGATTTTGGGCTTTGTCAATCAGCCGCAACTTGGCTCTTTAAGGTGATAGAACAAAATATGGGTGATTTAGTTTTAGGGCCTGTGGCCCCACCAGTGTCTCGGATAAGAAACCAGTATATTCAACAACTCTTAATTAAAGTTCCTCAGTCACAATCTCTTTCAAAGACCAAAGGATTTCTAGCTAAAGTATTACAGCGATTTATGGCACAAAAAGAGTACGCTCGTGTCAGCGTGTCCTTTGATGTAGATCCGGTAAATTAAAGCTTAATTGTTACCCGCAGCAGCAGCGAGGGCCTCGACTAAATCCGTTTTACGATTGCGACTCAGCGGAAGACTTTGGTTTTCAAGTTCAATTTGTTTGTTGTTATAGCGCTGAACTCGGTCGAGATTAACGATATAGGATTTGTGAATGCGTAAAAAACGTTCTACCGGAAGCAGTTGCTCAAAGGCTTTCATGGTCGAAAGTACCACAAGTGAATCGTGCTCGGTGACTAATTTCACATAGTCGCCCAAGGCCTCGACATATTTTAGTTCACTCAAGAATACCTTTCGCTTTTTAAGATTGCTTTTGACAAAAATGAAATCTTCGTCATCGAATCCTTCCTCATTGCGCAATTTATAATTCACAATGGCTTTGTGCACGGCATTGAGAAAACGATCTTTAGCAATGGGTTTGCGCAAATAATCAATAGCATCGTAGTCAAAAGCCTTAAAAGCATACTTCGTTTTCCCAGTGACAAAAATAATTTGCGGCTTTTGGGTCATATCATCTAAAAGATCAAAACCTGAAACACGTGGCATTTCGATATCAAGAAAAACTAAATTAATGCCCCCGGAGGTGAGTCCGGCTTTTGCCTCCTCCGCACTATTGTATTGTGCGGCAAGCTTTAGAGATGGGTGTTCATTGATGAGTTTAACTATGGAGAGTCGCTGCAAGGTTGAGTCATCAACAACAGCACAATTCAGCATGGTTTGATCCATCATAAGGTGAGGTTTTAGGACAAACAATATTAATTAAATAAATATAGTTTCACAAGTTTTAATGTGCTTTAATCTGATAAAATGTACCATTAAACTGAGTTTTGGAGTTTATGGGCCATTATTTGAGTAATAGGAGCCTCACAAAATTTGGCTAACCATCAAGGGAATAGAAAATTTTAAATTATTGACGTAATGTTGCTTGTACTCTCAATATATATTCATCTATTTTTCTGACGAATTAATTAAAAATAATTCGGCTAAAAATCCTTGCTCAAAGGGCTTTGTAGTTTCCAAATAATGCTTTATTTTTGCACGCTCTCAGCAAGGTGCTGATAGTTAAATCAATATATTATGACTCATTACGAAACTGTTTTCATCTTGAATCCCGTTTTATCTGAAGAGCAGATAAAGGAAACAGTTAAGAAATTTGAAAGTTTTCTTGTTTCTAAAGGTGCAAAGATGATCGCCAAAGAAGATTGGGGCTTGAAAAAGCTGGCTTATCCAATCCAACACAAAAAAAGTGGTTTTTATCACTTATTTGAATTCACTTGTGATGGAGAACCCATCAACGATTTAGAAGTTGAATTCCGTCGTGACGAACGCATCATGCGCTACCTCACTGTTAAACTCGACAAGCACGCTGTAGCTTGGGCAGAGAAAAGAAGAACTAGAAACAAACAAAACGCATAAGCTATGTCATCAATAGAGCAACAAGCAAAAGGCAAAAAAGACGGAGAAATCAGATATCTCACCCCGTTGAATATCGAAACCTCCAAGACAAAAAAATACTGCCGATTCAAAAAATCAGGCATCAAATACATCGACTATAAAGACCCAGATTTCTTATTGAAATTTGTGAACGAGCAGGGGAAGATTTTACCTCGTCGTTTGACAGGAACTTCTTTGAAGTACCAGCGTAAAGTCGCGGTAGCCATCAAAAGAGCACGTCATTTGGCCCTTATGCCATACGTAGCCGATATGTTAAAATAATTTAGAGTAAGGACATGGAAATAATACTTAAAAAAGACGTTGAGAATCTTGGATTCACAGACGATGTGGTATCGGTTAAAAACGGATACGGAAGAAATTATTTGATTCCTCAAGGCCTTGCTGTATTAGCAACTCCTTCTGCAAAGAAGGTATTGGCAGAGACCCTAAAGCAACGTGCCCACAAGGAACAAAAGTTAGTTGACGATGCAAAAGCAGAGGCAGCCAAATTAAATGGACTCGAAATCAAAATCGCCGCTAAAGTTGGTGAAGGAGATAAGTTATTTGGTTCTGTAAGTAATGCAGATGTTGCTGAAGCACTTGCGGCTAACAACATTAGCCTAGACAAGAAATTCATCACTGTTCAAGGAGGATTAGTAAAGCGTCTAGGAAACTACAATGCTAAAGTTCGTTTTCACCGTGATGTGATTGCTGAATTGAGCTTTGATGTGGTTGCTGAAGCAAAGTAATCGATTAAAAAACGATTCTCAGTGGTCAAACACTTTTGACTTGAAATATTTAAAACCCTCTGTATATTTTATGGAGGGTTTTTTTATCCCCTATGGTTTATGAAATACCGCAGACTCACCAAAGAACAATTTGAAAGCCTCAGTGTCGAATTTGCTCAATTTTTGGCCAGTCAGTCCATAGATAATCGGCGCTGGCAGGCTATGAAACTCGATGACCCTAATCTTGTAGAACAGCAATTAGATGCTTTTAGCGAGCTAGTCTGGGAGGAAAGTTTACGCAAGACTTGCTTTATCAATCACTACTCTCCAGGTGGGATTTTTGTATTCCACGCCGGCCAAATGTCGATGACACTTTTGGGGGTCAAGACTACAACGGATTTGGATTTCAATACCCCAGAGGCTTGGCAATGGTTAGCGGAGCATTGGCGAGAAGATACGGTGTCTTTTTATCGTGAGCAAAAGCCCTATGATAAAGAGCGTACCCAAGTTTTGTTTTCTTTAATTGAGCAAGGCGGCGTTTTGTCCAGTGGAGACATCGCTCAGCGTTTGTCAGCTTTAATTCCTGAGGATTATTCGTAGCGCAAACTCTCTATAGGGTCGAGTTGTGCGGCTTTGGAGGCAGGATAAGACCCGGCGATTACCGCCACAATAAATGAGATAATCACGGCTGCAATCATGGCGCCCCAGGGTAGGTTATATTCAAAATCAGCCACCGTGGCAAACAGTACTCCGGTGCCTATGCCGAGTAAAATACCCAAAAGACAACCAATCTGGCCAATGACTATGGTTTCAATAAAAAATTGA
The DNA here is from genome assembly GCA_900299425.1 of Candidatus Rokuibacteriota bacterium. GTDB lineage: Bacteria > Bacteroidota > Bacteroidia > Flavobacteriales > Flavobacteriaceae > BACL21. The sequence continues at coordinate 33,775 of OMJU01000162.1, forward strand.
GTCAGGATAGTTCTTTTTTTGGCCCCCATGGCTTTGCGTACTCCAATTTCACGGGTGCGATCTGTGACCGATACCAGCATTATGTTCATTAGGGCTATTGACGAGCCCAAAATAGTAATGATACTTATGATCCAAGCGGCAGTCTCAAGTACTCCCGTGATGCTCGCTACACGATTGATTAAATCTTCACTACGCTCAATAGCGAAGTTATCTTCTTCCAATGGGGAAAGACCTCTAATGTTTCTGAAAGCAACTAGGGCGGCGCTTTCAGCTTCTTTTAGGGCCTCTTTTTGGTTGACCATCACACTGATGGTATAATTGATATTGGGCTGGGTAAAAATACCACGGGCGATTTGAATGGGAATCAAGACCTGAAGATCCTGATTATTGCCAAAGGATGATCCTTTTGAAGCCAGAAGTCCAATAATTTTAAATTTTGCCCCGCGAATGCTTATGGTTTTGTTGATCGGGTCTTCATCCTTAAACATTTTCTTTAGAAAATCTGAACCGATCAAGCAGACTCGATTATTGTTTTGAATATCAAAGAAATTAAACGCCCGACCACGATCAATTTTAGTGCCGGTATTGGCTAAATAGTGTTCATTTACTCCATAAACACTTACTTCGGGGTCTGTCTTTAGGTTGTTGTATTTGACCTCGGCGGCAGCAGTACCTAAAAATGATATCGAAGTTTGTGTTCCAGGAAAGGCGTATTGCTCATTAAAGGCCCTGATTTGATTGTAATCAATTACTGGATTGATTTTTTTACGCTCCCCGCCATCTCGCGAATTTGTGGCGAAAGCATAGCGTTGCAGATTAAAAGTATTGGCGCCCATGCTGGCAAAGTTGCCAGAAATGGAATTCTCCAAGGCATCCACCGCACTCAAAATCCCGACTAATGACCAAATCCCAATTCCTATAATGACAATAGTGAGTACTGTTCTCAGCAATTGTGTCTTGATTGAATCTAAGGCAATCAAAATATTTTCTTTGAATAATCCGAGCATGAACGGCAATAATTGAGTGAGACAAATTTATCGAAATCTTTTGGCCCATCTGAACTATTTACGGGAATTCTCTCGCATAATATCCTCAGAAATCCGTCATTTTTAAGATATTTGTAATTCACTGAAATATGCTAAGAAAGTGGCACAAAAACCATCTTTACCTAAAGGAACTAGAGATTTTTCACCCGAGGTAGTCGCCAAAAGGTCCTATATCATGGAGACCCTGCGCCACTGCTTTGAAACATTTGGATTTCAGCCGATAGAAACGCCTAGTTTTGAAAATTATGAAACCTTGATGGGTAAATATGGAGAAGAAGGGGATCGCTTAATTTTTAAAATTTTAAACAGCGGGGATTATTTGGCCAAAGCCGATCAAGATGTATTGGACCAGCGTGATAGCCATAAGCTCACACCGCAGATTTCAGAAAAGGCGTTGCGCTACGATTTAACGGTACCCTTTGCGCGCTATGTGGTGCAACATCAAAACGACATCAATTTTCCGTTCAAACGTTTTCAAATTCAACCTGTATGGCGTGCAGATCGTCCCCAGAAAGGGCGGTTTCGTGAATTTTATCAGTGTGATGCCGATGTGGTCGGGAGCAAGTCTCTTTGGCAGGAAGTAGAACTCATTCAACTCTATGATCGCGCTTTTGGTGCATTAGGGCTCAAAGGTGTAACGGTCCACCTAAACAATCGTAAAATACTTTCTGGCATTGCCGAGGTAATTGACGCCGCAGATCAGCTCATTGACTTTACAGTGGCTCTTGATAAACTCGATAAAATCGGCCGCGAAAAGGTAGAAGAGGAGATGCGTCAAAAAGGAATTAGCGATCAGGCTATAGAGCGCCTGGCGCCACTTTTTGAAACTTATTCGAGCAATGCAGATCAGCTCACAGCCTTAGAGGACTTGCTCAAAACGTCCGAGGTTGGACTTCTGGGGCTCTCCGAACTTAGATTTGTCCTTGAAGCACTTGATTCTTTGCCGCTAAAGTCGGCGATAGTTAAAATCAATTTGACTTTGGCGCGAGGACTAAATTATTACACTGGGGCTATTTTTGAGGTTTCTGCAACCGAGGGTATAGACTTAGGCAGCATAGGGGGTGGTGGACGCTATGATGATTTGACCGGGATTTTTGGGCTCAAGGATATGAGTGGTATCGGCATTTCCTTTGGTTTGGATCGTATTTATATGGTTCTCGAACAGCTGAATTTGTTTCCTGAGCATGTTTCGGCTTCGACCAAAGTGTTGTTTATCAATTTTGGTGACAAGGAAGCGCTATACGCGACTCAGGCGGTTAGTGAATTACGCGATAGAGGCATTGCCGCTGAGCTTTACCCAGACGCTGCAAAAATGGGCAAACAAATGACTTATGCCGATAAAAGAGGTATCCCCTTTGTGGTTTTGGCGGGAACAGATGAAATTAAAAATCAGCAATACACCCTTAAAAATCTTAACGACGGTCAGCAAAAGCCTGTGACTTTGCAAGAGTTAGCGGACATTTTATCCTAATCCACGATAAATCTTTTTCATGAGATTTAACCATATTAATGTATTTGTATTACTCTGGCTATTTACGGCCTGTAACAATACTGTCGGTGTTTCTGATGTCCGACAATCTGATGTAACTATTGACCGGGATACTGAGAATACTCAGAGTAAAGCGACCGAGCCTTCTTTACCTACCATGGAACACCTTGATCCAAAGGCTAAAGTTGTCCTTTCGGTACTTGGGGTGATGCAGGACGGTGGAAGGCCTCATTTGGGTTGTCAAAAAAGTTGTTGCGCGGCAGATTCTATTCAAAGTGATGTTGATTATCGCGTGGTTTCGCTAGGGCTTTTTGATCGCGAGCATACCAAAGGCTTTATGATCGAGGCGACGCCGGATTTTGTGGCTCAGTGGCGCACATTCAAAGGTATTTTTTCTGAAGTAACACTCAATACACTCGGTGGTATTTTCTTAACTCATGCCCACATCGGTCACTACTTAGGATTATCCTTTTTGGGAAAAGAGGCGTATAACGCCAAAAGCACTCCTGTTTACGCCATGCCGCGTATGACAGATTTTTTAAAAAACAATGGCCCCTGGAGTCAGTTAGTCACCCATGAGAATATTGAATTGCGTCCTACTAAAGCTAACGACACGGTGCAATTGACCAAAAACTTATCAATCATTCCACTAGTGGTGCCGCATCGTGATGAATATTCTGAAACGGTGGGCTACCAAATTATCGGTCCCGAAAAGTCGGCGGTATTTATACCCGATATTGATAAATGGGACCGATGGGACCAGTCTATTTTATGTCTGATAAAGCTGGCAGATTACGCATTTTTAGACGCGACCTTTTACGACGGACAAGAATTGCCAAATCGGGACATGAGTTCAGTGCCGCACCCTTTTATAGTAGAGAGCTTGGAATTATTTGATGTGCTGGAAACATCAGATCGCAACAAGGTTTATTTTA
>OMJU01000163.1 GCA_900299425.1 Candidatus Rokuibacteriota bacterium
ATACCAATGTCGGCTCAAAAGTAGCCATGTCCTCCTGTGTTTGATTGTTCTCGGCAAGCGCGTCTTGGCTTTCTTGAGCCAAGGACAATTCGTGACGCAGCACCACAATAGCCTCATAAAGGGTCCGCGTATGTTCCTTGAGACTATCCAAAGCCATTAAGCGTTCGCCTTGGGATCGAGCGTCCAGCTGATGATCGAATTGGTCTTCTAAATCCAATAGATCACGGGCGATTTCCAGAAGTTTTTGTTGGGTTTGTTCGATCATTCTTTTTGGCTAAGCGGGTCCCACTCTATTTTGTTTTGTTAAATTTACGCATCCTAATACGAAACGTCAAAGAAATCCCTTTTATTCTAACTCGCTCAATATGTTTCTTGAACAGGCGCCAAATAATGATGCTTCATACGGTTGGATAGAGGTGATTTGTGGTTCGATGTTTTCAGGTAAAACAGAAGAACTCATTCGGCGGCTCAAGCGAGCCGAACTCGCCCAGCAAAAAGTCGCAGTCTTCAAACCGTCTATGGACCAGAGGTATGCCCAAAACAATGTCGTCTCTCATGACAGTAATGAGTTCGAAGCTTTGGCTGTGAACAATGCACATGAACTTTTGACTCGTGCTCAGGGCTATGAAGTCATCGGTTTGGATGAGGCGCAGTTTTTTGACTCGGAAATTGTCGCGGTTTGCAATACCCTCGCAAACGAAGGCATGCGCGTCATCATCGCGGGCTTAGATATGGACTTTAAAGGGGTTCCCTTTGGCCCTATGCCTCAGCTTATGGCTACTGCAGAGTACGTTACTAAGGTGCATGCCATTTGTAGTCAAACAGGACGTCTGGCCCAATACAGCTATCGCTTGGACCCTAATGACGATATAGTTTTACTGGGGGAAACCCAAGAATATCAAGCACTCAGTAGAGCTGCTTTTGTCCAGGCCATGCAAGAGCGCAATAGTAAAATTGCCGAGCAAGGTTCAGGCTCTTCAGATACCACCAGCGCTTAATTTAATATGGTAGCAGAAACGACCTTATTCATCGACTTGGAAGCCCTTGCATATAACTACCAGGTTTTGAGGCAAAAACTCGAGCCCAAGACTAAATTTTTGGCGGTGGTGAAAGCAGCCACCTATGGTCATGACCCAGGTCCAGTGGCCCAAAAACTAGTTGCTTTGGGCGTTGATTATTTTGGGGTGGCCTACGCCAGTGAAGGCGCAGCATTACGCGCTGCGGGAATCGATAAGCCCATATTGCTGCTGCATCCCATGGCGGCCCACTTTGAACTGATCCTCCAGCATAAGCTCGAGCCCAGCCTCTATAGTGTAGCTTTGATCCGCCAGTGGGTGGAGTTTTTGGCCTCGAAAAACATAACCGACTATCCTGTACATCTAAAATTTAACTCAGGACTAAATCGCTTGGGGGTCTCATTAAACGACTTGCCTGAGATCATCGACATCCTTAAAGCGCCAAAGGCCAAAAAAACCATCAATCTTCTTTCGATATTCTCTCACTTAGGCGCCAGCGATGACCTTGAGGCCGAAGAATTTACCCTGGGCCAAATTGCCCAATACGAGCATTTTTACAATATGCTTGTGGGAGACAGCGCTTTTGAAAAACTCGGCTTAAATCGCCCATGGCAACATTTGTGCAATACTTCTGGGGTGCTAAATTATCCGCAGGCGCAGTACGATATGGTGCGCTGTGGCATCGGCCTTTATGGTTATGGTAATGATCCGCAGCACGATAAGTTACTCAAGCCGGTAGCCCAACTAAAAGCCCCTATTTTGCAAATTCATCATGTTGCTCCGGGGCAAAGCGTGGGCTATAATCACGGCTTTGTAGCGACAAACTCCACTGTTGTGGCGAGTCTTCCGCTGGGGCACGCCGATGGTTTGCATCGGATTTTCGGCCAGCAACAGGGCTTTGTCTGGATCAATGGTCAGCGCGCCGAGATCATCGGAAATGTTTGTATGGACATGCTCATGGTCGATGTCACCCAGATAGAATGCCATGCCGGAGACACGGCAATTATTTTTGACCAAGAACACGGCGCTCAGGACCTGGCCGAGGCTGTAGGGACCATTTCTTATGAGCTCCTTACTGGGCTTTCCAAAAGAATCAAACGCACCATAATTCCTTAGAGGTTATTTTGAGTTAGGTCAGCACAAACGGGCATTGAACATTCCTACTCCTAAGACAAGGTCAATTAAAGACAAGGTTATTTTTTGAAGCAACTTAATCTTAATTTATTAAATTTAAGGACCTAATCAATTTAGTTATGCTCAAAGAATTCAAAGAATTTATCATGACGGGCAATGTCATTGAGTTGTCCGTAGCGGTTATCTTGGCTGGCGCCGTTGGGGGTGTAGTTAAAGGTTTTACCGAGTATATCATGATGCCCTTAGTGGGTCAATTCACTGGAGGGATGGATTTTTCAGGCTTCAAGCTTGTGCTCTCTCCAGCGGTTTATGATGAAAAAGGCGTGCTGCTAACAGCAGAAAACGCGATTTTGTATGGCACCTGGGTCAACAGCATTATCAACCTATTAATTGTGGGCTTTATCCTCTTTTTGGTCATTAAAAGTTATCGCAAATTAGAGCGAAAAAAAGAGGTTGCTGCGCCCGCGCCACCCCCTGGTCCCACCGAAATCGAATTACTCCAAGAAATAAGGGATGCCTTGAAAAAATAGTGTGCCGCTACACTGCTTATTATTCACCAATTATTTACTAAACCCCTGGTTGAGTCCGGGGGTATTTTTTTGCATTTCGCCTAAAAACCTCAGCCTTTAATATTACTTTTGAACACACAAAATATACACTATGAAAGTTGCCGTAGTAGGTGTTACCGGTATGGTTGGACAAATTATGCTGGAGGCTTTAGCGTCTCGTTCTTTTCCCGTTTCAGAATTAATTCCTGTGGCCAGTGATGCGTCCCTGGGCAAAACAGTATCATTTGATGGAAAGACCTATACGGTAGTGAGTCTACAACAGGCTATAGAACAGCGGCCACAGCTCGCTCTTTTTTCAGCCGGCGGCCAAGTCTCTCAAGATTGGGCGCCAAAATTTGCTGCTATTGGTTGCATAGTGGTAGACAACTCATCATTTTGGCGCATGCACCCAGAGATCAAATTAGTGGTTCCCGAAATTAATGCTTCGGTGTTAACCCCGGAAGATAAAATCATCGCCAATCCAAACTGCTCGACCATACAATTGGTTATGGTTCTGGCTCCGCTTCATAAAAAATACAGCGCCAAGCGCGTACTGGTCTCGACCTATCAATCGGTTTCTGGAACCGGACAAAAGGCTGTTCGTCAGCTCAATGACGAAATAAGTGGCCTCGACGGGCCAAAGGCTTATCCACATCCGATCCATAAAAATGCCTTGCCACATTGCGATGTGTTTTTAGATAATGGCTACACCAAAGAAGAAATGAAACTCGCCACTGAACCGCAAAAAATAATGAGCGATCATAGTTTTAGCATCAGTGCAACCGCGGTGCGCATCCCAACGGAAGGGGGGCACAGTGAGTCGGTTAATATTGGGTTTGATCGTGATTTTGATTTAGATGAGGTTCGTGATTTATTGGGCAATACCCCAGGGGTGATCCTCCAAGATGAGCCGCCAAATAATCATTATCCCATGCCCGTTAATGCCCATGGAAAAGATGAGGTTTTTGTGGGACGCATACGCCGTGATTTCAGTGCGCCAAACAGCCTAAATCTATGGATTGTGGCCGACAACCTGCGCAAAGGTGCTGCCACAAATGCTGTCCAAATCGCAGAGTATTTATTGGATAAAGAATACCTTTAAGTTGCAGTAACTGCTTCATTTTTGGCTTGTTAGTTTTTTGATTTTTTTAACTTTCTTTTCACTACATTAGCCACTCTATGAATAATGTAATTGATAAGGGCAATCTATACTCTCAATTTATTTTGAGGGTTTTTCTTTTTTTCTTAGTGCCCTTTTTTGGTCTTTGGGGTTGTAGTGACGACGACGGAGGCTATACTCCTCTGAATATCAATGCAGTGGCTGATCAAGCAGAAGTTTTTCAGAATGCTGTGCTCACCCTTGATATTTTGGAAAATGACACTAATGTTCCGATTGATGGGCAAATTCTATTGGATACGCCGAGCAAAGGAACCGCCAGCATAACTGCGCATAATAATTTGGGAGAAGCCCGACTTTCCTATACCCCTAACCCTGGGGCTTTAGGTGAAGACAGCTTTATCTATAGCGTTTGTGACGAGCTAGGCAATCAGTGCAGCAATGCCCTAATTACCATCAATATTTTGCCGGTTACCCCCGTAACTCTGGATTTGTCATTAGTGCCTTATTCAAAGCTTTCGGACTACAACTTCTTTGATGGCCCCATGGCAGAGCAAGAACCCGCATTTGGTGTAGTGCCTTATCAGCCCATAAGCGCTCTTTTCACCGATTACGCCCACAAAAAGCGTTTTGTTTGGATGCCCGAAGGTACTAGCGCTACCTATGTAAGTGACGATGTTTTACTGAACTTCCCTACAGGTGCAGTCCTTATTAAAACCTTTTATTACGACAATGTTTTGCCTGATCTCACCACGCAAATTATCGAAACGCGCTTGCTGATCAAAAAAGAGGACGGCTGGTTATTTGCCGATTATATTTGGGATGCCGAGCAACAAGAAGCTTTTCTGGATGTCGAAGGATATGGTGCCAACGTCCCTATCGAATGGGTAGAAAACGGACAAACTAATTTTGTAAACTACCGTATTCCTTCCAATAGCCAATGCTACACTTGTCATAAAGCCTATCAGGAGGAAACCCCTATAGGGCCAAAACCACAAAACCTGAATGGAATGTACACCTTCACCGAAGGCGCTCAAAACCAGCTTCAGAAATGGACTGATATAGGCTACCTTAGTGGTGGTGTCCCAAGCCAAATCAACACCGTTGTGGATTGGTCTGATGAAACACAAGATCTCGAAATGCGTGTCAGATCTTATTTTGATATCAATTGTGCCAGTTGTCATAGTGACAGTGGTCATTGCGATTACCGTGCACTGCGCATGAATTTTTCTAGATCTGATGATTTGGCAAATTTAGGCGTCTGTGTAAATCCAGACACGCCTATTCCGGGCTATGAAAATGCTAAAATTATTGAGCCAGGTAATGCTCAAGGTTCTGTGTTATATTTCAGGTTACACACCACCGACGAAGAGTACAGAATGCCTTTGTTAGGCCGCAGCCTTCGCCATGAAGAGTCCCTTGAATTTATCGAGCAATGGATCCAAAACTTAACTGCCGTTTGTGATTAAGCAAACATTAATTAATACTTTATGAAATCAATCTTAACTCTCTCGACCATTATAGCCTTTACAGTATCGGCTTTGGGTCAAATTTCATTTTCCCCTGTTGGTATTGGCACCAGTCGCTCCGATCGCGCTGTTGTTGATATGAATGGTGACTTCCTAGACGATATTGTCTCGGTAGCGACCTCGTCGGTTCAAGTATTTTATCAGCAACCTGATGGGTCTTTCGTTGAGGAAATATTATTTACTTCACCTGCGGATAACCTGCCTTCTTGGAGCTTAGCCGCAGCAGATTACGATGGTAACGGCTACACTGACCTGCTTTATGGTGGTGGTAATGGTGTTACTATAATGCGCGCCAATAATGCAGGAGATGGTTTTCAGGAGATATCTTTTCCACAGTACGTGTTCTCTCAGCGCTCTAACTTCGTTGATATCAATAACGACGGGCACCTAGATGCTTTTGTATGCCATGACGTCGAGCCTAATGTATATTACATTAACGATGGTCAAGGGAATTTGACCTACTACCAAGGGGGAATCGGCGATTATCCTTCTGGAGGTCACTATGGCTCTGTATGGATAGATTACGATAACGACGGAGATATGGATATGTTCAATGCCAAGTGCGGTGGAGAGCCTGCGCGTCGCGAAGATGAGTTACATCAAAACGATGGTTTCGGGAACTTTACAGAACTTGCCGCCTCTGCGGGATTGCAAGACCCAATGCAAACCTGGTCCTCGGCCTGGGGTGATTATGACAACGACGGTGATATGGATGTTTTTGTAGGGAACAGCACAGATCCTAATGCCCACAAACTTATGACCAATAATGGAGACGGGACATTTACCAATATTTCTGCAACCTCTGGCGTTCAAGATTTAGCCGCAACCGGTATTGAAAACTGCGCCTATGACTTCAACAATGATGGGTATGTGGATATCGCTTCTAACGGTAATATTTTCTTAAACAACGGCGATTTGACCTTTACTTTATATACCAATGTATTGCCCAGTAACAACGGTAGTTTTGGGGACTTGAATAATGATGGGTTTATCGACTCCTTTACAGGAAGTACCATTTTCATGAACATTGCCAATGATAACCATTACCTCACCATCAACACTGTCGGTGTGGAGAGTAATCGCAATGGTATCGGAGCACGTATTACCGTTGTCTCTGATTTGGGCAGTCAAATCCGTGAGGTGCGCAGTGGTGAGGGCTTTAGATTAATGAGTACCCTAAACACGCATTTTGGTCTTGGACAGGATGTTGAAATCGCAACCATTACCGTTCAATGGCCTTCTGGAATTGTAGACACTCTAGAAAATGTGGCGGTAGACCAAACAATTGTGATTGTAGAAGGATCTACCATTCTTGGAGTCAATGACCAAGACCCATTATCAATTGCCTTGTCGCCAAACCCAGTGCGCGATATACTTATGGTAAGCGGGGCTCAATCTGTAGAAGGAGCGCAATACGATGTCTTTGACATGCAAGGTAAAGTTGTTGTTCAAGGAGTTTTAGGAAATAGTGGCATCAATGTTGGCGCCCTAGCTCAAGGCAACTATGTGTTGAGACTCACCGGCACCTCTGGTGTTCGCAGCCAAAAATTCATCAAGCAATAATTTAAAATAAATTGTCTGAGGCACAGCTAGAACTGTCCTCGGATAACAAGGCATTTTTGTCTTATACTAATAAAAACCGCCTTAAAGGGCGGTTTTTTTGTCCTTATAAATGCCGCGGAAAATGCGTATTTTCGGGTCTCAAAAGTTCACTTTATGAAAAATCTTGTTCTCTTTTCTGTAATTATTCTCGCAATGAGCTGCAACAATCCTCAAAAACCAGAATTCAGTCCGCTTAGCTATCCACAAACCAAA
>OMJU01000164.1 GCA_900299425.1 Candidatus Rokuibacteriota bacterium
TGAGCCGCATCTGATATGGCCTGCTCATATTTTGCAGCATCCCATATTTCGACAATACACACTGAGGCTGTGAGCACGAGATCGTGCTTGATATGAGCAACCGTCATCAAATCAGCAGGGATATTAATGCGCCCCGTAGCATCAAGCTCTATGCGGCGTACCCCAGCGGTAAATCGACGCGTAAAGTCATTGTTCTTTCGATTAAACTGATTGAGCCTACCCACATTTTCCATCAGCGCATTCCACTGATCCATGGGATACAGTTCTAAGCAGGGCTGAAAAACAGCGCGTTTCACAACAAATCCTTGAGCTAGCGCTGGCGCTAATTGCTTCTTCAGATCGGCAGGCACCATAACACGCCCTTTGTTGTCCGCTTTACAATAATATGTCCCAATGAGATTCAACACCTAATGCTTGATGATTTTGTTCAAATATAAAGTAATTTTTACCACTTTCTACCACTTTCTACCACTTTGTTAATAAGTTTTACCACCTGTTGATTAATCCCAAAAAACTTTGAGAAAACACTCAGAAGTAGGCCATAGCCTAAACGAAAACATCCCAGCGTTAAGTCAAGATTAAGAGTTAATTTCCGTCCTTTATTTCGTTAAAATTTGTGTAAATTTGTTTTGGCAGTCAAACCAAACTATGGGGTACTTACTCAAAAAACAAAAGTCCTTTTCGTATTTAGATAAGGGTGAAGGCACACCGATAATAATATTGCATGGCCTAATGGGTGGATTGAGCAATTTCGAAGGTGTTACACAATTTTTTTCTAACCAAGGTTATCGCGTGATCATACCTGAATTACCGATTTACACTTTACCAATACTCAAGACTACGGTAAAAAATTTAGCACTGCATGTGTCAAAATTTATGGACTTCTTGCAATTAGAAGAGGCCATAATTTTAGGCAACTCTTTAGGGGGGCATATTGGATTATTGATGACCAAATTATTCCCAAAAAAGGTCAAAGGACTAGTGATTACGGGTAGTTCTGGGCTTTACGAGAATTCAATGGGAGAATCCTACCCCAAACGCGGCGATTACGATTACATTAAAGAAAAGGCTGAAAATGTATTCTACGATCCTAAAATCGCAACCAAAGAGATTGTTGATGAGGTGTATGCCAGTGTCAACGACCGCAATAAACTTATCAGAACTTTAGCAATCGCAAAAAGTGCCATCAGACATAATATGGCAGCTGATCTGCCAAAAATGAATACCCCAACATGCATCATTTGGGGTAAAAACGATACAGTCACACCACCTGAAGTTGCTGATGAATTCCATCGACTCCTACCCGATTCATCCCTGTACTGGATCGATCAGTGTGGCCACGCTCCGATGATGGAGCATCCCGACACATTCAATCAGCATTTACACCACTGGCTGCAAAGCAAAGCCATTTAAAAACGAGTCATGGAGGTTAAATCAGCGGAATTTGTCATGAGCAACAGCGCGGTGGACAAATGCCCCAATCAACCTCTGCCTGAGTATGCATTTATTGGTCGCTCGAATGTGGGCAAGTCTTCACTGATCAATATGCTAGTGCAGCGTAAAAGTTTGGCCAAAACAAGTGGGCGGCCAGGAAAAACCCAGCTCATCAATCATTTCATCATCAATAAAAACTGGTTTTTAGTTGACTTACCGGGTTATGGTTATGCGCGGGTTTCAAAAAAGAGTAAAAAGACCTTTCAAAAATTTATCACCCAGTATTTTGAAAAACGCAAACAGCTGGTTTTAGCCTTTGTTCTTGTAGATATTCGTCATGAGCCTCAACAAATTGATCTGGATTTTATGGCATATCTGGGAAATGAACAAATTCCCTTCCATATAATTTTTACTAAAGCCGACAAATTAAAGCCTAAGGCGTGTAGCTTAGCCGTGGAACGTTACAGCGAAAAACTACTTGAGTTTTGGGAGGAGATGCCCCAATATTTTGTGACCTCATCAGCGCACAATACAGGGCGTGAAGACTTACTTCAGTACATTGAACAGTTAAATGCTGATTTTCATTTGTCCAACTCTAGTTTCTCAGCAAAATAATCACAAAAATCACGCATAGTTGCTGCCATTTTTTCGTCATTGGTAGCCCGCTCAAAAGTTCCAGACATCGCCACTAATGTTTGGTGGAAAAACACCTTCATCTGATCCAAAGGCATGGTTTTGGTCCATAAATCAATACGCAATGCCTCTTGAGCATTGTCATCCCAAACAGAGAGCAAAAGGGCCTTTGTTTCTTGGCGCTCAACCCCACCATCAGGGGCCGACCAATGCAATTGCTCTGGAATTTTATTTTCGTCCAGGGCGACTTCAATAGAGATTTTTGATTTATACTTTGTCATGGTATGCGTTATTTGAGGTCAATAATAAAAGTATTATGCAGTGAAAATTTACTTGGCAGGTTTGTATTGAGCACCATTGTATAACTCTTGAGCCGGCAACTTCATCAAATCAGTTACACTAATGGGATTATTGCGCATATATTGTCGGACAATTTGCCATCCTATCCACTGACCAATCATGCCAGGGGTTTCATTGTCCAATTCTAAATTAAACTTTGAATACGGCGCTGGGTCTATAAAACGGTTTTTCAATCGCGAATTAGTACTGAAGAGATATTCCTGGGTTAAAAAATATTGCCATATAAAATATTCATTTTCTATGGCCCAATCATATTCTTGTGGCGTAAACCCTATCTTATCAGCGTCTGTCATTTCGGGCAGCCACAAATCTTTTAAATACAGGAGTTTTCCGTAATAAATCATTTGCGCTAGGAAACTGCGCTCTGTCGGTGTTGCAACAAACTTTCTGCCAAAGGCTGTAGCCACGTCTGAAAAAAGCATTTCCGGTCTTAAATTTTTGGAAACAAACCGAGGCAGACCAGCATAAAATCGATGTTCGTCACCCAAATAATTATCCAACATCAAAATCAACCAACCTTGATGTGCTATGACCCTAGTCCTGTAATCAACATCCGAAATAGTAGTCACTACATTCGGAATGACAAAATTGGGGAAATCGTATTTGATATGTCGGAATAAATCACTGCATTGTTCTGACAGCAAATCATCATCTGGGAATACTTCAAAAACTGACTGCTGTATGGCTAACTGCAAGGTGTCACTCATTTTGTTGATCCAAACACTATCGGGATATTGGGTAGGAAAAAATAAAGGATAAACCCTCTTAATTGAATCAAGATCCTCAGGAGTGGCTTGGGCAAAAGCCTTATCAAAACGATCTACGGCAACATCTAAATCAATAGTAGCGATGGCACGCTCCCGCTCAGAGACCTCTTGACATGATACAAATAGAGCGCCAAGAGCCAGAATGTTAATGAATACTTTTGTATTCAAAAAAATATTCGATAATCCAGGTAATGACTTAAGAACGAATGACTTCATAAAATGTAATCTTCTTGGATTGAGAATATTATCTTGGATTACTTATTTTTGTCAGACAAAGGTATCATTAATTGCGCATAATCCCAGTGTCAATGGACTTAGAAAAAGTTGCCCAGCACATAACTCAATGGTTAAAATCCTATGCAACAAACGCCAAAACACATGGTTTTGTTGTAGGAGTAAGTGGCGGGATTGATTCAGCCGTAACCTCAACGCTTTGCGCCATGACGGGTATGCCCACACTATGCTTAGAGATGCCTATCCACCAAGCTAAAGATCAAAGCAGCAGAGCACAAAAACACGTGCAACACTTAGTCGACCAGTATCCTAATACAAGAGGGCATGAGGTGGATTTGAGCGCCGCATTTGATCAATTTACCCATTGTGTTGTTCAAGATCGAGGGCACGACAGAAATGACCTAAGTCTGGCCAATGCCCGTGCGCGACTGCGCATGACCACCCTATATTATTACGCTGGGATTCATCAATATTTAGTGGCTGGCACAGGCAATAAAGTAGAGGATTTTGGCGTAGGTTTTTACACAAAATACGGTGACGGGGGTGTAGATTTGAGCCCCATAGCTGATCTGGTAAAAAGTGAAGTTTTTGCCTTAGGACGTTACCTTGGTATTACACAAGAAATATTAGAGGCCCCACCTACCGATGGACTCTATCACGATTCCAAAACCGATGAAGAACAACTCGGCGCAACCTATGATGAACTTGAATGGGCTATGAAATTAAGCGCAGAAGGGGATCATGCCACTGCCCAATTGAGTCCTCGTCAAGCGGAAGTTTTCTCTATTTATCAAAAACTTAATAGGGTGAATCAACACAAGATGATGCCCATTTCAGTGTGCATTATTCCCATAGATTTACGCTAATACTTTGAAAATAAGCGCAGTTCATCGATAATTTCGGTATATAAAATCTGAAAAGGGCCTATTTTACAGCATTTGAATTAAATGAATACCACCAAACGCATAATTATTGCTGATCATCACCCTGTAATACGCAAAGGAATTTCGTGTATGTTGCGCAAAACAGAGGAGTTCGAAATTGTCGGTAAGGCTCAAAATATGGATGAGCTAAACAGGGAGCTTGAGCTGAGTACACCGGACATTTTGATCATGGAGCTTGAATTGCCGCAACTCAATGGTGTCAGCACTTTGCGTTATATCAAAAACGAATACCCCAAACTGCGCATCCTGATTTTTTCACATCTTGCTGAGGAAATTTATGCCCTAAGATGCATTAAAACTGGAGCTGCGGGCTATTTGCCTAAATCTGCCGCACCTAAGATATTTTTGAAGGCGTTAAAGCGTCTTGCCAAAGGCGGCATTTATTTTAACGACGAACTCAATGCTTCATTCACCCCGCGCAGTATTGGAGAAAGTAGTGCGATCAATCGCTACAAAAAGCTTTCAACTCGCGAAATTGAAGTCCTCAATATGCTTTCCTCAGGAAAACGCAACAAAGATATTGCTGAGGCTTTGGACATAAACGAGAAAACTGTAAGCACCTATAAAACGCGCTTGTTGACTAAATTAAAGGTCGACAATATCGCAGGCCTGATCAATCAAGCCCGCCTGTTTAGAATGGGGTAATTTTTTAAAGATCATTTTCCGCCGTAACAAGAAACACCTGTGTTTTCAAACTATTTGGGACCCATAAAACCTGAGCGTATTCGATAAAAATCAAGAGGACCCCTTTAAGTTCTCGAGTAACTCCATAAACTTTAAAATGCCTCAGGAACTTTAAAGTACTCTATTGAGTTTTTCGGAAAGCACCTTTTTTAGTCCGATATAATCGGTAACGGCTTGCAAAGTTTCCTCACTATGCTCTGTGGAAGAGGCCTCTTTAAACTGTACGCTTAACTCATCGATTTTTTTTGTCACCAAGTGTCGGCGCAGATTTAAAATAGTTTCTGCAACAATCTGAGCAACCCCCTCTTTCTTTTCTTTAACAAAAATGAGTTTGCGGTCCCATTGATGCAATTGATGCTTTTCTTCATCCATCAAGATATGGGTGACCTGTGCTGATAGTTCATGGGGCAAATCTTGCAGAAAGCCATCTATTTTGAGCTCTGGATTTTGATGATATGCTTCTATGATGCGATAAAAAAGATCTTGAAATTCCGGATGCGTAAACTCTATCTCATCTTCTTGAAGATCTAAATATATTTTTTGATACACCAGGGCAGATTGAAGAACCGACTTATGGCCTAGCGTACCACTTTCATCCGACTCAATGACCGTTTCAACAAATTCTTGTTCAAAGCCGCCATAAAGCAACAAGAGTTCAATGATTTTTCGCTCTAAGCTGTGCTGAACATCGACTTTAGGTTCTGTTTTTGGTTTTTGAATTACATCAAGACGCGGTGCACTCACCTCAGGTGTCCTTTGAGCATCATTGCGATTTTTTCGCAGAATCTGTGCCAAGGTACTAAAAAGTACTTCTTGACTTATATCCATAATCCGAGCACATTCCTTGAGATAAACTTCTTGCTTAATGTGATCTGGTATTTTGGCGATGCTTTGAACCATATCGCGCACCGTTTCTGATTTTTTTATTGGGTTATCCGCTGCGTCTTTGGCCAGTAAGGAGGCCTTAAAATTGATAAAGTCCGTGGTGTTAGCCGCCAAATAATCCAAAAGGGCGTCCAGTGAATTGTTGCGGGCAAAACTATCCGGGTCCTCACCTTGGGGAAAGGTACAGATACGGACATTCATGCCCTGCTCTAATATTAAATCAACACCGCGCAATGAGGCGCGAATCCCAGCATCATCTCCATCAAAGAGCAAGGTCATGTTTTTGGTCAGACGGTTGACTAATCTGATTTGCTCAGGAGTTAATGCTGTACCACTCGATGCAACGACATTGGTAAGGCCCCTTTGATGCATTTGAATTACATCGGTATAACCCTCCACTAAATAGCAGTTGTCTTCCTTTGCAATACCTTGTTTCGCAAAGTTTATGCCGTAGAGAATTTTACTTTTATGATAAACCTCACTCTCTAGGGAATTGAGATATTTGGCAAGTTGCTTATCGGTCGAAAGGGTACGCCCTCCAAAACCTAGAACACGACCACTCATGCTGTGAATCGGGAAAATTACACGTGAGCGAAAACGGTCAAACTGGCGATCTCCTTTGACGATAGTCAATCCCGTTTCCTCCAGAAAACTCATCTGATACCCCTGTTTTAGGGCCTCCCGTGTGAAACCATCCCAACGATCATCATTGTACCCTAATTGGAACTTTTCTATGGTTTCTAGGCTAAAACCGCGTTCTTTAAAATAAGTCATAGCCACAGCTTTACCCTGTTGAGAATCTTTTAGGGTAGTTTTGAAGTAATCTCGGGCAAATTCATTGACTAAATAAAGCGATTCTCTCTTATCCGCCTCAAGCTTCTGTTCTGCAGTTTGCTCGGTTTCTTCTATCTCAATATTGTATTTTTTAGCCAGGTACTTTATTGCCTCTGGATAAGTGAAATGCTCGTGTTCCATCAAAAAAGCCACAGCATTGCCTCCTTTGCCACTACTGAAGTCTTTCCAAATTTGTTTTACAGGCGAAACCATAAAACTCGGGGTGCGTTCATCGGTAAACGGACTTAGACCCTTGTAGTTTGAGCCCGATTTCTTTAGCTGAACAAAATCACCGATCACCTCCTCAACGCGAGCAGTTTCAAATACTTGATCAATGGTTGTTCTTGAAATCATGTACTGTTATTCAGATTTTTAACACGAGATAAATTTAATACAATTACACGAACTCCGAGAGCCGCCACAAAACTCATTGAACAATGTAAAGCGAGGCGGATTGCCCTGATACAATTACAGCATTAATGCCCTACTTTTTTCGCTCAATAACATATTCAATCATCAAGGTAAGTGATTTTTTTTCAGGACTTTCCGGATAAGTATCTAAAATGGCCATTGCTTGGGCCTGATAATGCTTCATTTTTTCAACGGCATAGGTCAATCCGCCTAAGGATTTAACCTTTGCAATGACCTCTTTTACCCGCTTTTTATCCCGGTTGTGGTTTTTAATTGAGTCCAGTAACCATCGTCTCTCTTCTTTGTTTGCCTTCTCTAAGGCGTGTATTAAGGGCAGGGTTAATTTACGCTCCTTAATGTCTATGCCCAAAGGTTTTCCGATTTGGGCACTACCGTAATCAAACAGATCGTCCTTAATTTGAAAAGCCATTCCGAGCGCCTGACCAAAGGCCCACATCTGTGTAACTTCTTCCTCACTAGCATGTACACTTCGTGCCCCAATCGCGCAACAAGAGGCGATCAAGGTGGCAGTCTTTTGTTTGATTATTTCCAGATATACTTCTTCGGTAATATCAAGTCTTCGCGCTTTTTCAATTTGCAATAACT
Organism: Candidatus Rokuibacteriota bacterium; assembly: GCA_900299425.1. Taxonomy (GTDB): domain Bacteria; phylum Bacteroidota; class Bacteroidia; order Flavobacteriales; family Flavobacteriaceae; genus BACL21. The sequence goes on from OMJU01000164.1 coordinate 7,793, forward strand.
CCCCTTCACTCATGGAGCGCACAGCCACCGAAATAATCTTGAGCAGGTCAAAATCATCATGGTCGATGCACAACAACAGGCCTTTGGACAAAAGATAATCCCCAACAAGTACCGCAATTTTGTTTTTCCATAAAGCATTTATGGAGAAAAAACCGCGCCTTTGGTTACTGTCGTCTACCACATCGTCATGAACTAAAGTCGCTGTATGGATCAATTCAATGACCGAGGCCCCTCTGTAGGTGCGCTCTTCTAGGCCTTTTTCTTGACACAATTTGGCCACTAAAAAAACAAACATTGGGCGCATTTGCTTGCCTTTTCGATTCACAACAAAATGAGTGATACGATTGAGCAAGGCGACTTTTGAAGACATGGAGGCATAAAACTTTTTCTCAAAAAGTTCCATTTCCACCTCAATGGGCGCCTTTATTTGGGCCGTAATTTTCATAAGCTCATGCAACTACTTAACAAAATCATGCGTCTTGATGTTTGTTGCGATAAAGTTTTGGGTCTACCACAGAAGCCATGGATGCAACGTCTAGTGGTTGCCCAATAAATTTTGCCACTTGCGCTGCTACCTGCTTTGGATTTTGGATCACATCGCGGTGGTTGATGTACAATATTTCTACACCGGGTTCAATTTTTTGCCAACTCGTGACAGACTTCAGCAATCGCTGAAATTGATTGTATAAGTGTACGGGAAATACCTCGGAATCCTTACCCAACATCTTTTGCTGGGATTGAATGACCTCGTGAATATCTCGATTCATAAAAATCACCTTATAACGGTATTTGCCATCCAAATACCTCAATAAAGGCGCAACAATCTTTACCCCCAGATTTTGGGCCTTATCTAACCAAGAATTATCCTTGTACAAGGCTTTGACCGGCTCGTACTCATAATACCCTTTTGGATTTGAGATGTCGGCCTCGCGCAGCTCATCTTGCAGAATGGGCACACCACCACGATCGAGCATCTGCATCATCATTGACGTACCAGAACGCGGTAATCCAGACACCACGACAATCTGATTTTCGTAGTATTTGTGGGTGGCTTTATCTTCTAGGGTGTAGTCGATATCCCTCTTTTCTTTAATGTTTTCAAGCGAATGCTCGGCCTTGTGGAATTCTCTTGGTTTGAGCTTTGTCGCCATTTCATAGGCTATTTCAGCATTTTCAAGATCCCCCAATTTCTCGAGTGCCTGTCCTAAAAGCAAATGCCCTTTTGGAAAGAACTTTACCAGCTCCACACTAGTAAGGGCATACTCAGCCGCTTCTTCAAACTGATCCATTTGCAGTAAGACCTCAGCCATTGCTGCGTGATAAGTCGGGATTTGAGACTCTTTTTCAATGGCCCGCTCAAAAGCCTCAATGGCCCGCTCGAATTCGCCTAACTCATAATGCAATAAACCATAGCGATACCACACGGGTCCAGTTTGGTCTTTTTCCAAAAGACGCTCAATTAAAACTAGTGCCTCCCGAGGGCGACCCATCTCAGAGCGAATCTGTGCTTCAGTTAAATCGAGATTATAGGAAACTTCGGTGTCAGAGTTTTTGACAGCCTCAAGATGCATCAAAGCCGATTCAAAATCCCTTTCCTTGATAGCAATACTGATCAAATCCATCAAAAAAGGAGCATAGTCCTTTGCCTTGGGCTCTTCGAGTAGTTCGAGTAAAATCGTTTTGGCCATAGCCAAATCCTTTTTACCCAAATGGACGCGTGCTAAATTGTGTTTTAAATCAATGCGCGTATTGCGAATGGCTACCTCAAATTTTTCATCTAGACGCTCTACATAGCCGAGTTCGACCAGCTGTTCCATGGTTTGTGCGTCGGATAAAACATCGGTCTGCTCTTTCTTATCAATCTCGGCAAAATCTCCAGGCATATCATCCCAGCTATCAATGTAAGTTACCTCTCCTGGCTCCTTAAAAAGATCTGTATTCACCTTACCGTCCATATCGCGTCCGATTGGAAGTCCGTAATGATGTAGGATAGTCGGCCCTATATCGATGAGTCCAAGTCCGTAGATTTTCTCGTTCTCTTTGATATTCGGTCCACAGGCTACAAACATTCCAAATTGTCTGTGTTCCAAAGAGGGCGCAGCCTGAACTTTTGGCATATTCAGGATTCGCTTGTCACCGGATTCAAATCCATGGTCAGACATCACAATGACCGTGGTGTCCTTATCGATTAAATTAAGGGTGCGCTCAAGCATCATGTCCTGAAAGATATAGGCCCCTATAACCGCATCTTTGAACAATTCGTAATTAGCAGGATCTACCCCAGGGTGTTTCGGGGGATGATATTTCATAAAACTGTGACAGAAATGATCGATCATATCGTGATAGACCGCCATAAAATCCCACTCTGAGGTACGCAATAAACGCGTCGCTGCGTTGTGCAATGAACTATTTTCAGAAACAATTTTACCGATGGCGTGCAAGCCTTTGTGCTTTTCTTGATCCACCTTGTGTGCTTGGGGCACAAAAGGATATAAATGGGCCTGAGTGATTTCAAAAGGAAACATCCGCAATGGCGCAAATTCTTTGACCATATCCCAAGGATGAATAGACCTTGGACTCACTGGCGTTTGAATCCTGGGGTCCATATGTGTTTTCTGAAAACGGTCAGAAACAATACAACCATTAATGGGCTCCACCGGAAAACTAGGCCACCAGCCCACCCAATTGGATTTAAGTCCTTGGTTGTGAAAAATGTTCCAAAGCGCCCGAGTTTTACGCGACAAAGTCGTTACCGGGCGCACAGATTGACCGTCTTGAGTTACCTCGATAAATCCTAAAATCCCATGCTTATCGGGAGTTTTACCCGTAGCCACAGAAGTCCAAAGCATCGGAGAATAAGGCGGGGTCATCGTACTGATGTTCCCGTGAATTCCTCTTCTGATCATCGAAGCCAAGGCTGGCATTTTTCCTTGCGCAATCAAAGGCCAAATGATGTCCCAATCTGCGGCATCCCAGCCAATTAAGAGCAACTTATTTTTCTTCATGGGCGATATTGTTGTTGTTGCGCAAATGACCTTTGGCCTTGCGCCAAGCCTCAAAACCTACATCTCCCAAAGCCAACAAGCCCAAAGAACCCTCTACAGGTATATTGTCTGGATCAAAACGCTCACGCTCTATTTCGCTACTTTTGATCATATTTTTTTGTGTTTAGATAAAAATTAATTGAAAAAGCCCAATTTATGGCCACAATGTGAAGTAAAACCATCTTTAATTCATATATTTACCTTAAGTAGCAAAGCTGCAAAAGAAAAGTTTCAATTCCAATTTTTAGTTTATGAAAAAAATTACTTCGAAAAATTTATCAAAAAGATTAGCACAATACGGTGCAATGTCAGCAGCAGTAATGGCCGGTGCTGATGCTAATGGTCAGGTAGTCTACACTGACGTAGACCCAGACGTTACCCTTCAAGTAGGAGATGTATTCTCTTTAGATTTTGAAGCCGATACATTTGAAGATGTGTCAGTTAACAATCCTGATGGTCTTGCCGGTGGAAACGCTGCAATTGTGTTTCCAAGTTCTGGTGGGGCATTCCTTGGATTTACTTCAGGAGGCTACGACTACCCCCTGCTATTGGCAGAAGGAGATGTTATTGATAGTGCTGGTGGATACACTACTACTGGTGACCGCGGTGACCTTAACTACTACGGTTGTGCTTATTCAAACAGCCAGTGGTGTGGTGATGTAACTGACGGATACCTAGGGGTCCGTTTTATCAGTTTAACGACTGGAACTACACATTACGGATGGGTTCGTTTGGATACTGATGTAAATGGTGACAACCTTATTACCGTAAAAGATTTTGCTTTTGAAGCAACTCCTGATACAGGAATCGCAGCTGGTGACCAAGGATCTCTTGGTGTAGCAGATAGCGCATTTGGTGCTTTCCAATACCACACCAGTGATAACGCCCTTCACTTGAGTTCAGCTACCATGATGGATCAAGTTGTATTGCACAATGTACTTGGTCAAGAAGTAGCGCGTCAGCAAATCAACGCAACATCAGCTACTGTAGCTATGGATCGTCTTAGCGCCGGTGTTTACATCGCAACGATCTCTGCTGAAGGACAGACTAAGTCTATCAAAATTAGCAAGCGTTAATAATTTAGCGCACTGTTTAAAGTTTAATACCAAAAAAAGGGAGTTTCTATTGAAGCTCCCTTTTTTAATGCCCTAATGTTTGTTGGCCAGTTGGCCACACGCAGCATCGATGTCGTTTCCGCGACTGCGCCTTACCGTTACAGGAATATGCGCTTTTTCCAATGCTTGAGTATAAGCTTCTATTCGATGTACGGCAGCTTGCTTGAACGTTCCGTCATCTATGGCATTGTACTCTATAATATTAACCTTACAAGGCACCTTTTTACAGAATTGCACCAAGGCCTGAATATCTATATCGGTGTCGTTAAATCCATCCCATACGATATATTCAAAGGTGACGCGCCTTTTGGTTTTTTCGTACCAATAGACAAGTGCCTCTAAAACGTCATCGAGCACAAAACGCTCAGCAAAAGGCATGATGACTTGACGCTTTTCTTGAATTGCAGAATGTAACGACAGGGCCAAGTGAAACTTAACCTCATCATCTGCTAACTTTTTAATCATTTTAGGGACGCCTGAAGTAGACAGGGTAATGCGCTTTGGGGACATCCTTAAACCCTCGTCGCCTGTGATTTTTTCAATGGCCAAAAGAACATTATTATAGTTCATCAGTGGCTCCCCCATGCCCATAAAAACAATATTAGACAATGGTCGGTCGTGATAAAGCAGACTCTCTCTATGGATGGCCATGACTTGATCATAAATTTCATCAGGATTGAGGTTTCGCATGCGCTTGAGTCTGGCCGTAGCACAAAATGTACAGTCTAAACTACACCCTACTTGTGATGACACACAAGCCGTTGTTCTCGATTTAGTGGGAATGAGTACCGACTCTACGATCAAATCATCATGCAAGCGCACTGCGTTTTTAATGGTCCCATCGCTACTGCGCTGCATATGATCAACGCTAATATGATTGATAACAAAATGCTCCTGCAGTAAATCTCTTGTAGATAAAGAGAGATTGGTCATTTGTTCAAAGGTATGGGCTCCTTTTTGCCAAAGCCATTGATAGACCTGATTGGCCCGAAATGCCTGATCGCCACGCTGGGTAAAAAACAAACGCAATTCCTCTAGGCTGAGTCGCCTGATGTCTTTTTTAGTTTCGGCCATAGATGCGGTAAAAGTACAACTTTAGCCATGAACCAATAAGCACAATTTATGGCTGGATTTGCAATTTTTTAGTCACGACATTACCTGAATCCATATCTTCCAAGTAAAGCAAATATATTCCAGGAGCCAAAAGCGAAACGTCTATTTGATTTTCTGTGGCTGATAAATCCAAAGAGATGAGATTTTGGCCAGTGAGCGCAAACACATTGCCACGAAGACGAGGGTATTTGGTGTTTTGAATAAATATATGATCTCTAGCGGGGTTTGGATATACAGCTACTTGCCCCTCTAAGTCAAAGTCTCCAATACTCAGCGCATTTTCTAAGGTCCCCAATTGCTCAATACCCAAGCCGTCGGGATCGAGCCAATCGCTCAATCGCTCTTCTGGACCGGTTCCTGAAGACCAAGAACTGGCAAAACGTCCGTAAAGATCATAACGACCATTGCTTTGTAATCCATCGCAATTTGACATACCGCCATGAAGTTGACCGATAATCTGACCTCGATCGTTAAACAGTGGTGATCCTGAAGATCCGCCTTCGGTGCTGCCAATATCCCATCCATTACCGCCACCGACATCAGCACCTTTGATTAACCAAACCTGAGTCCCGTTTGCGGTATCACGAGCAAGTGGATCGTCGTCGCGGCAAATTTTCATAACATCGCCTTGGGGATGATGTATCCCAATTTGATATTGTGGAAGATCATCTGTTCTATCCCAGCCGGCAAAAGCAACATCCCAAGAAGCTGGAATAGCTTCTATTAATTCAACCAGAGCAAAATCTGAACGAGCATTTCTCGCCCGTAATTGAGCCCCATTGACCGTAAAATTTGTACCAATATCTATGCTACTTTCCTCAGAGCCACAAACAGGATCGGGACTGATCCAATTAAAACGAAGCGACCAATACACCGGGTTAGAATTCTCCAGACAATGATTTGCCGTCAAGATATAAGGCGTTTTGTCCTGTTTGGCGTTATTGACCAGCACCGCAGAACACAAATATCCATTACCCAAGTTAAGCAAAGCTACCGCCTTTTTAAGTTGATTGCGATGTCCATCAAATGACTCCCCAACACTACAGTTTACATCGTAATGACAGTCTCCAGAATCTTCAAGACCACGTGATTCACTTTGATTTTCAATCAAACTATTGACGACACCCATCCGATAGCCATGGATTAGGCCATCCACATGCAATCTCGGTAATTCTGTTGTATTGGCCTGAGCAAGGTACTCAATAACGATTTCATCGCCTTCTATGATCCAAGTCCCAAACGCACGGGCTGAGCCAGAATTCGCTACATGAACTTTAGACCAATCTGTTTGAGCAGCATTATAAAACTGAACTTGTCCCCCTTGAGGAATATAAAAATCTGAAAAATTTAAACTTAAATTAAGCGCCCCTGGTGAACGTAAGGCCATACGCCAAAGCCGAGTGCCATCAGAAAACTCTGTCCACTGACCATGGGTAAATATATCGACCGAAACTGAGCGCTCAATACCGTAACGCCAAGGCATAGACTTATCTTGATCCGCCACCAAATCCTGAGCCAAAACATCAGTCATATCTAAGACCGACAAATCAATTAACTCTGGAGACTCAAGTGCAAAATCCCAGCTCCTGGGCTCCGGCGCATTGCCTTGCCCCAGCATTGCTGAACAAAAAACAAACATCAATATGAAGGGAAACCTCAGCATTTATTTGAATCTCATGATTTTATAGACCTTCTAAGGTAATTAAAAAAAGATTACACTCATAAAAAAACCCTCGATAATCGAGGGTTTGAAGTCGTTCTTATATGATTAACATGGCATCACCATAAGTGTAAAATCTATAGCGCTCCTTTACCGCCTCTGCATAAGCCTCTTTAATAAAGTCATGTCCCGCAAAAGCCGAAACCATCATCAATAGGGTAGACTTTGGTGTGTGAAAATTAGTCACCATAGCATTGGCGATGCTAAAATCGTAGGGTGGAAAAATAAATTTATTGGTCCATCCTTGATAAGGATTTAACGTCGCATTCGAAGAAACTGAACTCTCCAATACCCGCATTACAGTGGTCCCAACAGCACAAACACGTCTTTTTTGAGCAATGCCCGAATTGATGGTTTGAACAGCTTGTGGGTCGATAAAAATTTCTTCGCTGTCCATTTTGTGCTTGGACAAATCTTCAACCTCCACAGGGCTGAACGTTCCTAGGCCTACATGAAGGGTGACCTCAGCAAAATTCACACCTTTGATTTCTAGACGCTTCATCAGGTGCTTAGAAAAGTGTAAACCTGCGGTGGGCGCAGCAACAGCTCCTTCATTTTTTGCAAATATGGTTTGATAACGCTCTGCGTCTTCAGGCTCAACTTCACGCTTGATATATTTGGGCAAAGGCGTTTCTCCAAGCTCCGTTAATTTATCGCGAAACTCTTGATAAGACCCGTCAAATAAAAATCTCAGCGTACGTCCTCTAGAGGTCGTGTTATCGATGACTTCAGCAACAAGACTATCGTCATCCCCAAAATACAATTTATTCCCAATTCTTATTTTTCTCGCTGGATCCACCAAAACATCCCAAAGGCGTGTTTCTGCGTTTAATTCTCTAAGTAAAAATACTTCGATACGCGCCCCAGTCTTTTCCTTATTTCCGTAGAGACGGGCAGGAAAAACCTTAGTATTATTCAAAACCAACACATCTTGCTCGTCAAAATAATCTATTAAGTCCTTGAACATTTTGTGCTCAATAGTCTTGTTTTTGCGATCCAAAACCATAAGTCTTGCCTCGTCCCTGTTTGGTGCAGGATATTCAGCCAAAAGTTCTGGCGGTAAATTAAAATTGAAGTTGGAGAGTTTCATTCCCATAGAGCGTGGTCTTTTGTTAAAGCTGGCAAATATACAACCTCCACAAGGGGGTTGTCAAGTAAAACCTCAATTAATTCCTTGAATCGAATCGCACACCGACCTGAGCGAAGTCATTCCAAAAATTGGGGTAGGACTTAGTGACCACCTCTGGATCAGCAATTTTTATTGGAACTTTTGATACTAGGGGCGCAAAAGCCATAGCCATTCTGTGGTCATGGTAGGTGTCTATACAGACCTCCGATTTGATAGGCCCCTTACGTGGTGATAAACTCAAGCTGCGCTCTGTGATGGTCACTTGGGCACCGAGCTTATTCAATTCCACAGACAAGGCCGTGAGCCGGTCCGTCTCTTTAATTTTCAGGGTGTGTAATCCTGATAAATGACAACCAATACCGAGGCCAAAACAACACACAGCAATGGTTTGGGCCAAATCCGGAGTATCGCATAAATCCCAAGTAATAAAGTCAGATGGCGCCTTTTGGTTGCTGCTAAGCCAGGCACATTGCTGCCCTGGGTCGAATTCAGTTTTTACACCCAGACTTTCAAATAAATCAGCAATGGCACGATCCCCTTGCAGGCTGTTTTGTTTCAAAAAGCGCAACCCAATGCGCCAATTTGGATTCAAAGCCACCATACTGTACCAATACGAGGCCCCACTCCAATCAGATTCCACGCTCAAATGCTTATTTTGATGAATAGCCGGGCCCATTACACAAATTTCCTTTGGACTTAGACTGGTAACCATACCTAACTGTGCGAGCAGAGACTCTGTCATTTGCAAATACGGCAAACTGGTCAGATCCCCTTGGATATCGATGGTTAAGCCATTTTCAAATTTAGCACCGACAAGCATCAAGGCCGTTAAATATTGACTGCTAACGGCCCCAGACATGCAGACCCGCCCTCCTTTTAAGGGCAAGCCTTGGATGGCCAATGGAGGATAACCCTTTTGACCCAAATAGCTTATATCGGCGCCCAAAGCCTTTAGTGCCTCAACCAAAATGCCTATGGGTCTTTGTTTCATGCGCTGTGACCCAGTGAGCACTACAGAACATCCTGGAAAGCAAGCAAAATAGGCCGTCAAAAAACGCATTGCAGTGCCCGCATGCCCCACATCGATGTTACCACTTGTCTTCTTTAAGGCTTCAATCATCACCTGAGCATCATCACAATCCGCCAAATTACTCAAACTGATTTCAGGCCAAAGTGCCTGCAGAATAAGCAACCTATTGGTTTCACTTTTTGAACCCGTAAGCGAGAGCATTAAGTCATTTTGAATCGGCTCAAATGTTTGAAGGTGTAGCATAAGGTTTATTGCTTGCGGGCTTTGAAATGTTTATAAAAACGACTGTAAGCCGCAAAAAAACCATAGATTAATGAACCTAGGATCAGCCCCAGTACATTGCGCCAAGAATTAAAAAATATCAAAAAAGAACCCTGTGCTAACAGGCCTTTGATCACAATAAAAATCACAGCGAAGCCCAAGGCTAAGCCCAGGACAGAACGCCAAAATTTAGTCTGTGAAACTATGGAATAAAACATATCAGCTGCGCTTGATGGCTATTTTAACTTATCGTTTTGGTGATGACGATTGTGATCGCGCTGTGTTTTTATGGCCATCTTTTTATCAAATGACCTTTGCAAATCAACACCCGTTTGATTGGCAAGACACAGCACAACAAACAAAACATCGGCTAATTCCTCACCCAAATCTTTCTCTTTATCACTGGGCTTTTCGCTTTGTTCTCCATAACGTCGTGCAATAATACGTGCAACCTCACCCACTTCTTCAGTGAGTTGTGCCATATTGGTGAGTTCATTAAAATAACGTACCCCATGATCCTGGATCCATTGGTCTACCTGTTTTTGTAAGCTGGATAATTCCATAGCGTTTAATTTTGCTCTATTAATACTGATCCGTATCTAAAATTATAGTTACTGGGCCATCGTTGACCAAAGCAACACTCATGTCAGCGCCAAAACGCCCGGTCTGAATGGTGCGACCTGTTTCTAGTTGTAAACACCGAATAAACTCTAAATACAAAGGCTCTGCCTTTTCCCCTGCGGCCGCTTCAATAAAGGAAGGACGGTTGCCTTTTTTCGTTTGTGCGTGTAAGGTGAATTGGCTCACCACCAATACATCACCGCCCACGGCTTTAACATCTATATTCATCGGGGCGTTTTGGTCGGCGAAGATGCGCAAGTTGGCTACTTTTCGACTCAACTGAAGGACCTGTTTCGGGGTGTCATTCACACTGATGCCCAATAACACTAATAATCCGTGATCAATTGCCCCAACAATTTCTTGGTTAACACGCACACTGGCCGATTTTACTCTTTGTACGACTGCTTTCATGACTGGGGGTATAAATCTTTGCGATATTGACTGTCATCGCCAGAATGCATTTGACAATAACTATGATAGCGCGACCAAGCCAACGCACCGGATTCTAGTTGTTCTTTTATTGCGCAATTTGGCTCATTGATATGTTGACAGTTGTTAAACTTACATTGATCCTGAAGGGCAAAAAATTCTGGAAAATACGCCCCTAACTCCGAAGGCTCTAGGTCCACAACACCAAAGCCCTTAATCCCCGGAGTATCGATAATTCGGCCTCCAAATGGCAAATCAAACATCTCGGCAAAAGTCGTCGTATGCTGTCCCTGGGCATGTAGGAGAGAAATCTCGGCCGTCCTCAAATCCAACTCCGGCGCTAAAGCGTTGACTAGAGTGGATTTCCCAACACCACTGTGCCCTGAAAAAAGTGAGGTCTTATCAGTCATGAGTGCTTTGATTTGATCCACGTTTTTTCCGGTTTTTGCAGAAATCCCGATACAGTGATAACCGATCGAGCGATACAAGGCCGCCAAATACTTTGCCTGATCCTGTGACTCCGGATCATAGGCATCAGACTTATTGAACAACAATATACAATCGATATGATAGGCTGCAGCGGTCACCAAAAAGCGGTCGATAAACGAGGTTGTGGTGACTGGATTGTTTGGCGTGACCAATAAAAAAGCATAATCGATATTGGAGGCAATAATGTGGGTTTGCTTGGAAAGATTTACGGATTTTCGGATGATGTAATTATCTCTAGGTTCAATTTTAGTGATAACGCCCCGGGTTTCTTGATCGGCCGACTCTAACTCAAATACCACACGATCCCCAACGGCAATTGGATTGGTACTTTTAATGCCATCGATGCGAAATTTACCCTTAATGCGACAAGGATAAAACTCGCCATCGGCAGAGCGAACCGTATACCAACTTCCCGTAGATTTATAAACCAAGCCCTTCATCGAGGTACAAAATTGCTAATTTATGTGCAATATACGATGAATCAAATCATGCTTGCTTTAAGATTCCTTGATCCCTTTTTGCTGATTGATCGATTCTTGGTGAATGGCTTTGAATAATCGTTGGGTGAATTCCTCACTCAATCCTTGCTGCACTCCTGCCGACACCATCCGCTCCAGAATTGAGGTCCATCGATCGGACTGCAATATGGATACGTTATTGTCGTGCTTGAGTTGACCGATTTGCACTGCGATTCCCATTCTTCTGCCCAGTGATTCAACAAGTTGTTGATCTATGACATCAATTTTGGCCCTTAATGCGTCTAGGGTCTTGTGAAATTCTTCTGCAGAAACATCAGTTTCTTTCATTCTAAGCGCTGTGATAATTTCTCCTAATCGCTGCGGAGTCACTTGCTGTGCGGCATCACTCCAAGCATTATCGGGATCAATGTGACTCTCTATCATCAAGCCATCATAATTCAAATCCAAGCCGGTTTGCGACAATTCAAAAATCAAATCGCGGCGACCACCCATGTGGGATGGGTCTAAAATTAGGGGTACATCTGGTCGTTTTCTTTGAAAGTCAATGGCTATTTGCCACTCCGGAATATTGCGGTATTTTGTTTTTTCATAGGTAGAAAAGCCTCTGTGGATGGCCCCAAGCTGGGTAATTCCGACATTCTCAAAACGTTCCAAAGCCCCCATCCAAAGAGAAAGATCAGGGTTCACCGGGTTTTTGATCAATACAATTTTGTCAGTGCCACTTAAAGCATCGGCAATATCTTGAACAATAAAAGGCGACACGGTAGTGCGTGCGCCAATCCAAAGCATATCCACATCATGCGCTAAAGCTAACTCTACGTGATGGGGATGGGCCACCTCAGTAGTGGTCAATAATCCAGTCTCCTGCTTCGCTTTTTTAAGCCATGGCAAACCGAGGGCTCCTACCCCCTCAAAATTTCCAGGTCTTGTACGCGGCTTCCAAAGCCCGGCTCTAAGGACAGAAGTTTTTGTTTGGGTGAGCCCTCGAGCGGTCTCCAAGAGTTGATCTTGTGTTTCCGCACTGCAAGGCCCTGCAATAACAATGGGATGCCCTAAATTCATTTTGCGCAACCATTCACGCGCTTGATTGTTCTGACTCATATTTTTAATTTTTCTCCCAATTGACTGGGTATGTTTTCCTTATTCTGGGCGTATAATCCCAATAATTTAAAGTGCTTAACACCTTGTTGTAGCACCTCTATTGCCGTTTTAAATTTTTCCGGACTGTCAAAAGTTACGTCCACAAAAAATGCATAGCGCCAATTCATCCCCAATACCGGTAATGATTGAATCTTGGTCAAATTAATTTGGTAATCACTCAGTACCCCAAGTGCCCGACTCAACGAACCCACCTCGTGACCCAATTGAAATTTAATGCTTGCTTTATTCGGCGTTTTTTGGGAACTAATGCCCGGGTGACCAAACAACACAAAACGTGTTTGATTTTGTTTGATGTCTTGTATTTGGCTGTCCAAAATCTCTAATCCAAAGGCCTCAGCCACATCTCTACTGGCAATAGCAGCAATGCCTTTTAGCTGATCGTTCATGATTTGTTCCGCTTCGCTGGCCGTATCTTTTCCCTCTACTAATCTAAATTGACCGTGGTATTGGCGCAAA
>OMJU01000165.1 GCA_900299425.1 Candidatus Rokuibacteriota bacterium
CAGGTTATTGTCGGCAAACTTTCTGTAGAGCCTGGCGCTATATTCAATGGGACTTGTAGTATGCAAGACGGCAATAGCGCTCCCGCAGAATCAGGCAACTCCAGTAGCAGCAGTTTATTCGATCGTCAACATCGTCTCAAGAAAGCAGAGGCGGCCGGGACGACTTCGGCTTAATTTTATTGTTTAACCTCTTTTATTTAGTCATGCCATCTAGCGAAAACTCTTGGAAGCGTTGGTTAGCGCTCTCGGGTATTGGACTTGAAATGGGCGTGGTCATATACTTAGGACATCGCCTGGGTCTATGGATTGCAAATTACTGGGGGATCGCCTCTAAAATCCCTCAAATTTCAGGTACCTTTATCGGTGTCGGACTAGCCCTTTATTTAGTTTTGCGACAAACCAATAAACTTAACTCTTGAAATTTCCATTGGCCCCAAGTCATCATGCAAAAAAATGACCGCACATACCTCTATTTTTTGGGCTTAATCACCTTAATCTTTACCGTCCATTTGGCGGCTCGGGCACTTATGGGCATGAATCTTTGGTCGCTGATTATGTTGCAGTCTTACGCAATTAATGTTGGTCTAGGCCTGGGCCTTATCTTTATGGCAAATCGTCTTTTGGCAATTCAATCAGGATATGTAGGGTGGTTATTTATTTCACTAAGTGGCCTGAAATTTCTGCTATTCTTTACAATAATTTGGCCTGAAATTAAACTAGATGGGATTATTACTTCAGCAGAGGTTGCTTCTTTTTTTATCCCATATTTAGGATGTTTAGTAATTGAATTAAAATTTTTAGCTAAACGGCTTAATGCTCTGTAATTTACATTCAAATTACTTGGGTTAAAAAAACCTTTCTTTTCTTTTTGGATTATAATCAATAGTGGTATTTTTGCCGCGATTAAAATCAGGAGTTAAAAACATCTTTTATGTCATTAAATCGCTCTTTGCTCACCTTTATTTCTCTGGTTTTTGTGTTATCATCTGAATTATTGATAGCCTCCAGCGACCCAAAGGCAAAAACAAGCACAATTGAAGATCGTAAGGCAGAGGTCAGTCAGTACGTTAAACATCACAACCTAGATACACACGATTTCGGATTGTTTTCGTACACTGATGATAATGGACAGCATCATTCAGTAGGCTTTCCATTACCCGTAATATTGTGGTCAGAAGGGTTGCATGTTTTTTCTTCAAGTGAATTGCAGCATGGGGCAGCAGTGGTCGAATCGAAAGGCAAATACTTTAGACTTGACGAACACTCTTATAAAATTTATGCGACCGATTTGGAAGGGACCTTCAAATTTGATGAAAATCACCATGTATTGAATGATGCGCCACTGGATTTTTCCATAACCAAAAGTGTCTTCATGATTATTGTAGTCTCCATCTTACTCTTCTGGATATTTTCATCCTTGGCCAAGTCTTACGCACAGAACAAAAGTATTCCTAAAGGAGTAGGTCGATTCTTTGAGCCCATTGTATTGTACATTAGAGATGATATCGCGATTCCTAACATTGGAGAAGAAAAATACAGATATTATATGCCCTATTTATTAACTGTATTCTTTTTTGTGTGGTTTTTGAATCTATTTGGATTAACGCCACTGGGAATCAATGTAACGGGAAATATAGCAATTACAACTGCTTTGGCGATTATTACATTTCTGTTAACGAATTTGACAGGAACAAAGGATTATTGGAAGCATATTTTTGATCCACTGGGGCATGGAATGTCTTGGGGGGCTAAAATTCCATTGTATATAATATTAATCCCAATCGAAATACTGGGTATTTTCATCAAGCCATTTTCCCTTTTGATTCGATTGTATGCAAACATGCAAGCAGGGCATATAGTTTTAGGAAGTTTGATAGGACTGATTTATATCTTCCAAAATTGGATTGCTGGACCACTCGGCTTTGGTTTGTCATTCGCAATTTCTTTTATTGAATTGCTTGTGGCATTACTGCAGGCTTACATTTTTACTATGTTGTCTGCACTGTATTTTGGATTTGCAAGTGAATCACACGAACATGCCGTAGAGCACGATGGAGAATTTGAGCACTTGTAACGTAAAGCGAATGTTTAATTTAAATAAATATTAATTATGACTATTCCAACTATTGTAGGAGCAGGATTAGCGGTTATCGGTGTAGGTATCGGTATCGGTCAAATCGGTGGTAAAGCCATGGAAGCGATTGCGCGTCAACCTGAAGCTTACGGAAAAATTCAAACCTCGATGCTTATTGCAGCGGCTTTGATTGAAGGATTTGGTTTCGCAGCAATTTTCGCGGCTTAATCATGTAGACAAAACATCGAGATAACGGTTGGTTGTCTCGATGTTTATTGAACATTTATGTCTTTAAAGGCATTCTATTATAATATGGCTCTTAACGAGTAAAAGTTATGGAAAAACTATTAGGAGAATTTTCGATCGGCTTGTTTTTTTGGCAAACAGTTCTGTTTGTTTTATTAGTGTTGTTGTTAAAGAAATTTGCGTGGAAGCCGATTTTAGATGCGGTTAACGAGCGCGAGCAAGGCATCAAAGATGCTTTGGATGCAGCGGAGCAAGCCAAGCAAGAAATGGCTGACCTGCAGTCTGACAATGAAAAGCTGTTAAAAGAAGCACGCGTTGAGCGCGACGCAATGCTTAAAGAAGCCCGTGACATCAAAAACAAGATGATCAATGACGCTAAAGATGAGGCGAAGGTAGAGGCTGATAAAATGGTTGCTCAAGCTCAAGCAGCCATTGAAAGTGAAAAGAAGGCAGCCATTGCAGATCTTAAGAATCAGGTGGCGAGTCTATCCTTAGAAATCGCTGAAAAAGTGGTTAAAGAGAATTTGTCAAGCGATGACAAACAACAAAAATTGGTGAAGAATCTTTTGGAGGACTCATCTTTAAACTAGTTACATGACAGGGAATAGAGCAGCATTGAGATACGCTACAGCATTACTGAGCCAGGCCGAAGAAAAAGGTCAGGTGAGCGCCGTTTTGGCAGACATGCAGCGCGTTGTGCAGACCCTTACCGTGAGTTCTGATTTACGTTCGGTATTGCGCAGTCCTGTGGTTAAGACCGAGGACAAACAAAAGGTGATGCTTGAGGTTTTTTCTGGAGCGAGCAAAGAGACTATGGACTTGCTTGGGCTTTTGGCCAGCAATAAGCGTGTGGGGTTACTCGGCCAGGTTGCTCAGGCCTACATTGATTTATACCGTAAAACTCAAGGCATTCAAACCGCTAAAGTGATCCTTGCCGCCCCGCTAACGGCCGATCTAGAAAAACAGATTGTTGCTAAAGCAAAGGCGATGACTGGCGGCAGCACAATAGAATTAACCACTGAAATTGATCCAAGCATTATCGGAGGATTCATTTTACGTGTTGGGGACTTGCAATACAATGCTAGCATTGCGAATCAGTTCCAAAAAATAAAAAGAGAATTTAGAAAAAGTATATAATTCAAAGGGCCTAGCCCACAATAGCTAAAACAATGGCAGAAGTAAATCCAGCTGAAGTATCAGCAATATTGAAACAACAACTTAGCGGACTTGAGTCTACTGCTTCACTAGATGAGGTTGGAACAGTACTTACCGTAGGAGACGGTATCGCAAGAGTTTATGGTTTGTCTAATGCACAATACGGTGAATTGGTTGAGTTCGACAATGGCCTTGAAGGTATTGTACTTAACCTTGAAGAAGATAATGTTGGGGTAGTATTACTCGGACCTTCTAAAGAAATTAAAGAAGGCGCTACAGTAAAGCGTACGCAGCGTATTGCATCGATTAATGTTGGAGAAGGCATCGTAGGCCGTGTGGTAAATACGCTAGGACAGCCTATTGATGGTAAAGGCGCTATTGAAGGGGAAACCTTTGAAATGCCTCTTGAGCGTAAAGCGCCTGGGGTAATTTTCCGTCAACCAGTAAACGAACCTCTTCAGACTGGAATTAAGTCAATTGATGCCATGATCCCTGTAGGTCGTGGTCAGCGTGAGCTAGTTATTGGTGACCGTCAAACAGGAAAAACGACAGTTTGTATCGATACGATTCTCAACCAAAAAGAATTTTATGACGCTGGGGAGCCTGTATATTGTATCTATGTTGCTGTAGGTCAAAAGGCCTCAACTGTAGCGAACATTGCAAAGGTTCTTGAAGATAAAGGGGCTCTAGCTTATACAACAATAGTTGCGGCTAACGCTTCAGACCCTGCACCGATGCAGGTTTATGCTCCTTTTGCTGGGGCGGCGATTGGAGAGTATTTCCGTGACACGGGACGTCCAGCGCTTATTATCTATGATGACCTGTCTAAGCAAGCGGTAGCTTATCGAGAGGTGTCTCTTTTGCTACGTCGTCCTCCAGGACGTGAAGCTTATCCTGGAGATGTTTTCTACTTGCACTCAAGACTTTTAGAGCGCGCGGCCAAAGTTATTGCCGATGATAATATCGCCAAGAACATGAACGATTTACCTGCTTCGCTTAAGAGCAAAGTAAAAGGTGGAGGTTCTTTGACAGCATTACCTATTATCGAAACACAAGCAGGAGACGTTTCTGCCTATATCCCAACTAACGTAATTTCGATTACTGACGGTCAGATCTTCTTGGAGAGTGACTTGTTTAACTCAGGGGTGCGTCCGGCGATTAACGTAGGGATTTCTGTATCCCGTGTAGGAGGTTCTGCTCAGATTAAATCCATGAAAAAGGTTGCGGGGACACTAAAGCTTGACCAAGCTCAGTATCGTGAACTTGAAGCCTTTGCTAAGTTTGGTAGTGATTTGGATGCAGCCACTATGAACGTTATTGAAAAAGGTAAGCGTAACGTGGAGATCTTAAAACAAGCACAAAACGATCCGTATACTGTGGAAGACCAAGTAGCGATTATTTATGCTGGTTCAAAGAACTTGTTGCGTAACGTTCCTGTAGAAAAAGTAAAAGAATTCGAGAGAGATTATATTGAATTATTGAACACTAAGCATCGCGCTAGTCTCGATGACCTTAAGTCCGGTAAATTGACCGATGAGGTAATCGATGTTTTGACACAAGTCGCTCAAGACTTGTCATCGCGTTACTAAGTTGAGAACAAAGAACAATTAATCAATTAACCACATTAAGAAAAGCAAGCACACATGGCTAACTTAAAGGAAATCAGAAATAGAATCTCATCCGTAGGGTCTACCATGCAAATTACCAGTGCCATGAAAATGGTGTCTGCGGCTAAGCTGAAAAAGGCTCAGGATGCTATTGTGGCCATGCGCCCTTATGCTGAAACCTTGAGTGCTTTATTGCAAAACTTAAGCGGTGCGTTGGATGGCGAAACTAACAGTCCATTCACTGCACAAAGACCAGTCAAGAAGGTTTTAGCGGTTGTGATCACCTCAAACCGAGGATTGGCTGGTGCGTTTAACAGCAACGTGGTTAAGGAAGCCAAGCGCGTGGGAGAGCAATTTCCTCAGGCTCAGGTAGACTATTTTATTCTAGGCAAGAAAGGTAATGATGTGTTTAAGAAGTCGGGTAAAGTCATTTTTAATGACAATACCATTTTTGATGACTTGAATTTTGAAACTAATGCAGCCCTTGCCGAGCAATTGATGGAAAAATTTCAATCGGGAGCATACGACAAGATTGTATTGATATACAATAAGTTCAAAAATGCAGCGACGCAAATCGTGATGAACGAGAACTTCCTTCCTCTAGAGCCTCAGGCTCAGGACGGGGAGAGCGCGGGCAATACAGATTTTATTTTTGAGCCATCGCAGGAGGAAATCGTCACACAGCTGATTCCAAAAAGCCTGAAGACACAGTTGTTTAAAGCACTTCGGGATAGTGTTGCGAGTGAACATGG